>DKMG01000050.1 GCA_002469975.1 Proteobacteria bacterium UBA7420
TACACCGGACAGCATTACATCCCCTACAGAACTTACCTCTGCATTTATTTATGGAAGAGCTTAAATAATTAAGGAAATCCATCACTTAATTGCAGCGGCAATAAGTGTTAAAATAGCCACATTAACTATTTAAGCTGACCCTATGCCTGACAAATCTTTGCTTTCAGTTAGAGATAAAATTTCTCAATCACTGAACTCTCAAATACTTCTCTTAGATGGCGCCATGGGAACCATGATCCAAGGCCATGATTTGCAAGAAAAGGATTATCGAGGGGAGCGCTTTGCAGATTGGCCAAGCGACCTCAAAGGCAACAATGACCTTTTGAGCCTCACTCAGCCTAGCATTATTTCAGGCATTCATAAGCAGTACCTGGAAGCCGGCACAAATATTATTGAGACCAATACATTTAATTCCAATGCGCCATCGATGGCGGATTACGGCATGGAGGATTTCGTCTATGAGTTAAATTTTGAGGCAGCAAAAATTGCTAGAGCCGCAGCCGATCAATTCCAACAGACCAATGATCAAGAAGTTTATATTGCAGGAATTTTAGGGCCCAGTAGTCGCACCTGCTCATTGAGCCCGGATGTAGAAGATCCTGCGTATCGAAATATTACCTTTGATGCGCTTGTTGAAACCTATAGCGAAGCAACAGCAGCGTTGCTAGATGGCGGGGCTGATTTAATTATGGTTGAGACAATCTTCGATACGCTTAATGCCAAAGCCGCTCTTTTTGCCATTGATTGTGTTGCGCAAGAGAGAGGTATAGATATTCCCATTATGATTTCTGGGACGATAACTGACGCCTCTGGTCGAACACTCTCCGGCCAAACCACTGAAGCATTCTGGCATTCAGTCCGGCACGCTAAACCAATCTCTGTGGGGTTGAATTGTGCATTGGGAGCAGCTGAACTTCGACCATTCTTGCAAAAGCTTTCACAAATCTCTGATTGTTACGTTAGCGCTCATCCCAACGCGGGGATGCCCAATCAATTTGGTGAGTATGATCAGTCTGCTGCAGAGATGGCAGAAATTATTAAAGAGTTTGGTGAAGAGGGTTTATTTAATATTGTTGGTGGCTGTTGTGGGACAACACCCCTGCACATCAAGCTTATTAAAGAGGCAGCAACAAATCTTACCCCTCGAGTGCCAGCTGCTAAACCACAATCCATGCTGCTTAGTGGCTTAGAGCCGTTGGAGATTGATGCGGACAGCCTATTTATTAACATTGGAGAGCGAACTAACGTCACTGGATCTGCTGCTTTTAGAAAATTAATTGAAGCTGGAGACTATGAGGCTGCTCTTCAGGTTGCAAGACAGCAGGTTGAAAATGGCGCGCAGATCATCGACATCAACATGGATGAAGGGATGCTGGATTCAGAGTCAGCCATGGTTCGGTTCTTAAATCTCATAGCCGGCGAGCCTGATATTTCAAAAGTCCCCCTCATGATAGATTCAAGTAAATGGTCGATCATAGAAGCTGGTCTGAAGTGCGTGCAAGGCAAATCTATTGTTAACTCCATCTCAATGAAAGAAGGGGAAGAGGCATTTATTCAGCAAGCAAAGTTGGTTAAGCGCTATGGTGCGGCTGTTGTGGTGATGGCTTTCGATGAGGAGGGGCAAGCAGATACCTTAAAAAGAAAGGTAGAGATTTGTAAGCGCGCCTATGACCTACTAACCCAAACAGTCGGCTTAGACCCCCATGATATTATTTTTGATCCAAATATTTTTGCGGTTGCTACAGGGATCGAAGAACACAATGTATACGGGCTATCTTTTATTCAGTCTTGCGCTGAGATAAAAAAACTTTGCCCTGGAGCATCCTTATCAGGAGGCTTGTCCAACGTATCGTTTAGCTTTCGTGGCAACAACGTGCTTCGCGAAGCCATGCATTCAGTTTTCCTTTTTCACGCCATCAAAAATGGCCTGACCATGGCCATAGTTAACGCTGGGCAGCTTGCCATATATGATGAGTTACCTGAGGAACTTCGAGAGGTTGTGGAGGATGTAATTCTCAATCGTAACCCAGGGGCTACTGAAGCGCTGTTAACTCTTGCCCCAAAATATGCAGACAGCAACAGCGCCTCAATCAGTAGCATTGACCAGGATTGGCGCAGTCTTTCCATTAATGAAAGATTAAAACACTCATTGGTCACAGGCGTTGATACTTTTGTTGTCGAGGATGTTGAAGAATCTAGGCAGTTAGCAGAAAAACCCTTGGATGTTATTGAAGGCCCCTTGATGGACGGCATGAATCATGTGGGAGATTTATTTGGGGCCGGCAAAATGTTTTTACCTCAAGTTATTAAATCTGCACGAGTCATGAAAAAAGCAGTAGCCTATCTTGTGCCTTTTATTGAAAAAGAAAAAGGTGGTGGAAAAATGCAGTCAGACGGCAAAATTGTTCTCGCGACTGTTAAAGGAGATGTTCATGACATTGGTAAAAATATTGTCGGTGTAGTTTTGCAGTGCAATAACTTTGAGGTGATTGATCTGGGTGTCATGGTGCCGACGGAGAAAATACTAGAAGTTGCAGACAAGGAAAACTGCGATTTTATAGGCTTGTCAGGCTTAATTACCCCATCACTCGACGAAATGGTTGGTGTTGCAAAAGAAATGGAGCGCAGAGGTGATACTCGACCTTTGCTCATAGGTGGAGCGACAACCAGCCCAGCCCACACATCCGTAAAAATTGATCCCGCTTATTCAGGGACAGTGGTGTATGTTAAAGATGCCTCTAGATCTGTGCGTGTTGCAAAACGACTCATGACTGAGCGCGACGCCTATGCTGAAGAGTTAGCATTAGCACATACCAACAAGCGAGATGCTTATGCCTCAAGAGCTACCACACCCTTAAGGCCCTTTCCTGAGGCTATAACGCGCAAAGCAATACTAGATATGGAGCTGAAAGAAGCTGCTCCATTAAAGCCAGGCATCACGGTGCTTTCTCCAAGCCTTGAAGAGCTTCATGAGTTTATTGACTGGATGCCGTATTTTAATGCGTGGGAGTTTAGCGGTCGCTTCCCTGATTTATTGTCGGATCCGGTGAAGGGCCCAGAAGTTCGAAAACTTTGGGATGATACCCAGTTAATACTCAAACAATTAATAAATGAGAAATGGCTTAAGCCCAAAGGAGTGATTGGTCTATTTCCAGCGCGCTCACTTGGCGATGCTATTGCTATAGAGGCTGATGCTTCCTCAGAGGAAGTATTATTACACTGCCTTCGCCAACAGAAATCTAGAGAAGACTTAGCATCTAATTCCCTTGCTGATTTTATAGATGAGAAAGATGATTACATTGGCACATTTGCCGTAACTGCTGGTCATGGGATTGATGAGCACATTCAGCGCTTTGAAGAGGAGCTCGATGATTACAATGCAATTATTTTAAAAGCTTTGGCTGATCGCTTTGCTGAGGCGTTTGCCGAGTGGGCTCACAAAAAAGTTCGTTGTGAACTTTGGGGCTACGCAAAAAAAGAGGAGCTCGACAACAACGCTTTGATTAGCGAAAAATATCAAGGTATTCGACCAGCTCCAGGTTATCCATCTTGCCCAGATCATCGTGGAAAATTAGCTATTTGGCAGCTCCTAGATGTTGAGAAGAATATAGATCTTACCCTCACAGAATCTTTGGCTATGTGGCCAACAGCCAGCGTGAGCGGATTCTATTTTTCTCACCCAGAATCTCACTACTTTCAGCTTGGAAGAGTAGATAAGGATCAAGTTGAGGCTTACTCTCAAGCAAGAGACGAAAGCATGGATGAGAACGAGATTTGGCTTGCCCCTGTTTTAGGCTACTAATCGCTTTTAAATTATTACTGTCCCTTAGGCTTTATATTTATGAATAAATTCTTAGCTTTAATGTTATGTATTTCTTTTGTCATGCCTAATATTGCTAGTGCCCAACAACCAGATGGAGACATGGAAAACATTCTAGTTAGCGCCTCATTGCTTCCTATCACTATTAATCGCTCAGCCAATGCAATTACCATTATTGACAGAAATGAAATAAACAATAGAGCTGTTGTAAGTGCGAGTGATCTCCTGCGTGACGTTGCAGGATTGGCAGTCAGTCGAAGTGGCGCTCAGGGCTCCCAAACACAAATCAGAATGAGGGGTGGAGAAGCTAACCACCTACTTGTATTGGTTGATGGTGTAGAAGCTAACAATCCAGCGCAGAGTGATGAGTTTAACTGGGGCACTTTAGTCGCAGCTCATATTGAGCGCATAGAAATTATTCGTGGGCCTCAAAGCTCTATGCTAGGAAGTGATGCCATGGCTGGTGTTGTGAATATTATTACTCGAAGCGCCGACCAACCCCTAAGTGCAAATGCCTTTTTTGAAACAGGTGGCTTTAACACTCAAAACAACGGGATAAGCATCGGTTTTAAAGATGGGGGTTTTGATATGCGCCTTGGAGTAAGTGATCTTCAGACAGACGGGGAAAATATTTCTCGCTCAGGCTCTGAAAAAGATGGGTATGAGAACACCAATCTAAATTTAAAATCTGGGTGGAGAGCCAGCGATCAACTGCGCCTTACTTTTGCAGCCCGCCAATCAGATGGCATGAATGAGTATGATGCAGATAGCGATTTTGATAGCTTGATTGACGATCAAGACAATGTATCCAAATTCCGTAGCGCAACCATGCAATTAAAAGCAGATTATTCATCTTTCAATGGTCATTGGCAGCATCAGCTCTCCATGGCACAGTCAACCAATAAAAATGCTGAATTTAATCAAAGAACACCAGGCACAGTGACAGACTCAAACAAGGATCAGTATAGATTGGTGAGCTCTTTGCTTTGGGATGAGCTCAATCATCGGTTGTCTTTGTTGATTGAGCGAGAGGAGGAAGAATTCCAACAGCGAGGACCCATCAATGATTATGGTGTTTTTGGTATCTATGATCCCAATCAAAGTCGAAGTCGTGACACTGATAGTTTGGCTCTAGAGTACCGAGCTGATATCTCTGAAAAACTTACGCTAGCAGTTAGCACTCGTCATGATGATAACTCTGAATTCAATAGTAGCGACACTTCAAGGGTTGAGGCCATTTATCAAATTAACGACAGTGTTCGCCTGCGAAGCGCCTATGGCACAGCAATTAAAAATCCAACTTTTACTGAGCGTTTTGGTTTTTACACTAACTTTATTGGCAATCCATCGCTAGAACCAGAAGAGTCTTCTAATTGGGAGCTTGGCATAGACCAACTATTTAATCAGGGCGGCTCAACCTTATCTGTCACATTTTTTAATTCAGAATTAGAGAATGAAATTGATGGCAATTTTATGGACCCAGTGACATTTCGATATACTTCTAAAAATAGACAAGGCCTAAGTAAGCGACAAGGCATGGAGCTCACAACTGTTAACAAGTTAAATGATGCTGTGTCCCTAAATACTTCATACACTTACACTGATTCAGTCGAGTCTGATGGAGCTAATCGTTTGGTGGATGAGGTTAGGCGCGCCCGTCACATCGGGAGTTTAAATTTATCTTGGCAGGCTATGGACTCTCTGCATATTAATGCTAATGCTCAGTACAACGGCTCTCAAATGGATGTGGTCTATCCTAAAAACGTAAAACTAGCTGACTATACCGTCGTTAACCTAAGTGCCAATTACAGGGCCACACCAAACCTAGACGTATATGTGCGATTTGATAACTTGCTTGACGAGAGTTATGAAGAAGTCTTCAGCTATCAAACCCTGGGTTTTAGTGCGAATGTTGGAGTCCGTTATAAGCTTTAGATTCGTTGATCGCGAGGCCTACTGATATAGTTGCATTATTAAGAGAGTGAGTATCCATGAGCAGCGAGCAAGATAAAAAGCAAAAAACCCATCAGAAAAAAATGGAAGCCTTAAAAGAGAGCATAGATGCTTCGGTTGCAGCAGCAGATATTGACCGAGGTGTTGGCATATTGCTTACGGGCAATGGCAAGGGCAAATCGAGCTCTGCCTTTGGAATGGTTATGAGGTCGCTTGGGTATGACTATAAAGTGGGTGTGGTCCAGTTCATTAAAGGTCAGCAACTTTCAGGCGAAGAGATTTATGTGCGTGAAAAATGTCCTTCGGTCACTTTTCATCAAATGAATACGGGCTTTACCTGGGACACTCAGGATCGCTCATCAGATATTGCAGCAGCCAAAACAAGCTGGGCTATTGCTGAAGAAATGCTACAGGATGAGAGCTATCATCTGGTTGTACTGGATGAGCTGACCTACATGATTAGTTTTGATTACCTTGATGAAACCAATATTATCAAAGCTTTAAATAATCGCCCTGGCAATCAATCTGTGGTTGTAACGGGTCGGGGTGGAGGCTCTGCATTGAAAGCATGGGCTGACACTGTATCTGAAATTAAAGATGTTAAGCATGCATACAATGAAGGAGTGATGGCGCGTAAGGGCATTGATCTTTAACCAACAATCAATAGTTGCACTATAATATGAAGTAGCCTGCCGAGGCCCCAAACTAAGGAAAAATTATGTGGAAGAATCTATTATTTTTATTATCGCTTCTGGTTATTAGCAGATTTATTGGATTGCCAGCAAATTTCTCACCTTTGTTAGCCTTGGCTGTTTTTATGCCTAGACTAACCGATGACAAGCGCATACAACATCTATTGCCCGTCAGCATTATTGCATTTACCAACCTTTTTTTGGATCCCGTCAACGGCTTCATATTGACGACCATGTTAATAGTGTTTGCTGTTGCACCCTTTGTCAGTCGCTACACCCAGAGCATTGCTTGGGGCAGCGTTAGTGCAATTGCTATTTGGCACATTGTGGTAAATGGTGCCGTATGGTTTTCAGGCGGCGGCTCTCTTCTGCAGACATACATTGCAGCCATACCTTTTGATTTTAAATTAGCTCTTAGCACATGGTTGTACCTAGCTTTGTTTCATTTTGCTGAACGCTTGATGATGACCGTGGGACAATCAAATACGAAGTTATTTGATAGGATAGTGTAAGCATATTAATGAAAAGCAATTTAGGTCTTTTATTTCATTGGGCTGGTTTTTTAGTAAGTTGTTTTATGTTGGTAGCATCATTTTATGATGCAAGCGGTGATGAGCATCTGATACACTTTCTTGCATCTGGTTTCCCACTTTTAGGGGGCTGGTTGCTCAGGCTATGCTTGGTTGGCCGAGTCTCACTCTTACCTTTTATTAAATGAAGCTATTTCCTTTAAATGTTTTGTTCTTTTTTAGCATCTTCGCATTTTCTGCGATCGATGAGGCGACCATCCATTCTGAGAAAATTGTCTTAGGCTCTGGTTGCTTTTGGGGTGCTGAAAAGGGCTATGAAGCTTTGCCGGGAGTTATAGACGCAGTCTCTGGCTATGCTGATGGAGAGGGGGTTCGACCTAGTTACAGAGAAATTACCAAGCTGAAACATAAGTTTAATCCTAATAATCATGCAGAGGTTGTGGAGGTCACTTACAACAAAAATATTATTTCCACAGAAGATCTTTTAATACATTATTTTGAGTCACATGACCCCACTCAGCTGAACAGACAAGGCAATGATGTAGGAACTCAGTACAGATCTATTGTTCTGTATTCAAACGAACAACAAAGGCTAGTAATTGAAAGAGCTAAATCTAACTATCAGGCGCTTCTTGCAGATGCGGGCTATGGAAAAATTACCACACAGATCAAGCCCATTACTAAGTTTTACGAAGCAGAGAAATACCATCAGGATTACATCAAAAAGAATCCAAATGGTTATTGCCCAGATCATTCCACAGGCGTGAAGTTCAGCACAACAACAAGTGTGCCCATACCTGATAATACCGCTCTCGCCCAAGGAAAAACTATCGTGGTCATTGAGCCAGAAGGCTATTGTGCATACTGTGAAAAGTTTAAGACCGAGGTAACAAGCAAGTATCTTGGTGATATACCGCTTACTTTTAGACTGGCCAGCCACTTAAAAGGACTAACTATTAACTCGCCAACATGGGCCACCCCAACCATTCTATTTTTAGAAGATGGAAAAGAGGTATTTGGCCATCAAGGCTTTATGTCACCTAAGGAATTTTACGAAGCGCTCGGTTATTTTAAGCTAGGCAACTCAGAGGCTTACAAAGTAGCCTTCGGCAAGGGAACAGATGCTAGGTTTTGCAAGGAGTATGAAATTTTTAAAAATACTCCAGATGGAGTATTTCTTGACAAGTTAAGTGGAGCGCCTTTATTTGATACCAGAGATCGATTTAATTCTTCCACTGGGTGGCTATCATTTACTAAGCCAGTAGATGGCTCTGTTTACACAAAGCCAGACAATAGTTATGGGATGCGCAGGACAGAAATCAGATCTAAGACCTCTGATATTCACCTTGGCCACGTTTTTCCTGATGGGCCTAACGGCTCTTCACGATACTGCATTAATGCCACGGTTCTTGATTTCCAACAGAGACTTTAGTGCCATACTCTCTTTAGCGCTCTAACTGACAATAAAGCAATACCCAATGACCAATCTAGTTTATAAAGTTTTATCTAAACAGGAATGGGAGACAGTATCCCAGACAGGAAAAATAACCACGAGCCTTGACTCAAAAGATGGCTTTGTTCACCTGTCATCTGCCTTGCAATTAAACGCAACCCTGGAACTATATTTTGCAGAACATGAGGAAGTTGTGTTGTTACAAATAGATCAACAGGCAATTCATCGTGGGCTCATCTTTGAACATTCAGAAAAGCGAGGCGGGGAGTTTGCTCATTATTATGGCGACCTCATGGCGGAACATATACTGCAAACATGGCTCTTAAAAAGAGGCGCCTTTATTTTGCCGCCTGAAATCTTGCAAGAAGCTGAGCAATTTCACATCCCTCAAATGAAAACAGTATATTTTCTTATACTATGGGTCTTTGGATTTTTTGCTTGGCTAGCCTTTGATTTATTTGCCGAAGCATTTGTCTTTGAGTGGCTGGAATGGAATGGAACCAACAAAAATGATTGGTTTTTTGTTTTATGGTGGGGAATTGTTGTTTCCTGGAGCCTGTATGGCGCAAGCAAGATCTACAAAACCCTGCAATATAAACGCAAGCAACCTATTTAAGCTTTCTAACTGGCGCTGAGCTTCAGCAACAAAGGCTGTAATTTTATCCAGACCTCTTTGGCAACAAGCTCATGACCACCTTTGTTTGGATGAATCCCATCTGATTGCATAAGACCCATTTCTGTCATTTCTTGAATTGAGCCATTGATTAAAATCAGTTGATATTCTTGTGCCAAATCATCAAATATTTTCTTAAAGTTCTCAGTATAATTTTTTCCATAATTCGGTGGCAGCTCAACCCCAACTAGAAGAACAGAGGCGCCGGACGAGCGAATCATGCGAATCATCTGGTCAAGATTTTTTCTAACCACTTTTTTTAGAGACATGCCTCGCAAACCATCGTTTCCTCCGAGCTCTAAAATCACAAGCTTAGGCTGATGTTGACTTAAAAGCTTAGGTAGCCGATAGAGACCACCCGATGTTGTATCCCCACTAATGCCTGCATTCACAACTGTAAATCCTAAATCTTGCTTTTGAATCTTTTTATCCAGCAATGAAGGCCAGGACTGGTTTAGTCTTACGCCATACCCAGCACTTAAGCTGTCACCCAGAACCACTATGGTATTGGTTGATGTGTCTATCGTGTCAGCAGAATTTACTGGTACCATTACTGACAGTAAAATGGCTGAATTTACCAAAAGGCAAATAGTGAAAGAGTTAATTTTAGAAGTTAAAAACATTACAAAAGAAGTTAACAGCCCAGAGGGGGCTTTGACAATAGTCAAGGATGTTAATTTATCAATCGAGTCTGGCGAGCTGGTGTCTCTGGTGGGCCCATCCGGGTCTGGCAAAACAACATTGCTCGCAATTATGGCAGGCCTTGACTTACCCAGCACAGGATCCGTCTCCCTTCTGGGCTCAGAAATTACTTTGCTGGATGAGGATCAGAGAGCCCAAATTAGAGGGCTAGATGTTGGATTTGTATTTCAGTCCTTTCATTTAATGCCTAAGCTTTCAGCGCTAGACAATGTCATGTTGCCACTAGAGATCTCTGGAATAGATGATGCTCAGTCCAAGGCAGAAGAAGCTCTCCTCAGTGTTGGTTTAGAAAAAAGGGTACACCACTTCCCAACTCAGTTGAGTGGTGGAGAGAAGCAGCGGGTAGCCATAGCTAGGGCCATGGTGAACAAACCAAAAATTTTATTTGCAGATGAGCCAACTGGAAACCTTGATACAAAAAGCTCAAGCGCAATCACTGATCTCTTATTTTCTGTGAATGACTTACTAGAAACCACCTTGGTCTTAGTTACCCATGACTTAGCTTTGGCTGAAAAATGCAGCAAAGTTTATGAGCTATCAGAAGGTGAGCTTTTATGATGAGAGGCCTTCTCTACGGCATAAAAAAATTCTGGTCTGAAATTACTAGTGGTGACCTACTAATCTTGTCACTTGCCATTGTCTTGAGCGTCACTGCTATTTCTAGCGTTGGTTTTTTGGGCGACAGATTGCAGTCTTCGATGAAAGAACAAGCCTCCAGCATTCTTGGTGCCGATCTAATCCTTCGCTCAGCCTCAGAGCTCGGGTCAGACTATCTAGAGCTAGCAAAAAACAATGAGCTGAAGACAGCAGAAACGGTATCCTTTTTAAGTATGGCCATTGCGAATGAAGATAATTTATTAAGCTCCATTAAGGCAACCTCTGAATCCTACCCCTTAAAGGGGAGCCTCGATATTTCCATGATTGATGGCGGCACTTTGACCCATCAGGGCGCACCCAAAAGCGGTTCTTTGTGGGTAGAGTCAAAGATATTAGAAGCCTTAGAGTTAAAACAAAACGGCGAGGTTATTATTGGGAATAAGACTTTTATTGTTGAGGGGGTCATACAAGAGTACCCAGATCGTAACTCAGGATTTTTTGGATTTTATCCAACTATTATTGTAAATATTGATGATTTGGCAGAAATGGGAATCATCCAAACAGGCAGCAGGGTAGTTTATCGAAACCTATTTGCCGGATCACAAAAAAACATACAAAATTTTCTTGATAGTCTTCAAGATATGCCAGCAGATATCAGAGTTCAAAAAGCAGAGGAGGCAGCCGAGAATCTTGGGGAGGCGCTTGAGAGCTCGACCATTTTTTTTAATCTCGCCAGTCTTTTTACTATCATTATTTCTGTTATCACCTCGATGATGGCCGTCCGAAGATATGCAGCTCGTAATCTCCTACAAACCTCTTTAATGAAAGTATTTGGTGCCTCGAAAATGTTTATCCTGGGCTCGCAAATTATGCAGTTGGCTTTAATGGCATTGCTTGCAACCCTTGTTGGTTTGCTTGGTGGGTATCTATTACAGTCTCTGCTCATTAACGCCCTTCAGGACATTATTAATACTGAGCTACCACCGCCCTCATTTAAACCAGTCATCCTGGGTTTTGTCGCCTCCTTTTGTGTTGTATTTGGCGTGGCATCCCCCTATTTAAAAATACTGAGTGAGTCAGAACCCATTCGAATTTTAAGAAATGATTTCAGCATAGGGATGACCAGAAATCTGATGATCTATTTAGTAGCCTCAGCAACTATGCTGATATTTTTAATTATTCTTTTCAAAAATATTGAGCTGATTTTATATATAGTTGGAGCTTTGATCGCCGTCACAATCTTGTTGTTTTTAATTGGAAAAGGGATGATCTATGCTCTCTCGTTGATCAAATTATCTTCAGGTATAGGGTGGAAATTGGGACTAAAAAACCTTGTGCAAAGAGGCAATGAAAGTATTCTTCAAATCATCATCTTTGGCCTGTCATTGGTTTTTTTGTTAGTTCTAGCAGAGACAAGAACAGATTTAGTTGATTCATGGACTGACACATTGCAGGAAGACACACCAAATAATTTTCTTTTTAATATTCAAGAATATGATCTTAAAAATATTTCAGAATACTTTGCTGATACAGCAGATTTATCACCAGTATTCACACCTTTAATCAGAGGCAGGCTCCTTTCAGTGAAGCGCAACAATACAGAGCTATTAGATTCAGACAATGTAATGGAGAGAGAGGCGAACCTAACCTGGCAAGAAACACTGCCCGAATCTAATACCATCGTGCAGGGTTCTTGGTGGCAAGAGAACAGATCCATGGCTGAGGTCTCAGTAGATGACAGTGTGGCCAAATCTATGGGCTTAGCCCTAGGCGATGAACTTTACTTTTCTGCAGGCGGTAATAACTTTTATGCAACTGTTACAAGTTTTAGAGAAGTCTCATGGGAAAGCTTTTCTCCAAATTTCTTTTTCTTGCTCTCACCAAGCATAGGCAAAACATTGCCTAATTCTTATATTACAAGTATTAGAGTTCCAGAAGAGAGCAGTATCATGGCAAGCTTTGTTGAGCGTTTCCCAACCATCACAAAGGTTGATATTGGAGCTGTTATAAAGCAGGTACAAAATACTCTTTCAAGCGCATCTTTGGCAGTGCAATACATTTTTATTTTAGCTTTGGCTGCTGGCATCCTTGCGCTGATTGCATCCATATTTTCAAACACAGATCAGCGAAAGAAAGAAGCTGCCATCCTTCATGCCATTGGTGCAAAACGATCTCTAATCTTTCAAGCAGCAGCTTCAGAGTTTTTAGTACTCGGTATATTGTCTGCAATGACAGCCGTGATTGCTGCAGTAGTATTATCTGGCGTGATCTTTACCCAAGTGTTAGAACTATCCTATTCTCCAAACCCAGCTATCCTTGGAACGGGTTTTATGGCTGCCATAATTTTTATATTTATTGCGGGCATCATGTCGATCAAAAAAACAATTTATACCTCTCCCATGCTCACCTTAAAAGATGGGTAAGCACTCATGAGGGACCCTTACCCAAATCACAACATTGAGACGAACCTCATCAAGATAGAAAATTTATATAAATCTATTTTTACAGAAGTTGGAAATACTTCGATCGAGCTTAGCAAGCACTTGGTATTGATTGCACACAAAGATTCTTCAAACAATGATGCAGCGTCTTTAGAGTTGATGGAGCATAATTATGGATACAGCATTTCATATTGGGACGGGTATTCATTGGCAGAAAAAATTGATGCACAAGATATTAGAGCAGCACTAAAAATTTTTAAACGACTTGCCAAAAAACTAGCAAAAAACTTGCAAAGGTTTAGCAGTCAAACATAA
>DKMG01000028.1:0-2842 GCA_002469975.1 Proteobacteria bacterium UBA7420
CCAGATGGAAAAAAGCTTGCATTCGTCTCCAATGATAGTGGCTCCCAACAGATACATGTCCGCTGGGTTGATAACGGTGAGACCGCATTAATTTCACAGTTGCTTGAGTCACCTTCGAGCCTCTCTTGGTCACCCGATGGCAAGTGGCTTGCGTTCACCATGAATGTCAAAGCCTCATCCGAGTCAATTGCAAAACCACGCACGCAACCCAAAGGCGCTTCTTGGGCAAAGAAAGCCATAACTGTTACTACGACCCAATATCAGTATGACGGTCAGGGAATTGTTGAACCAGCCTACCGCCATGTGTTTGTAATTCCTGCAGATGGTGGCTCAGCACGGCAACTAACAGAAGGCAATTTTAATCACTATGGTTCACTTGCATGGTCCCAAGACAGCAATCGTATTTTCTTTTCTGCATACCGCTCTGAGGATTGGGAGCTTGTAACTGATGAGGCTGATATTTATTCGGTTGCACTATCAACAAAGGAAATTAAACAAATTACAACTCAACCTGGTGCAGAGCGCTCCCCAGTTATCTCGCCAAATGGAAAATTGATTGCTTTTAGTCAAGAAGACAGACGGCCGCTAGCTTATACACCTGATCATCTTGCGATCATGGATATAAACGGAAAAAATATACGCCTCCTAACAGAAGACCTTGATGGAGATGCAAATAATGTTATTTGGACGAATGATAGTAAATCTCTCTACTTTGCATATGACGAACGAGGCGTTCGAAAAATTGGTCAAGTCACCATCAAAGGTAAGTTTAATGAGGTAATCAAAGGGTTAGGAGGAACAACGATCGGAAGACCTTATCTTTCAGGTGGGTTCCATGCGACCAATAATACAATTGCTTTCACCTATGGTCTGCCCAATCGACCAGCCAATATTGCTGTCGTCAATGAAGGTCAGGCAAAAGTTCTCACTGCTTTAAACGAAGATCTGTTGGAGCATAAAAAACTGGGATTGGTTAATGAAATTATCTATAACTCATCTTTTGATGGTCAGGAAATACAGGGGTGGTATATCACTCCACCAGACTTCGATCCATCCAAGAAGTACCCACTGATTCTTGAAATTCATGGTGGCCCACATCTTGCTTACGGCCCATATTTCTCTGCCGAAATGCAAATCATGGCTGCAGCTGGATACGTTGTCTTCTATGACAACTATCGAGGCAGCTTGTCCTATGGAGAAGATTTTGCACTGCTTTTGCAGTACAAATATGCAAGCAGCGAAGATTTTGCAGATCACATGTCAGGGATTGATGCGATGATCGATCTTGGCTTTGTTGATGATGAAAATCTCTTTATTGCCGGTGGGAGTGCCGGAGGTATTGCAACCGCTTATGCAGTTGGCCTGACTGATCGCTTTAACGCAGCAGTTGCTGCTAAGCCTGTAATTAACTGGCTGAGTAAACCGCTTACGGCTGACTCTATGGTTGGTCAAATATACCATCAATTTCCAGGACCTCCCTGGGAGCATTTAGAGCATTATTGGAAAAGATCGCCCCTATCACTCATGGGGAATGTAACTACACCAACGATGTTGCTGACAGGTGAGGATGATAGAAGAACACCAATTTCGGAAACCGAACAATTCTACCAGGCTCTTCGATTGCGAGGAGTAGATAGTGCTATGGTTCGTCTTCCTGATACTTCTCATGGGATTGCTGGAAGGCCATCGCGACTGATATCAAAAGTTGATCATATTCTTGCTTGGTTTGAGCGATATCGGACTGACAAGGACAAAACTAATTAATAACATTATGAAATATAGAAATTTAGGTAGATCAGGATTAAAAGTTTCGGAGTTATCATTTGGATCTTGGGTAACATTTAATAAGCAAGTAGATACAAATTTAGCTGAAAAGATGTTCGGAACTTGCTTAGATGCAGGCATTAACTTTTTTGATAATGCTGAGGGTTATGAGAGAGGACAATCTGAGGTGGTGATGGGCAAAGCGCTTAAAGCGCTCAGTAACCCAAGAGATTCTTATTGCGTATCTTCAAAAGTATTTTTCGGCGCCAAAGAAAATCCCCTGCCTACTCAAATAGGGCTGAGCAGAAAACATATAACCGAAGCCTGTCACCAAGCTTTGGAAAGGTTGCAGGTTGATTATTTAGATCTATATTTTTGTCATCGAGCAGATCCTGATACTCCAATTAGCGAAACTGTATGGGCAATGCATAATCTCGTAACACAAGGAAAAATTCTCTATTGGGGAACATCTGAATGGAGTGCAGAAGAAATTTCAGAAGCTTATGAATTTGCTTATGCAAATAATCTAACCCCTCCTACTATGGAGCAGCCTCAATACAATCTTCTTGATAGGAATAGATTCGAAAAGGAATATGGGCCTCTTTATGAGAAATATGGACTTGGCACAACAATCTGGTCACCCTTGGCTTCTGGCGCTTTGACAGGAAAATATTTAGAGGGAATTCCCGAAGGATCAAGAGCATCTTTAGCAGGTTATGAATGGCTCAAGAAGAGCATGGTTGAGTCTGATCGTGGTCAAGAGAGAATGACAAGAGTTGCATCATTAGTACTTATTGCAGAAAAATTAAATGTAAGTATGTCTAAACTAGCAATTGCTTGGTGTCTGCTAAATAAGAATGTTTCAACGGTCATTCTAGGAGCCTCTAAAATAGAGCAGTTAGAAGAGAACCTAAAAAGTGTAGAGGTGTTACCACTACTCGATGAAACTATTCAGAAAGAATTATTACTAATTTAATACATGTGAGAGGTTAAAAACTGGAGCGGGAAACCAGGTTCGAACTGGCGACCTCAACCTTGGCAAGGTTGCGCTCTACCAGCTGAGCTATTCCCGCTAATG
>DKMG01000028.1:2884-4525 GCA_002469975.1 Proteobacteria bacterium UBA7420
CGACCTATCTACTAACACTGGTATTCTTAGTTAGTACAGACTGCTTATGATACTGATTTTCGCAACGAGGTAAAGAGTCTTATTCCTTTATGCCTTCTTTCCTTGACCCGGGTAGGCAGGAACGCCACCCCACCCCACTGGGTATATATATAGACGTCGAACATTTTAAGCATTTTTAAAGCCTTAACCAGTTTGAGAAGTCTTCAAAACAAACTCAAGAACCTTCAAGCTAAATAAGATTGCCACTGCTACACCAAAAGCCTTGCCAAGTTTGATTGAATAGACTCCATTTAATCAGTCAGCCCCAAGCGATAGATTGCCAAAAACAAAACCAGCTTTCATTTTCCATTGATTCTCTTTGCGTAGCATTAAATAGGTGACATCTGTGGTCGAGATAACCTCATCATCTTTATTGAATCTAGAAAAGTTAATATCTACCATTGCACTCATCGCATCTTCATAAATTAATTTTGACGTGTTAATTTTTGAATATGCCCAACCTTGTTTCTTGAGACCATCAAAGTCTACTGAATCTCCATATCTTTTATATGCAGTCTGAATACCTCCTCTACTAAATATAAATGGAGAGTCTGATGATTGATCTAATGATTCCTTATCTGCTTTGTTAAAGTGCTTAAAATATTTTGATACTGCTTCAACCGGAGACATGTTACCTGAATCATTAGAAGGCAATTGAGTAGCTTCAGCAAATGCCAATGGTGAAAGGAGCATCAATGTGAGGAGGATGTTCTTACTCAAAACTCTCATACTCCTTGACTAGCGATTCTTTGTAGCCGGGTCTGAGTATCTCAACAAGATGCAATGGAACATTCCCAGCATTATGGATTCTAACTTTGGTATTTTTAGGAATCACAAACCCTTCATTGACATTAAACTTTGCTGTTTCTTCTTTAAATTCAAGACCAAGAACTCCAGCGATTACAACACCCCTAAGCTCAAACTCAAGTGACACAATAGGTTCAGTCCAACCTACCGGAGCTAACATCTGATTCATGCCCAATTCATCACTGGTTGAGTAATCTAGAATTGTTCTCTCAAGATTGTCCTGAATCTTTAGTTCCTTTGGAGTTATTCTTTGATACTCAGATATATCTTCAGCAAATGCCAAAGGCGATAGAAGTAATAGGGTTAGTAATTTCTTCATCATCCTCTTTTAATCAACTCTATACATAATAGTTTTCTCGCCATCTAAAAAATTAGATTCGTCTTTCCTGATAGCTTCTACAACCTCTTCATCTGCCCCTTTAGCAAAGAATTGATTTAAACCTTCTTCATCATCAAAAGTCAGTTCTGTAATTACATCAAATGGAGTTTGACCACCTTCAGACTCTAGCGGCAATGAATCATTAAGCATATTAGACTCAAGCAGATAGGTTCTTTTGTAACCTGTTAAGGTTGGGAAGAGACTTTCAATCAATGGAACATGGTTAGCTTCATAGTAAGTTTTAAAGTCTTCGGCAGAAATTGAAGACTTCTTACAAATTAGTGCGATTAGTTTTGGCATATATATATTAATACTAACAAATAATTCCAAAGACCATCAAAACTAAAACAAGGGTGTGTTTCATAATCATCCAAATATTCCCATAATTAATGATGGTCGGGATGGCCGGATTTGAA
>DKMG01000020.1 GCA_002469975.1 Proteobacteria bacterium UBA7420
AGCCTCAGATCCAGATGCCGGTACAACCCTTGTATATAGCTTGGTTGCCTCAGAAGGATTGAAGGATGAGGGCCTCTTAAGCATTGATTCTTCATCAGGCGCTATAGCTTTTGTATCTGCTCCAAACTTCGAAGTGCCGGGTGATGTGGGAGCAAATAACACCATAGATTTTTCCGTAAAGGTTTCTGATGGCTCTTTAAGCTCAACTCAAGATTTCTCCTTTAATATTACAAATGTAAACGAAGCACCGGTTTTATCTGCTGCCGCTTTTTCTATCGCTGAGCAATCAACAGCTGTTGGAACCATCAGCGCTTCAGACCCAGATGGAAGTACCTCATTAACTTACAGCTTAGCCAGTGGTTCAGATGCAATAGATGATGGTCTTTTGAGTATCAACTCATCCACCGGAGTAGTGTCCTTTCTTGTGGCTCCAAACTATGAGAGCCCTGGCGATCAAGGCTTGAATAATGTCTACAACTTTACTGTGAATGTTTCCGATGGCAGCATAGACACCTCAAAAGCTTATAGCGTTTCTGTTGGAAATGTAAACGAAGCACCGGTCTTCTCAATCGCTTCAGCTCAAAATATTGTAGAAAATAGTAGTTCCACAATTGTAGTCACTGCTTCTGATCCAGATACCTCTTCTCTTACTTACTCATTGAGCGGATCAGATGCATCAAAATTTTCTATTTCCAGTAATGGAGTGCTAAGTTTTGTATCAACTCCAGATTATGAAGCACCATCAGACTATGGCTCAAACAATGTCTTTGATCTGTCTGTCAGCGTTACCGATGGGGCATATTCATCAAGCGTTACCCTTGTCATTACTTTAACAGATGATGTATCAGATAATTTTGGCATCGCCTTACCTAGAAATGTTGCGTTGGCTGAACTTCAACCGGAGAGTGAATAATGATTAAAGTTATAAGATCCTTAATTTTATTGGGAGTTGCTTATTGGACCATGCTTCCAACACAAGCAGCTGTTCCAGCTGGGAGCCCATACCTCACTCAAACGCCCCAATTTTTTATGAATGATGAGTTGCAAGATAGCTTAAGCTTTACCTCCTTTTTGCTGTGTTTTATGGGGCAGATCGGAGCAGATAAAATGGCTTCAGCTACAAGTACTACCTACCTGGCTTTGGTTGATGAGCCATCCTGCAGCTCTGATTCCCAAGTGGCTCAAGGTGCTCAAGACACCTCAAAAGCAGGAGCAGCAGCGTCTAAGGGAGGCTCATCCAATATTAGCTATTCAAATATTACCGTCACAGTGTCTCAGGATTCTGCAACAGACCCTATGCAAGTCAAAGCTTGGTACCATTTGCCTGGCGAAGATGAGGATCCTGACTCATTGGTTTACATCTTAGGAACCACCACAGACCCAGTTAGCGACGCCAATCCATATGGAAAATTTACGTTTCAATATACCGTGGTAATACCCGCCGAAGGAAATGCAATCATTCAAAAAGGCATTATGACTGCCACTGGACCACAGATTCTTTGGAATGATACTTTCTTGATTGATCCCGATAATGATATTTGGGCTGCCGGCAAGGCTGTGATCAATCTTGGTGCTAACAATACAGGTAATGGAGTGGTTGAATGGTCCGATGATGATGGGTTTTATCAATCTGCTTATGCATACAGCTCTGAGACCTTCTGCAGAGATCATCTTAAAGAATTTAATTCCGATACAAATAGCTGGGACGATATTAGTCAAGCAGAACAATGTTTTTTTACAGCTGAGTCTAAGGGAAAAAAAGAAGTGTTTAGCTATAGTTTGTATAACTCATTAACGGGCGATCAGCATGATCTTAGTAACAAAGGCTTTGGGATTAGTTTTACAGATAGCGGGGTTCAAAAATTTGGCTTTGCTGATTTTTTTGGCACCCATTTTGACGAAGAGACCTCAGTAGGCTTAGCCGACAATCAAGCATTTACAGTTACTGATCCTAGTAGTGACAAGAACGGTGATACGGTTAATTTAGACATTAAATATGGCAAATTAATTAAGATAACCCAATCAAAGGTCTCGCTAGATTCACTGAATGGTATCAGGATGAATACATTCTTGCCATCTAGCTCGGCTATTGGAACTAATGCAGATGGAGCGGGTGAATATACCCTCTACTGGGATGCCACCAATGCTCGTTTTACAGCCACTCACAAAGATAGAAAGGCCATTACAAACTTTAATTTTACTGCAGCAAACTACACTGGCGCATCAGGTGATGATAACCTTGATGCTTTTGGAGCCTGGGTTCCTGGAATGGGCGAGCTAACCGTTGAGGAGTCAGCTATGAGCTCTCCAGCAAGCAATCTTATTCCCTTGCGAACTAATGAACTGGTTGCCAGTAGTGATTACCCATCAACACTTTATTGTCTCGAAATGTGTCCTAGTTATGAAACTATTGCAGCAACATATGCCGCGATCATAGATGATGACACAGACACTTCACCCACAGATGCTTATCAAGGTACTAGGCGATGGTCTGCAGATGCTAATGAGTTGATAACATACACACTGAATTCTTCCACTGGCCATTACCAAACGAGTGGAGGCGATATTGTCTTGCGTGCAAGTGATTCTTCTGAATACGCCTTATTTGAAAATCAGGACCACTCAGGCAACTATATACACGGAGTAAATACTGGCCCTTTGGTCACCACAGCCTCTGAACTAGAATGCCCAAATGACATAAATAGCGACGTAGATTACTGCATGTTTAATGCCAATGTTGGAAATATTTCTAGCTATTATGTTTGGGAAACAGGCCATAAATCATGGCGCCAAAAACGAACTTTGCTAGATTCTAGCGGTAACACCATTGCTTTTTCTCCTCCACAAACACTGTATTTCACAGCCCCAAATAATAGTGATCAGTATGGGGAGTTTGCAGGCAAAGAAATCGCGTTGGATTTTAATGGAGGCTCTAATTTATGGGGCATACCTGGTAAATGCTTGAATACAACTACCGGCATTTTTATTGATAATTGCTATAAAAATGGGTCCAACGGCGATGGTGGCTTTTGGCCCTGGGTTGACTACTTTAAATTACCCAAAAACGAGGCAACTGGACGCTTGTATACCGGCCGAAGCCAAACAGGTGACTATTACCTGACAGCACCCAATGAGGGAGCAGTCTTTTTGGGTCCTGATAGTGGAAGTGTAGGGGATTTAACCTTAGGCGACCTTAGCGAACTTTCCGATCTCCCATCAATACCCAATATTGGGCCAAGTGGAGGTGCAAATTACATTGGTGCTGAGCCAACAACACCATCCTCACCTTCAATTAGGGTAGGAGAAAGAATAGGCGATTAATCTTTGTTTGCATCCCAGAGATCTGTCAGCAATTTCTTCTTGTTCTCGCTAAGACCTTGCATCAATGGAGTGGCTGGATTGTCGTTAATTGCAGATTGCACAAGCTTCTTATCTTTCTTGCTCAAGATAAGCATGCCAATTTTTTCCATTCCTAGTATCAAAGTAGCAAGATAACTCTCTATTCTGACCCTGCCCAGGACAGTATGAGTGATCTCTACATTGCGCCTATCAATAGAACTAATGTTTTTTTCTATGAACCCTTGTTTGTAAAGGTGAGCAAGCAAGCTTCCTGCTTTAGGCGCAGAGATATACAGGTTTTCTATTATCCAACTAGGCGTTATAGGGGGAAGTTTTAAGCTCTCGCGGCGATATATCTCTAAGTTTATAATTCTGGATTCATGGTCAGCCACCACCGGTCTCTTAGCAGCTTGTTCAACCATGATTAAAAGTTCAGTAGAATTTAGGGTCGCTAGTTTAGTAAGAATATCCATATAGAAAAAAGAAATTAAATAAATTTAATATCTTTGGAGTATATCTCATGAAATAATTTCACTGCAATAGAGTCAGAGACTCCCCATTTTGTAGAGGTGATGACCTCAACCTCAAGAATGTCCGCAATAAACTTAAAGATATCTAAAGCATCATCAATCACATCTGCTCGATCTGGTGAAAATTGGTATTTAGTTATCTTTTCTTCGGTTGTGAGCTGTTTTAGTGAGTCTAGTCGCCCATGAAAGTCATGTATGTTGAGTTGAGGGGTGTCATCAATACCTAAAAATGATCGAATGTTGCCACCAATCCCTGTTAATTTTTTTATAGGCTTCACAGAAGTAAGCCATTTCTCCAATCTATCCCATTCTTTTGTTTGATCTTTCTTTAGCATATTTCTAACCGCCCCAAGCTGGAATGACCGTATGTCAATCTTTTTACCCTTTCTTAGATAGAACTCTGTACTGCCACCTCCTAAATCAACAAACAATGTTGTTTTTCCGCTGCAAGCTTTAGGATGAAAACGCATAAGCTTGGCTTCTTCAAGTCCAGATATAACTCTGAGGGGATGATGAATCGCTGTTTCAATATACCGTCGTGCCTCTTCTGAGTTAGATGTATCTCGAAATGCAGATGTGGCAATAATATCAAAGTACTTTATCTCATTCTTAACAAAAATTTTTTCATATCCGTGAATGGCTGCAATAACTTGATCAAGTTTTTTCTTGCTAAGCAGTCCTTGCTCAAAAACTTCGCTGCCCAATCTAATTGGCGATCTCATGCCTTGAATAAACTCTATAGAGGTAGGAGTGGTATTAAAAATCTTAGATTTGATTGCATTGGTACCTATGTCTATGGAGGCAATCTTCATTTATTCATCATCCATGTAGTTGGTTAAAATCATGTATTGATCATAATTTAAGTTGTTGAATTCAACCCCTTCTAATAGCACCTTGTAGTTATTAATTTTTCGCGACCAGATCAATGGCTTGAGTAATTTTTTATTCTCATACAAGGTTTGATTGAGAAGGAATCTCAGGGCAGTCAACCTGGCAATCATCTTATTATTTGCATTAATTTTAATCCATGGAGAAGATTCTGGAGATGTCCGCTCGAACATTTGCTCTTTGTAGAGGGTGAAAGCATCCCATTTGGTAACAATTCGCTCATCATTTGGTGAGAGCTTCCAATATTTTAATTCTGATTGTTTTCTGGCTTTCATCCGCCTTTGTTGTTGATCTTGCGATAGAGAGAAGTAGAATTTAATAATTTCTATGCCTTCGTCTTGCAATGATTCTTCCCACGGAATGACTCGGCCCATAAAGTCTCTGTATTGCTTCTCATTACAATAACCCATCACAGGCTCAGTAAGTGCTCGTGTATACCAAGATCTATCCAAGAAGGCGATCTCACCTTTTTTAGGCAGAATTTTTGTCCATCTCTGAAACCAGTGACTAGATTCCCATTTAGTTGGAATCCCTAAATTGACATATTTAAAATTTTTAGGGATGAGATATTGCGCAAAGAATTTAAACGCTGAACTTTTACCAGCCGTGTCTCGACCCTCAAAGACGATGCAGATTCTGCGCTTATTTTTAATC
Source organism: Proteobacteria bacterium UBA7420 (assembly GCA_002469975.1). Classification (GTDB taxonomy): domain Bacteria; phylum Pseudomonadota; class Gammaproteobacteria; order Magnimaribacterales; family D2472; genus D2472. Next base: position 5,412 of record DKMG01000020.1, read on the forward strand.
ACATCTTCTTGGAGTTTTAAGAGTTCAATTTGCAATCGTCTTTTTTCAAGTCGATAAGATCTATCATTCAGCTTCTGATATTCTTTTTGATCAAATGAAATGAGCATGGGGTTAAATAATGAGTCCTTGTAACTACCTTATATAAGAGATTTTATTATAGTGGCTCAATTGATTAATGGATGTAAATTCTTTTAGATTCCAACAAAAAAGCTATTATAAGCTTATGACAGATAATTTAGAGGTAAGAGTGAAGGTTCTAGAGGACACTCTTGCAATACAACATCTTAAACATCGATACCTTAATGCTTGTGATGCCAAGGATGTCTCAGCCATGATCTCAACTTTTACCCCATCTGCTTGCATGATAGATTATGGTCCGGTTGGAGTATTTAAGAATAGTAATGACTTGGCCGAAGTTTTTAAAGAGGTGGCATGTCACGAGTATATGCTCGAGTCGCATCATGCGCATAATCCCATTATTAAGATTACAGATGACGATGAGGCAGTGGGAGACTGGTCTCTAACCTACAATTTAATTAACCTTGATAATTCTTCAATCGTAACTCTTCAAGGCAGTTACCATGATCTCTACCAAAGAATAAATGATCAGTGGCTCATTAAAGAAACAACTTTTAGAGGAGTGTCATCATTGAATTTAGAGATGGAAGAAAGCTTGCTGAAAGTAATTTTTGCAGGCAAGCCTTAGGCTGGAACTGCAAGGCAGCTAAGCAAGTAAGCATTGCTCGCTCGCACGGCCTCATTCAACCCTACATCTGTCAGCTCTGAATTTTCTTTGGTATTCAGAGACAGAATGGACAAAATAATTTGAGCGATGACCAGAAAAACACCTGGCTTATTAAACATGTTTGGCAGCCCAATAGAATCTTCTACATGCCTTAAGATTGGGGTAGCAATTTTATGTAACTCAGCGCTTGATATAGAAGGACTAACCGTATTTTCTAATATTAGTTTTTGAGCTCCAGGCCGTTCTTTAAAGAAACTAATAATGCTGTGCACGCAATCTTTTAAGCAACCAGAGTAATCTGCCTCACTTTTTATCTCTAGATCTTTCACTAGCTCTTTACTACAGCTTTCAATGTATCTCTGAATTAAAGCAACTTTAATATCATCCGGAGTTTCAAAGAATTTATAAGTTGATGTCCGCTTCAAGTCTGCAAGCTCAGATATTTTTGCAATGGTTAGATCTAAAACAGTTCCTTGCTCAAGTATTAACTCAGCAGCATCAAGAATTTTGTTAATTCTCTCTAGACTTCTTTGTTGCTTGGCGGGGAGGATCATTATTATATTATCGACATTTGTTCTGAAAAGTACAATTAGATATAGCTTTTTTTAATGAATTAGTTTATTGTGTCATTATTGTGACAAATTAGTGTCACCTAAGAAACTAGACTATTTGATGAATACTAAAAAAATTTTAAAAAACCAGGGCTTAATTCCGAAAGCGTCTCAAGCAATTGAAATGCAAATATTTGGATTTTTCTCCCTTTGGTTCCTTCTGGCTTCAATCATCTATTTTTCATAAATACTTGGGTTAAAAGCTCCCATTTAGTATCTTTTAGACTCCATTGATCGCTAGACCTATGTTTGGTTTTTGAAGCTCAAAACTTCACTCAACTGTTGCATAAATGTTTGAAATTTTTTGCACAACACGAATCATTTCTCCATACAAAGATCGTAAATTAGCTCATAGCTAAATAATTTATATCTGCATGGAAAATTTATTTCTTGATCCCTTTTTTATACTTCTTATTGCGGGATTTATTGGATTCTTTATGGCTTTTGGAATTGGTGCCAATGATGTAGCCAATTCTATGGGAACATCTGTTGGCAGTAAAGCCATTACGATCAAGCAAGCAATTATTATCGCAGCGATTTTTGAATTTCTTGGTGCATTCTTAGCGGGGGGCGAAGTAACCTCAACTATTCGAAAGGGGATTGTTGATCCAGATATATATGCAAATGATATTAATATTTTTGTTATAGGGATGATGGCTGCGCTTCTTGCCGGTGGAACATGGTTATACATTGCCAGTCTTCGAGGATGGCCGGTCTCAACCACTCATTCAATAGTAGGATCAATTATTGGATTTGTTTTGATCACCAAAGGTGTTGATGCCGTCTCTTGGAGCAAGGTCGGCAATATTGCGATGAGCTGGGTGACTTCACCCGTGTTCTCTGCAACCCTAGCTTTTGCCTTGTACATGTCTGCAAAGAAATTAATTCTTGATCGGGCAGAGCCTGAGAAAGCGGCAATTACCTATATTCCTTTTTATAGCTTTTTGGTTGCTGTAGTGATTTCACTGGTTACAGCTAGAAAAGGCTTAAAGCATGTGGGCATTCAATGGTCTGATAATGAAATGTATTTGTTTATTTTTATTTTTAGCTCCATTGTGGGTCTGATCACCGCTTTTTTCTTGAGAACTAATAAAGAGAAAATTATGCGAGATGGTGGGATTGAATTTGCGTTTGGATTGCTAATGATTGTCTCGGCGAGCGCCATGGCTTTTGCGCATGGATCAAATGATGTTGCAAATGCCATTGGGCCATTGGCAGCGATCGTGAGTGTGGTCGATACTGGAGAAATTGGCTCTAAGGCCGCTATTAACCCCTGGGTTTTATTTGTGGGAGCTATAGGAATTGTGTTTGGATTAGCCACCTTGGGCTCGAGAGTGATTAAAACGGTTGGACAGAAAATTACCACTTTAACACCCAGTCTCGGCTTTTCTGCGGAAATGGCCACGGCCTCAACTGTCGTTGCAGCCACTTACTTAGGTTTTCCTATTTCAACCACTCATACCTTAGTGGGCGGGGTTATTGGTGTTGGTCTTGCCAAGGGCGCCGAGCATCTAGATTTCAGTTCCATCAGGCGTATTATTGCATCATGGCTGGTTACTATACCTGCTGGCGCAGCATTTACAGTGCTGTTTTATCTTGTCTTGAGAATTATATTTAACGTTTAAATGTTACAAAGAATTTGTTGCTTTGTTACTAGTGGCAAAACATTATCTTGTTTGCTGCTTCTAAGCAGCCTGGATGTAACCTCTGATACTAGCTTGTATGGCAGAATTGCCATTGATTCTAAGCACATTTCTAACGCCGTAAAAAAAGAAAATTTTGAATTAGAAAATAATGAATCAAAGATTGGCATAAAAGGTGATCTATTTGAGCTTAATAAATCAGGCGCCAAGGTCATATATCAAATCGAATATGGTTTTGATCTAGTTGATGGCAAGGCTAGGGGAGATGATGGAACTTTTAAGCAGAGAAATACGTTCTTAGGGATTAAAAGTCATCTAGGCACTATCTTTGCTGGCACACATGATTCAGCATTTAAAAAATCTCAGCTTAAGGTGGATCTATTTAATGATCTTGCGCCTGATATAAAAAATATTTTGCATGGTGAGAACCGTTTGGATGACTTTGTAGGCTACACCTCACCGAAATTTCAGGGGGTTCTTTCGCTCACTATTAATAAAATGAAGAATCCAGTCAAGGCTGGACGTGACTTTGAATCATATGCTGTTAATTATTCTGGCAAAGCTTTTCAAGCTGCTCTTGCTAAAGACCGTCAGATGAAGGGATATGATTCAACAAGAGTTTCATTGTTGATACCGTTTAATAAATCGCAGCTAGGTTTTATATTGCAGCAATCTCAAGACCTTTCATCGGGAATAGAAAACAATGGACAAGTCATTAGTTTCGTCAAAGAGGTATCAGACCAAGGTAAGATAAAATTTCAACATGCATCTTCGAGCATGAAGGTTGACTCTGGTAAACATGCCACCATTGGATACGATCATCTAATCAACAGCAATGTTAAATTGTTTACTTTTTACTCTTTAATAGATTCTCCCGATAAATCAAGAAATAAAAATATTTTTTCAATAGGCCTGGAGTATAAGTTTTAATAGTTGCTTTTGTGCCCCTCAACATATTTTGACCTGGAAGCAACAACTATAAAGCACTCAAAAGCTCGTTACCATTTAGCCACTCAACAGTTACAGAAAAGTATTTATTTCTTTGCAAGAAGTATTCCAAACATTCTCATACCCTGCATGTAAGCGCCACAGATAGCTCATAAATTAAGCGAATATTTTATGGAGTTTATTATGAAAAAGTTATGTTTAGTTGTTCCTTTATTTCTTATCAGTCTCTTTGTGCATGCTCAAGATTCAGAAAATGTAGAAGAGCTCGTTGTCATTGGCACTAAGGCTAGTTTAAAAAGTGCAATTGATAAGCAGAGGTCTTCTCAAAAAATTATCTCTGTAATCGACTCGGATGCATTGGGTGACTTTCCTGACACAACCGCTGCTGAAGCTGTTAGAAGGGTGTCTGGTATCTCTGTTGAAAATGATCAAGGGGAGGGAAGGTATGTCTCTATTAGAGGGCTTAGCTCTGATTTAAATACGGTTGCTATTAATGGAGCAACGGTAACTGCTCCTGAGGGCAATCGAAGTGTGATGCTTGATGGTGTGCCTACTGAGCTGTTAGATAACATTGTTATTTCCAAGAGTCTTACGCCGGATCAAGATTCAGATTCAATAGGTGGAAGAATTGAATTCAATACAAAGAATCCAAGCAGCCTGAAAAAAACTTTGTTTAAATTAAAGTTTGATAATTCATACAATGAAAACTCAGGAAATGTAGACAGTCCAAAAATGGCTTTAACTTATGGCGGAAAGATTTCTGATGTATCTGCTCATGTTATAGGCCTTACATTTGCCAGCAAAGACATTGTTACCTATAACAATGAAACAGGTTATGGCTGGGATACCAATTCATCTGGTTTGAAGGAAATGAATGATGACTGGGAGATGAGATATTACGATCTTACAAGGGAAAGATATGGCCTCACGTATGATATCGATTTTATTGTTAACGATGAAACAACTCTTTATGTAAAAGCTTTTTGGAATGAATA
>DKMG01000051.1 GCA_002469975.1 Proteobacteria bacterium UBA7420
TCATGTGGTTGGAGATATTTCCTCTGCAGCATTTTTAATAGTTGGCTGTCTTATAAGCAACTCTAAAGAATTAACAGTTCGTGGTGTTGGTATGAACCCGAGTAGAATTGGTATCCTTGAAGCCTTAAAGGACATGGGCGCATTGATTGAGATTAGCAACTCAAGAGTGGAATCCGGGGAACCGATTTCTGATTTAGTCGTTCGGCCATCAAAATTAAAAGGCATTCACCTAAAGGGTGCAATTATTCCTAATATTATTGATGAAATACCAATTCTTGCAATTGCTGCTGCGTTTGCTGATGGAGAAACTTTAATTGAGGACGCTGCTGAGCTTCGTGTGAAAGAATCTGATAGGTTGAGCGCAGTATCGCAAGGGCTATCCAAGCTGGGTGTGATTCATGAGAATCTTGATGATGGAATTAAAATTCATGGGAGATCTCAGACTTTACATCTAGATGAACCAGTTAAAATTGATTCTTTTCACGACCACAGGATTGCAATGAGCTTTCTAATGGCTGGATTGAATTGTGATCAACCAGTAACAGTTACTCAGTGTGATAATATTTTTACTTCTTTTCCAAATTTTTTAGAAGCTACTGCTTCACTGGGGTATAAAATTGAAAAATAAGAAAATTATCACAATTGATGGCCCTTCAGCTTCAGGCAAGGGGCTTTTAGCAAAAGAGCTAGCAAGCCAATTAGATTTTTTACTATTAGATAGCGGATTACTCTATAGAGCCTATTCCTACTGCTTTAATCAGACACAAAGTCACAATCAAACTATGTTGTTATTTTCAGAGCTAACCATTGAAGGGGTTAGCGGTGTCATGGAAGTGCACGAAGGATCCAATAATATCACTCAACTGCTCCGACAAGAAAAGGTTGCCAAATCTGCATCAAAATTAAGTGGCTTAAAAGAGACAAGAGATAATTTAATAGTCTTTCAGCGAGAGCTTGCAAGCAGTATCGGTTTGGTTGCTGATGGAAGAGATATGGGCACAGTGGTCTTTCCAGACGCCGCCACTAAAATTTTTTTAGTTGCTGATGTTGAGGTGAGGGCGCAGAGACGATTTTTAGAGTTGCAGAATACCGATCAAGGCGTTAATATGCGCGATCTGATTGAGGATATAAGATTGCGTGATGAAGCAGATAGAACTAGAGAGTTATCTCCCTTAGTTCCAGCAGCAGATTCAATTGAAGTGAATTCTTCCAACTTAACTCCACAAGAAGTATTAAACAAAGTTCTTCAAATATACAAAGAACAGATTAAGGAAATATAAAGCATATGTCAGAAAGTTTTGCCGCACTACTAGACGAGAGTCTAAGCACCCTTGAAATGCAACCAGGCTCTATAGTCACAGGTGTAGTTTTAGATGTTGATAAAGACTGGGTCACAGTTCATGTTGGATTAAAATCTGAGGGAGTTATTTCTCTTGATGAATTTAGAAATAATGATGGAACAGTGGAAATTGAATCTGGAGATGAGGTTCAAGTTGCCTTGGAAGCAGTTGAGGACGGCTACGGTGAAACAAGAATTTCCAGAGAGAAAGCTAGGAAAATAGGCACTTGGAAAAAGCTAGAAGAAGCACTCGAAACAGGTGAATTTGTTGAAGGCAAAGTTTTAACAAGAGTTAAAGGTGGGTTCTCTGTAGAAGTTGATGTGGTCAAAGCTTTCCTTCCAGGATCATTGGTAGATATTAGACCTGTAAAAGAGGCGCCAGAGCTAGAGAACACAGTTCAAGAATTTAAAGTCATTAAACTTGATTACAAACGCAACAATGTTGTTCTCTCTAGAAAAGCTGTATTAGAAAAAATTAATTCTGCTGAGAAGGTCGAGCTACTCAAAAACCTAGACGAAGGTCAAATCGTTAAAGGGATTGTAAAAAATCTAACAGATTACGGAGCCTTTGTTGATCTTGGTGGGCTAGATGGCTTATTGCATATTACTGATATCTCCTGGTCCAGGGTTACTAATCCTGCCGAAGTCTTAAGTTTAGGGCAAGAGATCGATGTGAAAATCTTAAGTTTTGATAAAGAGAAGCTTAGAGTTTCGCTTGGTTTAAAGCAGATTCAAAATGACCCATGGGAAACTATCGAAGGTAAATATTCCGTCGGAGGAATATATGAAGCAACTGTTTCAAACCTTACAGACTATGGGTGTTTTGCAGAGCTTGAGCAAGGCGTAGAGGGACTCATTCATCTATCTGAACTAGATTGGACAAATAAAAATATCCACCCTTCCAAGGTTGTAGATTTAGAAGCTAAAATTAAAGTCATGGTTCTAGAAATTGATCATGAGAAAAGAAGAATTTCACTAGGACTAAAGCAAACCAAACCCAACCCATGGACAGAATTTGCTAACCGTTACGGCCTAGGCGATTCAGTCGAAGGTAGCATCAAGTCGGTCACAGACTTTGGTATCTTTGTAGGCTTAGAAGGCGATATCGATGGCCTGATTCATCTCTCGGATATCACAGAAGATGAGAATCCAGCCGAAGCAATGGAGAGCTACAAGAAGGGCGATAAATTATCCTGTATTATTTTTGGCATTGATGCAGAGAGAGAAAGGATATCTCTTAAGCTAAGCGCTTAAGCCATCTCTTTGTAAGAGAAAATATTTTTTTGACTAAAGAACTAATTGCCCAGGTGGTGGAATTGGTAGACACAAGGGACTTAAAATCCCTCGAAGGCAACTTCGTGCCGGTTCAAGTCCGGCTCTGGGCACCATCATCTGCATCATGATTGAACTACTCAACCTTCCTTCAGAGGCTCCATACAAGAAGCTCGAAACACTTTATCACCAAGCACTAAAGCATAATCAGAGAGGCGTTGAAGCTATCTCAATTAGCTCATACGATAGTCTTTCTGGTGAAGTTGAATCAAGGTTTGTGAACCTGAAATACATTCAAGGCAATGAATGGATATTTTTTAGCAATTACTCATCGCCAAAAGCAAGTCAATTTGCATCACATGATCAGATATCTGTCCTGATCCACTGGCCAGCACTGAATACTCAGATTAGACTTAAAGCTAAGATACAAAAAACAAGCCCTGAATTTTCTGATTTGCATTTTAAAAATCGATCGAAAGAAAAAAATGCTTTGGCGATTAGCTCTGCACAATCTCAACCTGTGACATCTTTTGATGCTGTCAAAGAGCGTTTTCAATCAACTCTTGCATCTATGACCTCAGATCAAGAAAGACCAGAGTATTGGGGTGGGTATTCATTTACCCCTTATTATTTTGAGTTCTGGGAAGGTCACGAAAATAGATTAAATAAGAGGCAGGTTTTCTCAATTCAAGAAGGCTCTTGGATTGCACAGCTGCTTCAGCCTTAGTGTTTTCTTTTCATGAATAATGCTTTAAAATCCCCTGCTATGACAATTCATTCCAGTCTATCCATATCAATAAAAAGTTACTTTGTTTAACTTTTCTTTAACCCCTTAGGACCTTTACTATCGCTGCAAATAAAAAATCTACGACCCCTATTAATAATAAAATTTATGCTAAAGAGGTAATGTTAATTGGAGATGATGGTGCAAAATTAGGCATGTTGCCTATTGCTGAAGCATTAAGTGAGGCGCAAAAGAAAGCCTTGGATCTAGTGCAGGTCTCACCATCAGATGCTAACCCAGTAGTTTGCAAGCTTCTTGATTTTGGAAAATTTCAATTTGAAAAGAAAAAAAGTACAGTTGGTACTAAAAAACCGAAAAAACAGTCCCTCAAAGAGATCAAGTTTAGACCTACCACTGATATTGGTGATTACAATATTAAATTAAAAAAAATAAAAAGCTTTATTAATGATGGAGATAAGACTAAAATCAGCGTTCGATTTCGAGGCAGAGAGATTCTAAATAGTAATTTAGGGCTTGAACTGCTAAATCGATTGAGAGATGACCTTCAAGATATTGCTCAGGTAGACCAAGAGCCATCATTGGAAGGTAGGCAGTTGCTAATGGTTCTCTCGCAAATTAGAAAAAAATAATTAAATAATTATGGGCTACAAATTAAAAACACATTCAAGCGCTAAAAAGCGCTTTAAACCTACAGGCAGCGGTCTAAAAAGAAGAAGTGCCAGTAGAGCACACATCTTGACTAAGCAGACTACAAAAAGAAAGCGTCATAACCGTGGGATGATTAAAATGTCTGATGAAACAAAAAAAATAGCACAAAAACTTCTATATAACATCTAAGAATTATGCCAAGAGTTACCAAATCCCTTACCGCGCGAGCAAAACATAAGAAAGTACTAAAGGCTACTAAAGGCCATTATGGCGCTCGGAGCAGACTGTTCAGAACTGCCAAGCAATCTAATGTGAAAGCCCTGCAGTACGCTTTTAGAGATAGAAAAAATAAGAAAAGAACATTTCGCTCTTTATGGATTTCTAGAATATCAGCAGCCCTGATTCCTTTAGATCTTTCTTATAGTAGATTTATTCATCAGCTCCATGGAGCAAATGTGAAGCTTGATAGAAAATCCTTAGCTGGCGTAGCATTCTCAGACCCTGAGACATTTAAGAAAATAGTAGAAAAAGTCAGGGTATAATGTTCTCATGCAAATCCCTCAGGATTTAATTGAAACAGCCGCCCTCAAATTAAAATCCGTTCAATCAGAGGCTGAATTTTTTCAACTGAGATCTCAGTATCTTGGAAAAAA
>DKMG01000097.1:0-3570 GCA_002469975.1 Proteobacteria bacterium UBA7420
CTACATGTATTCAACCTACGAAGGGCAATGTGAGTCCAAGCCCTCAGCAAACAAAAAAGTAATAGTTTTAGGAAGTGGCCCTAACCGCATTGGTCAAGGCATAGAGTTTGATTACTGTTGTGTCCATGCCTCTTTTGCCCTTCAAGAGGAAGGCTATGAATCAATCATGATTAACTGTAATCCAGAGACAGTCTCAACAGACTATGACACCTCAGATCGTCTGTACTTTGAACCTATCACAGAAGAAAAGGTTTTAGATATTATTGATTTAGAGAAGCCTGAGGGAGTGATCATCCAATTTGGCGGACAAACTCCTTTAAAGCTTTCGGAAGTGCTTTTGGAGTATGGGGTCAAAATCCTTGGAACGGATGTAGATGCTATTGATCGATCAGAAGACAGAGAGCGTTTTCAGTCACTAGCAAGGAAATTAGAGCTTAAACAACCTTTAAATGAAACCGTCAAGAATGTTGAAGAGGCAATTTTAGCATCTAAGAAAATTGGTTTTCCAATCGTGGTTAGGCCCTCATATGTTTTAGGTGGCCGAGCAATGGAGTTAGTGCACACCCAAGAAGAACTAAAGAAATATCTAAAAAACGCAGTCGATATTTCAGATCAAAAGCCCATATTGCTTGATGGATATTTAACGGACGCAATTGAGGTGGATGTAGATGTAATCTCAGATGGAACGCAGATTTGTATTGGTGGCATCTTGCAGCATATTGAGCAGGCAGGGATTCATTCTGGGGACTCTGCATGCTCTTTACCTCCTTATAGCCTCGCAGATGAGGTGATTCAAGAAATGGAAGTTCAAGCAAAAAAGATTGCTCAGGAGCTAAATGTGATTGGTTTAATGAATATCCAGTTTGCAGTTCAAGGAAATAGTGTCTTTATTATCGAGGTAAATCCCAGGGCCTCAAGAACTGTCCCATTTATTTCCAAGTGTATTGGGCAGTCCTTGGTCAAATCAGCAACCAAAGTCATGGTTGGTAGAAGCTTAAAAGATATTGGCTTTTCCAATGTGTTACCTGCCAATTACTTTTTTGTAAAAGAAGCAGTGCTCCCTTTTGATAAGTTTCCTTCTGTTGATCCTATCCTCGGGCCCGAAATGAAGTCGACTGGAGAAGTCATGGGCATTGGCTCTTCTTTTGGGGAAGCCTATGCTAAAGCTCAAAAAGCAGCAAATAAAATTATCCCAACTTCAGGATTAGCATTTATTAGCGTTAAAGAAGCTGATAAAAAATACCTCAAAGATCTCATTCCATTAATTTTGGAACAAGGCTTTTCACTTATAGCAACCAAGGGAACGGCAAAAATTATTCTCGATCTTGGTCATCCAGTCTCAGTAATTAACAAAGTATCAGAGGGTCGGCCTCACACTGTAGATGCCTTGCTTAATAACTCCATTAGCTTGCTTATTAACACAACAGAAGGGCGTCAGTCTATTGCAGACTCTGGCGCGATAAGACGCACGGCACTCCAGAAGAAAATTTTCTGTGTCACCACTATTTTTGGTGCCTTTGCTCTAATCGAAGCTCAAAGCAAAAACTCAGATAGTTGGGTTTATAATTCTTTGCAAGAAATTAATTAAGCCCCAGTATTTGATACAATCTTTACATGGATAAATTACCGATCACCAAAGCAGGAGAAATTACTCTATCTCAAGAGTTGCACAGACTCAAGACTCAAGACAGGATTAAAGTCTCTCAAGCGATCGCAGACGCTAGAGCTCATGGCGATCTCAAAGAAAATGCTGAATATCATGCTGCGAAAGAACAGCAGGGATTTATTGAGTCTAAAATTCAAGAAATAGAGCATGCTCTAGCAAATGCTCAGATTATTGATGTAAAAGAGATTCCAGAAACTGGCAGGGTTGTATTTGGCTCTACTATAAATCTTTATGATGTTAATAATGAAAGATCTATTACCTATAAGATCGTTGGAAATCTTGAATCCGACCCAAGCGCAGGACTCATATCTATTCAAACGCCAATTGCAATGGGTTTGATAGGAAAGAATGAGGGCGATGAGGTGACTATCACAACCCCCTCTGGAGAAATTCTCTTAGAAATTGAAAAAGTTAAACATCTTTAGTTAGCTTATGCATGCTGATTCCTGGGCAATAAAAGCTAAGCAGCAAGGCCTTAGGTCACGAGCAGTTTTTAAATTAGAAGAGATATTACAAAAAACCAAGGCACTTAAAAAAGGCACAAGCAATGTTCTTGATATTGGATCAGCCCCAGGGGGTTGGTCAGAGTTAATAAAAGCGCTGTCTCCTACCTCTCAAATCTTTGCCATTGATCTGCTGGAGATGAACTCAATTGAGGGAGTAAAATTTTTTCAAGAGGACATAATAAATATTGATCAAATAGAAGAAATTTTTTTGTTAAAAAATAAATTTGATCTTGTTATTTCCGATTTAGCCCCAAATTTAACAGGTATAAGAATGGTTGATGAAGAAAACATTTTTGAGTTAAATATATTGACACTTGAAACAGCTGGTAATTATCTTAAACAGGGCAATGGCTCTTTTATTATTAAAACTTTTCAAAATAGTCTTTTAAAAAAATTTCGATTACAAATGGAAAAGTCTTTTCAATTAGTTCAAACTTACAAGCCAGCTGCTTCTAAAAGCAAGTCTGGAGAAATTTATTTTTATGGAGCACACCCATTATGAATTCAGTTTTTAAAAACGCCTTGGTTTGGGTTGCACTCGGTTCAGCTTTAATTTTTATTTTTAATAACATTGATAACGCAGCATCTTCTCAGCGTCAAATGGTTTCATACAGTCAATTCAAGCAAGAAGTCCTATCAGACAATATTGCGTCCATCACCTACAAAGGCGACCAAATGACTATCTTTGGTGAGCGCTTGGATGGAAGTAAATTTGAAACTCGGCATCCCATATACAAGAGGGATGAAGCAGTTGATTCAGCGATTGAAGAGCATGGAGTAGTCACTATCTTTGAAACAGTCGAGCAGCCATCTATTTGGTCTCAACTTCTTGTTGGCGCATTTCCTATTTTGCTTCTTCTTGGAATATTTTTCTTTTTCATGAAGCAAATGCAGGGTGGAATGTCTGGAAGAGGTGGGCCGATGGCTTTTGGAAAAAGTAAGGCTAAATTAATGGAGGGTGGAAGGGTTACCACTACCTTTGAAGATGTGGCTGGATGTGAAGAAGCTAAGCAGGATGTCCAGGAGTTAGTAGATTTTCTTAGAGACCCTACCCGATTTCAAAAATTAGGCGGCAAGATTCCTCGAGGAGTATTAATGGTTGGGCCTCCAGGTACTGGTAAAACTCTTCTTGCTAGAGCCATTGCAGGAGAAGCCAAAGTTCCTTTTTTTTCAATCTCCGGATCAGATTTTGTAGAGATGTTTGTTGGTGTTGGAGCCTCGCGAGTTAGAGATATGTTTGAACAAGCGCAAAAAAACTCACCATGCATCATTTTTATAGACGAAATTGACGCTGTTGGACGCCATAGAGGCGCAGGAATGGGCGGTGGGCATGATGAGAGGGAGCAAACATTAAATCAATTGCTCGTGGAAATGGATGGGTTTGATGGCAATGAAGGC
>DKMG01000097.1:3657-7675 GCA_002469975.1 Proteobacteria bacterium UBA7420
GACAAGTTGTGGTTGATCTTCCAGATTTAAGGGGTAGAGAGCAAATCCTTAAAGTTCACATGAAAAAAGTTCCCTTATCAAAGGATGTAGATGCTCTAGTTATAGCTAGAGGTACTCCAGGTTTTTCTGGAGCAGATTTAGCAAATCTTATTAACGAAGCTGCATTATTTGCTGCAAGATATGGTGATAAAAAGATTGATCAGAATCACCTAGACCTTGCAAAAGATAAGATCATGATGGGGCCTGAGAGAAAGTCAATGATAATGACCGATGATCAAAAAAGAATCACCGCCTATCATGAATCAGGTCATGCAATAGTTGGTTTAATGGTTCCAGAGCATGATCCAGTTTACAAGGTCACAATTATTCCTCGCGGAAGAGCGCTAGGCGTCACTATGTTTTTACCAGAAGAAGACCGTTATATGCAGAGCAAGCAGTACCTCCATAGCCGAATCGCTGCCCTATTTGGCGGAAGGATTGCTGAAGAAATAATCAACGGCAAAGATGGAATCACCACTGGCGCCTCCAATGATATTGAAGTGGCAACAGGCATTGCTACAAATATGGTAACTAAATGGGGTTTATCTGATTTAGGCCCTTTAAAATATGGTGAAGATGATTCTAGCCCTTTTTTAGGTCGCTCAGCTTCCATGGCCCCTAAAGGCATCAGCGGCGAGACCTCTAATCTCATAGACACAGAGGTTAGAAAAATTATAAATACTAACTATAAAGCAGCTGAAAAAATTCTTAAAGATAATTTAGATAAACTCCATACCATGGCAGAAACATTGTTAATGTACGAGACAATTGATGCCGATCAAATTGACGACATCATGGCAGGCGCAAAACCAAGAGCTCCAAAAGACTGGGATGAGCCCAAGGCTCCCAAAGCTAAGCGCACAAAGAAAACTTCGATCAAAGGTCCTGCTGAAGAGTTATAATTCTTTGATGAATATTAAATTTGGTACTGATGGAATACGAGGCCCTGTAGAATCCACGATTACCCCAGAGGTGTGCCTAAGAATTGGCCATGCAGCAGGAATCGTTTTGAAAGAAATGGGGTGGGGCACTGTATTGATTGGAAAAGATACCAGAGTTTCAGGCTATATGCTTGAATCAGCGCTCCAAGCTGGCTTTATAGCTGCTGGAGTGAATGTTAGACTGCTGGGCCCACTTCCAACACCAGGAGTAGCCTACCTCACCAAATCTCTTAGAAATCAATTTGGTCTTGTTATCAGTGCTTCGCATAATGATTATCTTGATAATGGCATCAAGCTTTTTTCAGGAAGTGGAGAGAAAATATCCAGAGAAGCAGAAAAAAAAATTGAAAAACTTTTAACTGGAGATTTAAAACCTGTGCCTACGGCTGAGCTTGGAAAGGCTAGAAGGTTTGATGAGTCAGGTGATAGATACATTGAATTTTGTAAATCTACAGTGCCACCAGAAGTATCTTTTGAGTCACTCAGGATAGTCTTAGACTGTGCTCATGGCGCTTGTTACAAGGTCAGCCCATCAGTTTTAGAGGAGCTCGGAGCAGAAGTCATTCCCTTGGGCACCAGCCCTGATGGATTTAATATCAATCGAGATTGCGGTTCTACTAACCCCACAGCAGCGCAAGAAGAAGTCATCAGGCAGAGAGCAGATTTTGGCATTGCATTAGATGGGGATGGTGACAGAGTGGTCATTATTGATAAGAACGGAACAGTATTAGATGGTGATGACATTATGTATATTCTAGCCTTCGCCAATCCTAATAGAACAGGCCCTTGGTCTGGTTTGGTTGGTACTCTGATGAGTAATTTAGGTTTCGAAGATGGCATTAAGAAGCTTGGCTATCAGTTTAAACGAGCAGATGTGGGTGACAAGCACGTTAGTCAAATGCTTCAAAAGGAAGGCTGGCTTTTGGGTGGAGAGCCCTCAGGCCATATCATCTGCAGAGATTTAGTGAGCACAGGAGATGGAACCATTGCGGCCCTAAAGGTGATCTCTTCTTTGCTAATGCTAGAAAGAGATCCTGCTGATATTTTGAGCAACTACTCTAAAATGCCACAAGTTAACATTAATGTAGGCGTCCAAAATAAAGATATTCTTTCCGATGCTCACATCCAAAAAGCGATTAAAGAAATTGAATCTGATTTAACTGTAGGCAGGGTTTTAGTGAGGCCATCAGGCACGGAAAATAAAATTAGAGTCATGGTTGAATCTGACAGCGAGCCAACAGCACAAAAATATGCTGAAGATATAGCCAGCATGTTTGCCGGTTAAAATATGGGCTTAAGACTTTTAGCAAACTGGAAGTTGAATGGCTCCCAAGATTTTTATCAGACCTGGTTTCAAGAATTCAATCAAAATTATCATGGCTCAAGATATGATATTCTAGGCCTTGCCCCTCCCTCAATTTTTTTAAATGCGATCGCTAAATACTCTATTAATCCAGGTATTGCTGTGGGCGCTCAGAATATCGATTGGTTGTCTTTTGGCGAGAGAACCGGAGAGATATCATCAGAGATGGTAAAAGATGTTGGCGGTCTATTTGCAATTATCGGGCATTCAGAGAGAAGAACACACTTTGGTGAAACAAATGCTGAGATTTCTGCAAAGCTTGATCTTGCAAGTCAAGCATCACTAGATCCTATTCTGTGTATTGGAGAATCTGCAGAGGACCGAGCAAGCCATAAAACTAAAAGTATTTTAGAGCAGCAAGTGGTTCGAGCGCTAGATGGTTGCTCTTCACTAAATACTTTAACTATTGCATATGAACCAGTTTGGGCAATTGGCAGTGGCATTACACCGGAGCCTCAAGAGATCAATTCAATTCATGAAATGATTAAAGATGTAGTACAATCTCGTTTTTCTAGTATTGACCTTCAAGCCGTTCTTTACGGCGGAAGTGTTAACTTGAAAAATTCTCAATTAATTTTTAGAGAAAAAGAAATTGATGGAGCTTTGGTGGGAGGCGCTTCACTTTGTGGTGAAGATTTTGCCGAAATAGCAAATATCTTTAATGGTTTAAAGGGGTTAGAAAAATTATGATTATTACAACAATAAAAATTGCATGCATTGTCCTAGCGATTATTT
This sequence comes from Proteobacteria bacterium UBA7420, assembly GCA_002469975.1. Taxonomy (GTDB): domain Bacteria; phylum Pseudomonadota; class Gammaproteobacteria; order Magnimaribacterales; family D2472; genus D2472. Next base: position 6,736 of record DKMG01000097.1, read on the forward strand.
TAATTATCTTAGTGATTTTGCAACAAGGCAAAGGCTCTGATCTTGGATCAGCTTTTGGTGGCGGATCTTCAAACTCCATGTTTGGAGCTGTCGGACCCTCTAATTTTTTAGGGAAGCTTACTGGGTTGATTGCCGCATTATTTCTTGGTCTTAATTTAGCTCAAGCTGTTTTATTAAAAAATGCAAATACAGAAACATTATTTAGCGATGAAGAAATTCAAGAGGCAAAAAAAGTAGTTGAAATTCCTGTTGAGTAACTCACGATAGTTTAAAAAGTTTAGCTGCATGCATGCTCAGCAAGGTCATGGCACCCATTATTACTAGTAATTCTGCAGTAATATCTGTAAAAAAAAACGATAACCCAAGCAGTAGCCCGCCTCCAATTAAGCGTTTTGATTGCAATCCTGCGAACTGAATATTCATCTTAGAATTCTCTCTAAGAATTTTCTTAGATGTATTATTGATTTTTATTTGAGATAAACACGCTAGCAAAAAACCACTGAGAATCAATAGTGCATGATTATCAGGCTCTTCAAATAAATTTATCAAGTAGATGTTAGGACTCATAATGCCTGCGAATACCAGTATTACTAAAACACAATGTAAGAAGCAGATAAAAGAAACTGATAATCCTAGTGTGTTAAGAGCCAGAGATAGTTTCTTCATTGTTACATTATAACATAACAATGACTTAAATTATGATGGTGCCGAAAGCGGGACTTGAACCCGCACGAGCTTTCGCTCACTAACCCCTCAAGCTAGCGTGTCTACCAATTCCACCACTTCGGCAAAGAAAAATGATTATATCAAGATATTTTTTTAATGCTTAAATAAATTTAAATAGACTTGACCTTCAGTGCATGCTTTCTATACACTCTATTTCTCTGCGATGCGGGGTGGAGCAGTCTGGTAGCTCGTCGGGCTCATAACCCGAAGGTCG
>DKMG01000107.1 GCA_002469975.1 Proteobacteria bacterium UBA7420
ATAGGAGAGATGAATGAGTTCAATAGAAGTAAAGAGTTTTAGTAGCGCAGAAGATGTAAATAATTCTTTTGACAATGCCTTGATAGAAGCGGTCAAAGTAGGGGGGCAGAGAGTGGTCCGCTTGACGCTTCAGCCAGGTTGGCATTGGTCGCATAACGTCAAGCCGGTCGTTGGAACTGATAGTTGTCAAGCTGGACATCTGGGTGTAATTATTTCAGGCACTGTGTGCTGCAAGCATGACGATGGCTCTGAGGTTAGTTATACAGCTGGTGATGCTTATGCCATTGAGCCAGGGCATGATGCATGGGTTGTTGGGGATGAGGTAGCAGTGGCATTTGAATTTGCTGGCATGTGGGGAGAATAGTATCTAACCAATCATTTAACTAGACCCAGCTTTTGCTGGGTTTTTTTTGCCTAGGATATATACGAAGCAAAAGAAATCAGTATAATTGACAACGTTATCAAGACTGCTAAAAAGGTATTTAAGGAAAAAAAATGACAAAAGAAGAGCTTGTAGAATTATTCTCAAATTTACACCCAGAAGACTCAACTGGCCAGATGATTGGCGAAGTCCATCTTGCAGATGGGCGAGTGATGAAAACAGATTCATTGAGAGTGGACATGGATGGTGGGAGAATTATTATTTCTGAAAAACATTCTTCAATGCATGAGGCAACGAAAAAGAATTGGATTCAAGAACTCATTTTTTATAGAAATAAAAAACGTCGCTCAGCATAAACCTCTTCATAACATCTTCCTATTTCTGGTTGATGTAACCTCTAATTAAATTCTTGCCTTTTTACCTACAAGGTTGATAATTCTTGGGTATGTCAAAAAAAATATTACTCCCAGAAAACTGGAGCCTAAAAAAAATAGGCGGCTCATTGGGAAGCGAGCTAACCGGGCTATCTATCAGGACTCTAAAAAAAAATGAAATTGCTATAATCAAGAGGCTTCTTGCTGAGCATTTAGTTCTATTCCTGCCTGATCAATCTCCAACTATTGATGAGCATGTGGCTTTTGGAAAGAAGTTCGGTAAATTAGAAGGCCATCCAAACATTGCTAATCCTAACGTGAAACATCCTAAGATTTTTGAGCTAGCTGCCTCCAGTGGTGGAGTGGCAGATGAATGGCACACAGACATGACCTTCTTAAAGTCACCGCCTTTGATGTCTATTTTGCACATGGTCAAGTGCCCAGAAGTTGGTGGAGATACCATGTGGACTAACCTATCGAAAGCTTTCGCTGCTTTATCCAAGCCCATACAGGATCTTTGCAAGGGATTATCTGCTTTGCATGATGCAGCCCCTCATTTTCGCCCTGAGCAACAGATGATTCATCCCGTGGTGCGCAAGCACCCAGATGGCAAGGGAGATGCACTCTATGTAAATGAGCATTTCACCAGAAGAATTGTAGAGATGAGCATTGAAGAGAGCGATACACTCCTGTCTTTTTTAACAAATTGGGTCAAAAAATCAGATTTTACAGTTCGCTATAAATGGAAGGAAGGAACCTTAGCACTTTGGGATAATCGTTGCACTCAGCATTTTGTCTTGAATGATTTTATTGGTGAGAGAGTGATTCAGAGAGTCACTATTATGGGCGATCTGATCCAGCCAGTTAAAAAATTACCTTACAAGCCCTGGACTCATAACGGTCGATTTACTGCCTCCAGTCGATATGACTTTCCTTTGTATGAATACTTCAACAAGCAAAAGTGAGATAAGACATTAATATTATCTCAGCACAAGGCCTTGTAAAAACCTATCCTCATTCTGAGCATAAGAATCAATTTTTTAATGCTGTTGATGGCATTAGCTTTGAGATTCAAGCAGGAGAAATATATGGATTGTTAGGTCCTAACGGAGCAGGCAAAACCTCAACCCTTGAGATGCTTGAAGGTCTTAATGATATTGATGGAGGAGTAGCATCTATTGATGGCTTAGATGTGAGTAAAGATACACATCAAGTTAAAAAAATTATTGGGGTTCAATTGCAGGCCAATGAATATTTTGATCGAATGAGTCTCTCAGAATTACTCCTGTTGTTTGGCAAGCTTTATGCTCAAGATTCCAATCCTCTGGAGCTTCTAACAAGAGTGAACTTGGAAGATAAAGCTTCTGCAAAACCAGCGGCATTATCCGGTGGACAGAAACAGCGATTCTCTATTGCTTGTGCCTTGGTAAACAACCCAAAGGTCCTTTTCTTGGATGAGCCCACAACAGGTCTTGATCCCCAGGCTAAACGCAATCTTTGGCAGCTGGTTAAAGACTTGAACAGCTCGGGAATGACTATCGTGCTCACCACACACAACATGGAAGAGGCTGAGTATCTCTGCGACCGAATCGCCATTATGGATCAAGGGAAGATTATCGCCGAGAATACACCTCAGAATCTAATCTTGGAGCATGCTGCCGAGCCCCCAAAAGCTAAATTACATGGGAATATTGAAGATGTGTTTCTCGCTTTAACTGGCCATGCGCTGAGAGACTAGATGTTTACCTCCTTACAGCTCCATCTCGCAAAAGTTTTTTTAAAGATATTTTTAAGGGACAGACAATCCATTGTTTTTACTTTGCTATTTCCTTTAATCTTTACTGGAGTGTTTTTATTTTCTAGTGGCGAGCCAGACCCAATCAAGCTGGGGCTGATCAATCAGTCTCAAAGCACAATTGCTGCTGATTTTTCAGATTTAGTTATTGATGAGCCTCTCTTTGAAATTACACAGGGAGATCTACAGAGCCTTAGGCAAGAATTAATCAACGGCGATCAAACAGCGCTCATCTTGATCCCTACTAATTTTAAGCAAGAAGAAGATAGCACTCAGATTACTTTGTTACTTGATGCGTCTCAGGTGAGACAAGCAGGAGCCATTGAGGAAACATTAAATAGATCTCTGATATCGATTGAAAGAGAAATTAGGGGCATAGAGCCCATGTTTAATTTAGAGGTGGAGGACGTGCAAGCTCGACCACAGCGTTATATAGATTTTTTGCTTCCAGGTATTTTGGCATACATGCTAATGAATCTTTGCATCGCTGGAAGTGGGTTTAATGTTGTTGAGTATCGAAGAAGAGGGATTTTAAAAAGGCTTTTTGTTACACCCATTCAAGCAAAAGATTTTATAGTCGCAATTATTATCTCTAGAATGGTAATTATCCTTACTCAAATTTCCGTTATTCTTGGGTTAGCCCTTACGCTTCTGGATATTAGGATTGCAGGTAGCCTTGCTTCACTCTATGGCATGGTGATCATTGGTACTTTTATTTTTTTATGTATAGGATTTTTCTTGGGCAGCCTTGCCAAGACACAAGAAGCTATTCGGCCCATTGTTGCTTTGACCACTTTCCCTCAATTAATCTTATCGGGTGTCTTTTTTCCCATTAGTGCATTGCATGAGTTACTTCAGCCCATTGCTCATGCACTGCCGTTAAGCGTAATAGTTTCAGGTCTGCGTGGCATATCTAACGATGGAGCGTCATTGCTAAGCTTTAATCTAACCACAATTGGTATTTTGATTTGGATGGCGATCAGCTTTTTTATAGCGACTAAATACTTTGTTTGGAAAGAGGTTGCTAACTAAACAGGTGATAACATATCTTGATGAGTTTTAGCAGTAAAAACAAGTTCCAAAATGAAGAGGAGATAGCAAGATTTTTGCTCTCCCAAGCAGCATTTCTCCAAGAGCCCTCCATTGCTCAAAACACAGAAACCCTCATTCAATTATGCAGAGCCAATAAAAAAAAACGCACCAAGCTCGATGTTTTCATGGAAGAGTACGGGCTATCTAACTCTGAAGGCATTGCATTAATGTGTTTGGCAGAGTCGCTCATGCGAATTCCCGATAATACTACTAGAGATAGTTTAATTAATGAAAAGCTTACCTCAGCAAGCTGGGCGGAACATCTAGGAAGAGCTGAAAGTTTTCTAGTAAATTCAGCCACATGGGGTTTAGAATTTTCTAAGAAGTTCTTGCAAACCTCTTCGAATCCAAAGAATTACTGGCTGATTTTATTGGGCAAGAAAATTGGCGAAACTTCTATCAGAGAAGCTGTGCAAATGGCCATGCAAATTCTTAGTAAAGAGTTTGTGTGTGCTCAAGATATCAAGGACTTAGAGAGCTCTTCTTGGTTAAAGTCTCACCGATGTTCATTTGACATGTTGGGCGAAGCTTCAAGAAATCAATCTCAATCAGATAGCTACTTTGGATCCTATCTTGAGGCCATTCACTCCATAGCTCATATTAATAGTGCTCACAATCTTTCAAACGGCATTTCAATTAAACTCTCTGCTCTTTATTCGAAATATGATGCTTTGCATTCGAGAGAGGTTAAAGCTTTTCTATTGCCAAAAGTCAGGGATCTCATCCTTGAGGCTACTGCAAAAGATGTTCCAGTGACAATTGATGCAGAAGAGCAAGATCGACTATCATTGAGCCTTTCACTCATAGAAGACCTAGCCTTAGATCCTTTGTTGAAATCGTGGCCAAAACTGGGTTTGGCTGTCCAGGCTTATGGCAAAAGATCACTGCAAGTCATCGAGCGTCTTGAGCAGTTAACTCAGCAAAGAGAAAAGATGCATGTCCGGCTTGTAAAGGGAGCCTACTGGGACTACGAAATTAAAAATGCCCAAGTCAAAGGATTGGACGGCTACCCTGTTTTTACTGATAAAAAGCTCACAGACATCAACTACTTGGTTACAGCAAAGCATTTAATTGATGCGCCAAATCTTCAGTCATGTTTTGCCACTCATAACGCTCATACAATTGCAGCCATCATGAGCTTGGCAGCAAATCAGCCTGAACAGATAGAATTTCAACGGCTCTACGGAATGGGAGAGTTGCTTTACTCTGCCTGTGATGAGACCTTTAATAATTTTAGTCAGACCAGCATCTATTGCCCCATTGGCAAACACAAGGAACTGTTGCCTTATTTGGTCCGAAGATTGCTGGAGAATGGAGCGAACAGCTCATTCATTAATCAATACCTAAGCACCAAGATTCCAGCAAGTCAGCTAGCCCTAAATCCTGCTCATTCTATTAAGGAGAAGCTTGATCAGGAGCGTCTTTCCAATATTCCATTGCCTGCAGAGCTATATTTACCAAGAATTAATTCCAAGGGTTTAGATTTAAGCGAACCTGAGTGTCTTGATAGTGTTAGCGGTCATGTAGGGCTTTTATCCCAAGAGGGCATTCATGCTTCTTCTATTAGCTCGCTAGAGCTCCAGAGATTCGAGAGCCAACAGGTAGCTTCGATCGTCAATCAATCGTCTATTGGCACAGTAGAATTCTCTAGCGCTGCAGAAATCACTAATCTCAACATCAGGGTATCTTCAGACTGGCGTGCTACCCCATTAGAGAAACGAGCCTTGCTATTAAATCAAGTGGCTAATTCCATTGAGGGTCAATCAACAACATTTATTGATCTACTGATGCATGAGGCTGGAAAAACTATTCAAGATGCCCATGATGAAATTAGAGAGGCTATTGATTTCTTAAGATATTATGCCGAGCAATCACAGAGCTTAATCGCTGATACAAAACAACTAGGTCCAACAGGCGAAGACAACATACTGGAATATTGCCCAAAAGGCGTTGTGGCATGCGTTAGCCCATGGAACTTTCCACTTGCTATCACCTTAGGGCAAATTGCAGCAGCTCTAGTTACTGGCAATACCGTGATTGCCAAGCCTTCTGAGCATGCATCCTTAGTGGCTTATCATGCACTCAGTTTATTTTTTCAAGCAGGATTGCCTCAAGACGCTTTGCATGTATTGCTGGGAGGCAGTGAGGTTGGTAATGCAATCCTTTCTTCGCAAGCTCTTGATTTAGTTGTCTTCACAGGCTCACTGAAGACCGCAAAAAATATTCATATAACCCTTGCCGCGAAACCAGGCAAGATTATTCCTTTGATCGCTGAAACAGGGGGGTTAAATTCTATGGTAGTAGACTCCAGCGCTCTAATAGAGCGTGCATGCGATGACATTGTGCGATCTGCTTTTAACTCGGCAGGCCAGAGGTGTTCAGCATTAAGGTTGTTACTAGTCCATGAAAAAATTTATGATGAATTAATCACCATGCTTAAAGGCATGATGGATGAAATGATCATTGGCAATCCAGAGAATTTTAGCGTGGACATGGGTCCCATCATTACCTTTGAGGCTGCTCAGAAGCTTTATGATTATCTGGACACATTTAATTCATCTGGACTTTTAATCTATCAATCCAAGCTTCCAAGCGCCTTGAATAAGCAATGGATACCTCCCACTCTTATTGAGATTGCCTCACTGGAGGGACTCACTGAAGAGCAGTTTGGTCCTATCTTGCATATTATGAAGTTTACTGAGTCTACGCTAGACAATGATTTATTAGATATTGATTCTAAGGGCTATGCTTTAACTTTTGGAATTCATACTAGGATAGATGCAAGGGCTATTCACGCTGCGAGCCTTGTTTCAGCAGGGAATACTTATATTAATAGAGATATCGTTGGTGCGGTCGTCGAAACTCAACCCTTTGGGGGCAAAAACCTTTCTGGTACCGGTCTAAAAGCAGGGGGCCCAAACTACCTCATTCAATTCGTAGACGAAAGAACTATATCAATCAATACAGTGGCCATTGGAGGAAACGCTGCTTTGCTCAACCAGGCCAGTGAAGATGCTCACTAATCTCATGATCTCCTCAAGCCTTATATCTAATATAATAGAAATATGAATGAATCAGATACCTCCAGGATCATAGAGATGGCGTGGGAAGACAGAACGCCTTTTGATGCGATTGAAGTGCAATTTGGTCTAAACGAACAAGCTGTTAAAGAGCTCATGAGAGACAATTTAAAGAGATCTTCTTACCAACTTTGGCGCAAAAGAGTCACTGGCAGGGCCACCAAACATCTTGCAAAAAGAAGCTTCTCTGTGGGACGACACCAGTCTTATGATCAAAATAAGCATTAATTAGAGCTGGTTATCTAGATTTTTTAAGTACTCTGCAACAACTTTAGGAGCACTAATGTCGGCTAGCTCCTCTGCTAGAGGATTGTAATTTGTATTAGTGTTAACGTCATAGGTCCAAACTTCCCCAGTTGCATCTATGATGATTTCAATTCCAGCTATCCCAATGTCATTAACTGCTAAAAATTCTTCATAGCTAGACAAGTTGGAAAGTTGAAAATCTTTTAGAATTCTAAATTTTTGAAAATCACCAGTAGGGCAGTTTGATTCCACCTGACATGAATCTGATGGGCATAGCTCGAAGCCTTCTGAGGTATCGACTTCTACGGCATATAAGAACTTAGCATTAACAAATTCCATTCTAATGATGGTTTCATCTGGGGATTGTATGTATTGTTGAAGTAAGTTAATGCCATCCGGAGAGCTTTCAAATTCGTCACTATTGATGTACTTTTCTAAGGATGCTTTGTCAGCAAACTTGTAAACACCCAAGCCTTTTCCAGCTCTATTGTGCTTTGATATTAATGGAAAGCTAATTTTCATAGCTCCTTCCAAGAGAGTATTTTTTCTGACACTGGCAAATGTAGCTGGAGTTTTAATATTGCACTTTTCTAATTCCTGGTACTGTCTAATTTTACTAATCTCTAGATCTAATGCGCGAGGTCCATTAACAACTTTACGATTGTGACGCTTTAGCCACTCCAAGATGCCCAGCGCTAGCTCGGGCTCATAGCGATGGTTTCTCGAGTGAGATGAGGCGCTCATTCTATTGTAAAAAACACCTTCTGGCGGAATATCCAGTAAGTTAAAATTCATCTCAGGGATATACCAAAAAGTATAAGGAGCGCCAAGCTCAATTAGAGCCTCCTCAAAAGGAGATAGCCATTCTTTATTTTCATGAATAATATAAATCATGCTTATTTTAATCCAGTCCTTAGACCATCAATTAAATCATCAAGATCCTCTAGTCCGGCCGAGATTCTAATCAGTCCCTCAGAAATTCCAGCAGTCTTTTTTTCCTTGGCAGTTAAGGGCGCATGAGTCATGGTGTAAGGATGGCAAACAAGACTTTCAAACCCCCCCAATGATTCTGCGAGAGAAAATAACTCTACATTTTTAAAAAATTTTCTTACCGCAGGCAGGCCTCCTTTTAGTTCGAAACTTAACATTCCACCAAACCCCTTTTGCTGTTTTTTTGCGATCAAGTGAGAGGGATGACTTTCTAATCCAGGATAATATACGGCTCCAACTTTTTTATTATTTGATAACACTTCAGCAAGCCCCATTGCGTTTCTCTCGTGGGTATTCATACGAAGATTTAAAGTTCTTAATCCTCTGAGCGTTAAGTAGCTATCAAAGGGAGCGCCAGCCACGCCAGTTGCATTGGCCCATTCCTGAATTTGATCGTGCAGTTTTCTGGTTTTGACAATCACGGCTCCACCAACAACATCTGAATGCCCATTAATATACTTAGTGGTTGAATGCATGACTATATCTGCTCCAAGCGCTAGAGGATTTTGAAGCGCTGGAGATAAAAAAGTATTATCAGCCGCCACTAGAGCTTTTGATATTTTAGCTAATTTAACTATTGCTTTTATATCTACGCTTTGCAGCAAGGGGTTCGAGGGGGTCTCAATCCAGATTAATTTTGGTTTAATTTTCTTGATTGATTTTTCAAAATCTGAAAGTACGTTTTGGTTAACAAAATGAGCCCTTAAGGCTTTTTTTTCGTGCAACATAGAAAACAATCTAAAGGTTCCCCCATAACAATCATGAGGCAAAATTACATGATCATTAGCACCCAGTAGATTAGCTACCAAGTTAATGGCTGATAAGCCAGAGCTGGTGATTGTTCCTCCAAAGCCTTCTTCTAGTTCAGCAAGGGTTTCAGCTAGGATATCTCTGGTTGGGTTTCCGCATCTGGTGTAGTCATACTTCTGTTCTTTTTCAAATTGCTTAAAAGCAAAGTTTGACGATAGATATAGGGGCGGGACCACCGCACCATGTTGAGAATCTGTTTCTAAGCCTGTCCTAGTTGCAATAGTGTCTTTGTTTAATTTTTTAGTCATTTCGGAAACCTCTCAAGCCATTTTAAAATTGGGCAGGCAAAAAAAAACCCATCTGCTTTACTAGATAGGTTTCCAAAACGTCTATTTAGCTGAATTTATAAAGCACCCGCAAGCTGAATTCAAATCGGTGCTGAGATAATTCTATTTTAAATTTTTAAGTTTGGGAAGCTTTGACCATAAAAATATTATGATAAAGTAATTTTATGCCACTCATTGACCCCTTAAAAAATATCGCTGATCCTGAGACTAAGCAACTAGTCAATTTTTTTAATGAGACCTTAGGATTTTGCCCTAATTCTGTTTTGACCATGCAAAGGCAGCCCTCTATAGCCAAGGCGTTTGTTCAGCTCAATATGGCCGTGATGGAGAATCACGGACTATTAACTCCAGAATTTAAACGATTAATTGCTTTTGTGAGCAGCAATACTGCAGGGTGTAGATATTGCCAAGCGCACACCATTAGAGCAGCAGAGAGATACGGCGCATCTCACGATAGATTAAGTAATGTATGGGACTTTCAAAACCAAGAGTGCTTCACAGATGCTGAAAAAGTAGCCTTAAGCTTTACTCAACAGGCAAGTTCGGTGCCTGTGAATATTACCCCTGAGGTTGAATCGCAACTCAAGGAATGCTGGTCTGATGAGGACATTGTTGAAATTATGGGTGTAATTGCTTTGTTCGGTTTTTTAAATAGATGGAATGATGTCATGGCTACATCTATAGAAAATGATGCAAAAATCTCCGGAGAGGAATTGCTTACAGATATTTCTTGGCATCCTGGAAAGCATACCTAGATTTCTAAACTAGATTGTAAAGGATTAAGTTTTTTTCCAGCGTGTTTTTGCTTTAGATCCTGTTTTTTTATTGCCGCCAGGGTTTCCAGCGCTATTGCCGCTAGGTCTTCCGGCGTTACTGCCACCAGGTCTTCCAGCACCACTT
>DKMG01000098.1 GCA_002469975.1 Proteobacteria bacterium UBA7420
CTGACGCTCCATAGTAGCCTTGGTCATCCGGACTATCTGAAGTTCTAATATTACTCCAAAAAATAGACAAATCATCTATACCATCATTGTTGAAGTCTCCAATAGCAGATGCGTGAGCATGGGTAGCCGCTACTTTTTTGATGGCTGGCCCCCAGGGCTCTTGAATAGTGGTCTGATTAATATTAACAACTTCAAAGTTACCAGCGCCATCGTTAAAATATAAAACTGCGTTCATCATGACGTCAATATCCCCATCACCATCAATATCTCCTGCCCCAATATCGTGAGCAAAAATAACATCTGTGGCCTGAGGCGTGTCTTTCATCAGAGCAGCTTCATTTTGCAAAACCTGAATCTCTTTATGAATGCCATCGGATGAAAGCAGTAGAAGGTGAGGATAAGCTTTCCAAAAATTAGTCTTATCATCTCGCAGGATTGGCACTCCAAAGCTAGCAATCATGGCATCATCAATGCCATCTTTGTTAAAGTCTGCGATCTCCACTCTATAAGGAGCTGGCAATCTCGGGGCTGAACCGGATTCATATTTGGTTAGGTCCTCAGATAATCTTCCCTGGCCATCATTCCATAAAATATGAATAGTGCTCCAATAGCTCTTGTCTGCATCAGTTCCAAGGGATTTAAAGACTCGATCACCAATATCAGCAAGAAACATTACATCCTGGTCTCCATCTCCATCAAAATCTCCAGACATAATTTCGCCTGGTATAAAGCCTGGAGGCGACTCACCATTAGTCGCTTGGCAATTATCAGGTGTTGGGTAACAGTAAGTTCCTGCAGGAACTTTTTTTGCCTCGCTGCGGACCCATGGAAATATATCCCAAGTGGCGTAATTATTAGTTTGAAGGCTGTTAGCTATTTCCTCACCCGGCGAAAATGCAAGTGAAAGATTCGTTGCTGTGTCCGAGTCTACATATGTAACAGGAATTAATATATTTTTAGAGACGCTCCTAGAGGTTGAAGATGTTAATTTGATGGACAAAGTCAGTGTGCTGGAAGTGTATGTAAAGGGAGCTCTGCCCTGAAGTGTTGTACCTGTGATCGAGGTAAATAATGCATCAGTAGTTTCCTCATCCACAGTCATAACGACGGTTTCTCCTGCTTGCAAGTTTGTGGGCGTTACTATGACGGAAAATGACTCATAATCTTGCAAAGAATCTGGTGCTGTGTATGTAAAATTTAGAGGACTTGGGGGGGCAGGACCTGCGGGCTCAGGTGCGATAGAAGCAGATGATCCTCGCCCCCCACCACCACATGAAAGCAGCATTAAGCTAATTGATAGAATGGAGAGACAGCTTTTTTTATTATTCATAGTAATTAATAATATACGTGTTTAAAAAAACTATATCATTAATATGTATAAAAAAAATTAGTTATTGGTGTATATCTCGAAAATGAGAAAACATAGGTTTGCTATGAGTGGATCGCATTGGGTTAATATCAATACCACCTCTGCGCAAAAAACGGCCAAAAACAGTAAGGTTGGTCAGGTTTTGATCCTTGTATAACTGAAGAAATATATCTTCAATGCAAGTTTCATGGAAGTCACCCTGCTCTCTGTAAGATTTTAGTAACTTACCAAGCTTTTGAAGATTCATGGAGTTAGACGTTGAGTGAAAATAAATAGTCGCCCAATCTGGTTGACTGGTGACAGGGCAAATAGAACGAAAGCCTTCAAATCGAATAACTCTATTTCTTGCAATCGTTTTAGAGCCAGAATGGATTAGGTATGATTTTGGTGGATGAATGAGTTTGGTAATCTTTTTCACCTTCACTTTGCCATCTAGCAACCTAGACAGATCTCTTTCTATGATCTGTAATGCACTTTGAATATTATTAAACTTTCGTTTATAAAATGATGCTAGGTATAGTTTTAGAGACTTTGATTCAACAGTTTGCAAGGTGGACTTTGGAATTTTAATCTCAAGAATTTCCAGCACAGGTTGATTCAAAGAATTGAGATAGGAGAATTCATAGGCTGTCCATAGATCATAACCAAAATACGACGCCATGGACTCTATATTATTGCGATTAACAGCATCTAGTAATGCTGGTGAATATTCTGAAACCCCTTGATGCTTTCCGAGAAACTTAACCTTCACTGTCTGATGCCAGTGCCTTTATTGAGTAAATGAAGGCTCGCGGCACCAAGAATGACTATAAATAAAACAATCATTGATAGAGCCATAGGTATGGAGACGTCACTAACTCCAAGCATACCCTCTCTAAAGGTATTAACGACATAGAGCATAGGGTTTGCTAGGGAGATGTTTCTCCAGAATTCTGGCAACATGTTGATGGAGTAAAACACTCCGCCAAGATAAATTAAAGGGGTCAATATAAAAGTGGGAATAATGGAAATGTCATCAAAGCTATCTGCAAATACTGCATTTAAGAAGCCCATCAGTGAGAATAAAATTGCAGTAAGGAAAAGAACTAAAATAGTCAAAGCAGGATTGATCACGGTGAATGCGGGATAAAAGAAAAGACTGACGCAGAAAACGATACATCCAATTAATACTCCCCGACTCACTCCTCCAAGAATAAAGCCAAGCAAAATAGCCCAATTAGGCATGGGAGAAACCAATAGCTCGTCTATAGATTTTTGAAATTTAACTGAGTAAAAAGAAGACACTACATTGGAGTAAGAGTTTGTGATGACAGACATCATGATAAGACCAGGGATCATAAATTGAATATAATCCAAGCCATCCATGGAGCCTATCCTAGGACCAATCAAAGTACCAAAAATTACAAAATACAGAGACATAGTGACAGCTGGTGGCACAAGGGTTTGAACCCAAATACGCAAATATCTTCGTATTTCTTTTTTTGTCAAAGTAACTAAGGCGATAAATATTTCTTTTTTTCTGCTCATGCTTGCTCTTTTTTTACCATCTCAATAAACATCTCTTCCAATCTATTTGATTCATTTCGCATTGAATTAACCTGAATATTAAGATTAGAGAGTTGAACAAAGAGCTCATTGATAGATTGATCTTTAGAGACTGCCACATTGATAGTATGTGGGTCTTCTAGGGTAAGAGTGAAATCCTTGATACTTGGTGGAGTCTGTAATGGCTGATCAACATCCAGTACAAATCCCTGCACATCTAGCCTGCTCAGTAAATTTTTCATGCTAGTGTTCTCAACCAGCTCCCCATGATCAATAATTGCTATATTCTTGCATAGCTGCTCCGCCTCTTCTAGGTAATGAGTGGTTAGTATAATAGTGGTGCCATTTGCATTAATTTCTTTTAGAAAATCCCACATCTCGCGTCGAAGCTCAATGTCCACTCCTGCAGTAGGCTCATCTAAAATTAATAATTTTGGATCATGAATTAATGCCTTCGCTATCATCAATCGTCGCTTGTAGCCACCAGATAAAGTTCGAGCCTGGCTATCTCGCCTATCCCACAACCCTAAACGCTTGAGAACTTTTTCTGCCTTAGCATTAGCCTCTGGAGCAGGAATGCCATAAAAACCTGCTTGGGTGACGACAATATCTAAGACCTTTTCGAATTGAGAAAAGTTAATTTCCTGAGAGACTACCCCAAGCAATCGCTTAGCTTCAGGAAAATCTACATCGATATCAATACCAAAGATCTTGACTGTGCCAGCAGTCTTATTAACCAACGAGCCAATAATACCAATGGTGGATGATTTGCCAGCACCGTTTGGGCCTAGCAAGGCGAAGAAATCGCCTTCAGTCACTGTTAAATCTATGCCTTTTAAAGCTACAACATCAGATCCATAGATTTTCTTGAGACCGGTGATCTCTAGTGCGAATTTGCTCATGCTTGCTCTTCTTCCAAGCCATCAACTAATACTGCTAGCAAAATACCTATTATGAGACCTACCCAGGCACTATAAAAAGTAATAAAAAAAGCAACTAAAAGCGCTGTAGCCATCTCAGAATTTTTTCTAGGAATAGACATCGCGATATAGGCGCAGGCAAAACCAGTCAAAATGAGAGTTAATGTTAATGCCATAACCATTAATGGCTGCATGAGGGTAACAAAAGGCAGAGTAAAATATAAAAATGGAATGCCCATTAGATAGTAAGAGCCAATGCCATCAAAAATTGAGGGCATGGATTTTGGTCCTTTTTTCCATTGTTCCGCAACCACAACATGGACTCCTGTCCACAAAGCTCCTTGAGTTGGGAAAAAGGGATTAATAAGACTCGCCAATAGATTTCTAATACCTACCGATAAATGCGAGCGGTTTAAATCAATTGGTAAGACCTCATCATCACGATGTTGCTGAGCATCTTTTAAGACTTCAGTGGCGGTAACCAAGTCACCAAATAACAACATGTAGCCTATGATGACCAAAGGCAGAGCATCGATAAACATCTGCATGCTTGGTAACCCAAGGTAAAAAGGCGAGGTTTTCTCAATTAAACCCATGACATCAGGAATTTTAAAGCCCCACTCAATATTAAAATTTACCTCTCCAAACATGAAAGCAGCAAATCCAGCTATAACAAATCCTGGCAATAAGCCCAATGAACCAATGGCTGAGAAAAACTTGTGCTTTAAAGCAAGACGTTTAAATGGATTAGAGAAGGTAGTAATGACGCATAGAACGATTGCAATGGTCATAGAAATAGGCTGTGCTAAATATGAATCAAAATCTTCAAAAAATACCTGGTAAAACGCTGCAAGAGCAGCACCAAGAATAATACCAGCTTTGAGCCCGTTAGGAATTTTCTCTACTAGCAGCTTTCCCCAGCCGGTCAAACCCAGTATAAGAATTAAGGCTGTGAATTCAAAGCACATAGCTGCCATAAATTGAAAAGTTTCTGGATGATACTTACACACACCATCGATGCAGGTATCAGAGCCATCTGGCGGAACACCATAAAACCCTGCTGCAGCGAGAGCGCCCATCACAATAGGAACTGCCGGAGTCACCCATCCGGGTGCCATAGGCTCACCAAATAATAGAGGTCCTGAAGATATAAAAATTCCAGCGACCATGCTGACAGCCACAGCCTCTTCAAACGTAAGGCCAAGCTTCATGGCTAGGGGTGCTGCAGCAAAGGCTGTTGCGCCGGAAATAACCAAGCCTTGTAAAAACTCAGCAGATCTAAATTGAATATGGATGAAAGGAATTCTCAGCGTGAAAGGGCCCCACTTAATTCCATCACTTTTCTTTTTGATTACGTTCACTGTGTTCATTTAGATAGCTCCGACATACCGTCTTCTAATCCTTTTAAAGTTAATGGAAACATTCTATTTTCCACAAGCTCCCTTATGATACATAAAGAAGAGGTATAGTCCCAATGGTCATCTGGCACAGGATTTAACCAAGCCACACGGGCGAAATGCTTGCATAGTTTTTTAATGGTTGCGCCGCCTGGTTCGTCATTCCAATGCTCAATGCTACCTCCAGAATTGGTTATTTCGTAGGGCGCCATGGTGGCATCGCCTACAAAAATTACTTTGTAGTCAGGTGTATATTTATTAATAATATCTTGTACAAGAAATCTTTGCTGAGTCCTCCTTCTGTTATCTTCCCAAACTGATTCATAAACACAGTTGTGGAAATAGAAATATTTCAAATGCTTGAATTCTGTTTTAAGAGCTGAGAAAAGCTCTTCACAGAGCTTAATATAGGGATCCATGGAGCCGCCAACATCAAAAAAGATTAAAACTTTTACATGGTTTGTTCTCTCTCTAATCATGTTGATATCGAGGATGCCTGCATTTTTTGCAGTAGATTTTATGGTGCCATCCATGTCCAATTCATAGTCATTGCTTTGTCTAGCAAACTTCCTAAGTCTTCTGAGCGCCATCTTGATATTGCGAGTACCAATTTCAACCGAATCATCTAAATTTTGATATTGACGCTGCTCCCAAACTTTAACTGCTTTCTTTTGGCCGCCCTCGCCTCCAACTCTTATACCCTCAGGGTTCTGTCCATTATTTCCAAAAGGTGAAGTGCCATTGGTTCCAATCCACTTATTGCCTCCCTCGTGTCTTTCCTTTTGTTCTTCCATGCGTTTTTGAAATTCTTCTAGCAACTTCTCTAGACCACCTAAGGACTGAATTTTTTTTAACTCCTCAGGATCTAATTCTTTCTCAAAAGCCTTGCGTAACCAATCCTCAGGAATTAATGCTTGAAAAATATCTTCAAGCGTCTCTATACCTCTAAAGTATATTTCAAAAGCTTTATCAAACTTGTCGTAGTGTTTCTCATCTTTGACAAGAACAGTTCTTGCAAGAAAATAAAAATCATTCATGTCGGCAAAAGCTACATTTTTTTCAAGCGCTCCTAGTAAATCTAACAACTCTCTCAAAGTACAGGGAACGCCAGCAGAGCGAACGGTATGAAAGAGGTTAATGAGCATTATTATTTACTTTGATTGATCTCTTCTAGACATAAAGGCTAAACGCTCAAGAAGCTGAACATCTTGCTCGTTCTTTAGCAGCGCCCCGTAGAGTGGAGGTATGGCTTTTGATGAGTCTGCATTTTTCAATATCTCATCAGGTAGCTCATCAGACATTAGCAATTTCAACCAATCAATTAGCTCAGAGGTCGAAGGCTTCTTTTTCATTCCGGGAATTTTCCTGATATCAAAAAATACATCCAAGGCTTCTTTTACAAGATTTTTTTTAACTTTTGGGTAATGCACCTTAACAATTCCTTCCATGGTCTCTCTGTCTGGGAACTGAATGTAATGGAAAAAGCACCGTCGTAAAAAAGCATCTGGAAGTTCTTTTTCATTGTTCGAGGTGATAATAATTAATGGGCGCTTTTTAGCTTTAATAGTCTCGCCTGTCTCGTAGCAGAAGAACTCCATTCTATCGAGTTCTTGCAGCAGGTCATTTGGAAATTCAATATCAGCTTTATCGATCTCATCTATAAGCAGAACGACCTGCTTTTCAGACTCAAATGCTTCCCATAATTTACCTTTTTTTATGTAATTTTTAATATCTTTAACTCTCTCATCCCCCAGTTGTGAATCTCTAAGTCTGGTCACCGCATCATACTCATACAGTCCCTGTGACGCCTTAGTTGTTGACTTGACGTGCCACTCTATCAGCCGCATACCCAATGCTTCTGCTACCTCAATCGCAAGGAGGGTTTTTCCAGTGCCTGGTTCACCCTTAATAATCAGGGGTCTCTCTAGAGCAATGGTTGCATTAACAGACATGCTGAGATCTTCTGTTGCAACATAGTTTTTTGTACCAGTAAATTTCATAGGGTTTGCCTCGTGATGTTATGAAGATATTTTATCTTCGGATTTTAAAATTTTTGCGAGCTGACGGCTAGTAGCAACTAGGTTGCCGTTCAAATCCCAGATATTACAATCTTGTTCAAAATAGCCATTGCTAATATCTTTAGCATGACCATCAATAAATAGTTTATTGGTGGTGGGTAATTGTCGAATATTGGTTGTCAAAGTGAGTGTTGGAACCCAGCCAAGAGATCCATATTTATTCTGAACAACTGGGGGCAAGATATCTGATAAATAAGAAAGCACCAATTCATTAGCTGGGCCGCCAATTAGCTCTAAATAAGCAGAGCACCGAGCCTCTGCTTCACCGACAGGCAATGCGCTGTCCCACCATGCATGATGAGGGTGGACGGATAGCTCAAGCTGCTGAATAAATGATGGAGTAGAACCAGGCTTGAGAGTGTCGTAGTTCATGCGTTTGAATTGAGCTTCGTCAAGCGAATCCTTAATGGCAGGCAATGGAGTGCCTAAACCAGAGTGCCCTTTCATGTATTTAAAATCTGAATAAAGGCCCGAGAACAAACATGTGGTCTTTCCGTTTTGAATTAGTCTTGCTTGACCCATTGAAGAGCCTCTAGAGGTTCTAAGAATCTCAATATGAATTTCTGCCTCTGCTGGATCTGTTCTATCTAGGTAATAAACGTTTGAATTAATTGCACTGGGATGAGGCATGACGCTTGCAAGAGCTTTATTCATTAGCGCCATTAGGTAGCCTCCGTGAGGAGTGTTGCCAACAAAATATTTTGGGTCAGGGGTGAATGAAAACACAGACTCTGAAACCTTTGTAAGATTTAAAGCGTGTTGAAATTGGTCAAACTGGTTCATATTAATAGATAATTGCAATATTGTAATTGATAGAAAATAGAAATGGCTGGATTTATAGATATTGCGTGTAATTTTACGCACCCCTCTTTTAAAGAAACATTGCATCAAGTATTGCAAGATGCTGAAAAGGTTGATGTTAGAAAATTCGTGTTATTGGCTGCAAGTCTGGACGACTTGGACCCAATTCAAAAAATTAAATCCATTGATCCTTCTAAGTTCTTTGTAACAGCAGGCATTCACCCTCACCATGCAAATGAAATTCTGGCCTTGGCTGGCCTGCCTCTAATTGATAAGCTTAAAGCAATTCATCCAGATGCTATAGGTGAAACTGGACTGGACTACTTTAGAAATATTTCGCCACCAGCGGTCCAAAGAGATTCATTTACAATGCACATCGAGATTGCAAAGGAGCTCAAGAAACCTCTTTATCTTCATCAACGAGACTCTCATGATGACTTTATCAAAATTTTGAAGACCAATCTGACCTCGCTACCAAAATTCGTTGTCCACTGCTTTACAGGCAGCCAAAAGCAGCTTGATGACTATTTAGCGCTAGGAGCATACATTGGTTTAACTGGATGGATTTGTGATGAAAAAAGAAACAAAGATCTTAGGGCCTCAATTAAAAATATTCCGCTAGATCGATTAATGCTAGAAACCGATAGCCCGTATCTACTCCCAAAAAATTTACCAAACAAGCCAACAAAGAATATAAACGAACCAAAGTATCTCCCGCATATTGCTAATGAGATTAGTCAACTCATGAAGATTTCAATGCAAGATTTACAAAACGCAACATCTAAAAATACTGAATTTTTCTTTAGCTAAAGCAAGCTCTATCAAGCTGAAAGCGATCGCAAAGCTCGTCATTGTTTTGACCAGCTTTAACTGAAGCATGCTTAATTTCAGGCTTAGAAACAGAAAAACGTGGTGCAGGGTTTGGCTGAATAACACCATCAAAATTAACAAAGGTATCTCTAGCTTTTATGTGGTGGTGGTCGGGTGCTTCTGAGAGAGATAATACAGGAGCCACACAGGCATCAGAGCCATCAAAGATGGCCGTCCATTCATCTCGGGTCTTAAGCTTAATTTTATCTTGCATCACAGCTTTCAATTCAGGCCATTGAGTAGAATCCATTTGATTAATAAATCGCTCGTCGGTAATACCTAGTTTTTCTAGCAGGATGCTATAAAACTGAGGTTCTATAGAGCCAACAGAGAGAAATTTCTTGTCAGAGCACTCATAAGTATCATAGAAATGGGCCGCTCCATCTAGCATGTTTGATTCTCTTTCGTCCTTCCAAAATCCAGATGCACGGAAAGCATAAAACATAGACATTAAAACAGAGGCTCCATCAACCATAGCCGCATCAACGACCTGCCCTTTGCCGCCATTTTTAATACTTAATAATGCTGACACAATGCCTAACGCTAAAAACATACCGCCGCCTCCAAAATCACCCACCAAGTTTAATGGCGGAGCTGGAGTTTCGCCTTTACGCCCCATAGCCTCTAAGGCACCTGTTAAGGCAATATAATTTATGTCGTGCCCTGCTGTTTTAGCAAGAGGGCCATCTTGACCCCAGCCTGTCATGCGGCCATAAACAAGATTTTCATTGATGGCCAAGCATTCATCAGGCCCAAGACCCAAGCGCTCCATGACGCCTGGACGAAAACCTTCTATGAGGCCATCTGCTTGTGAGAGTAATTTTTTGATCTCTATGATGGTAGCTGGATTTTTAAGATCAGCTGATAGTGATGTTTTTGATCTATGTTGAAAATCTACAACATTGCCTTGGCCATGCTGTGACTCTCTATCCACCCTGATAACATCCGCACCTAAGTCAGCAAGGATCATGCCACAAAATGGACCAGGTCCAATTCCCGCAAATTCAATAATAGTTATTCCATTTAATGGTCCGCTCATGTTATGCCTGCCTTGTTTGAAATGCGTTAAAAAAGTTTAAAAGATAAGGTAATAAAGTTAATGATGCAAAAAAAGAAACCAATAGAGCAAACGCAGTAAATACACCAAACAATACAGTTGGAGTGAAATTAGAAAATGCAAAAATCATGAATCCCGCCGCTATAGTTGTGGCCGTATAAAACACAGCCTGACCAACAGAATGATGGGAGTTCAACACTCTATCATCTAGTGATGCATTGTTCATTTGGACTTCAGTTCTATACCTAATGAGGTAGTGAATAGTATTATCAACAGCCATGCCAACACTGATGGCTGCTACTGTAATCGTCATCATGTCGAGGGGTATGCCTAGAATTCCTAACATCCCAAGAACTGAGCCTGCAGTGATTAAATTTGGAGCTAAAGCAATTAATGTAATTTTGAGCGATCGAAACAGCAGTAGCAGCATTAAACCGATTGCTCCAAAAACCAACCCTAAAGATTTAATTTGCGAAGAAAAAAGAGATTGCAGCATATTGTTATATAAAACTGCAAGACCAGTAATTTTAAATTGTTCAGGCTCCAAATTAAACTCATTGACTAGATCAAAATTAATTTTTTGGAGCAGCTCCTTTCTGTTTAGAGTCTCAGCAGACTCTAAAACTCTAGCTGAAATTCTGACACGGGAATCGTCTTCGTTGATATACGAGCTTAACAAGGTCTCTTTGATATCGTCAGGTAGCACAGATCTCAATAGGGCGAGTTCAAGATCATTGAGGTCCTGATCATCATTGATCATTCGAGCTAACTTAATACCACTGGCAACACTAAGCACTTTACCCATCTCTGGAATATCATCCAAGTAATCATGAATCTCTTCAAGCCTAGACAGTGAAGAAGCATTCCACCAATACCCAGATGCTGCGCTGGAGTCATCTTCAAATAAATCGTCCTCAAACAAGTCATCATCTGCAAACAGCAATTCATCATCAGCAGCTTGTTGTGGCTGATCAATTAGAATTTCTAGAGTGGCAGTTCCTCCTAACTCCTGATCCAACAATAGCATCCCCTGATAAATTTCTGTTTCAGGCGAAAAATAATCAATAAATCTATTTTCTACCTCAAGCTTGGAGACACCATAAATCATAGTCATAGAGGCTAGTGCAAAAAATATAGCAATGTAGCTTCCCCTTATCAAGGTGAGTTTAGCTAGCTTGTCCGGGATGTTATTGATCCAGGTTGAAGAATGAGTATTATTTGATTTAATAACAAGCTTCATCGCTGCTGGCAGAAAGGTAAAGGTCAATATAAATGCAAAGGCCATTCCAACCGACATCATTTTACCAAACTCAATCACAGGCTTTATGTCGCCCATGATCAAAGATAAGAATGCTATTGCTGTTGTAAGAGCAGCAAAGAGGCAAGGCATAACCATCTGATTTAAAGAGAAATAGATGGCGTCATCAGTTGTGTGAGCAACCTTTGAGAGCTCAGTAAATCTGACTAATACATGGACGGTTAATGAAATTGTTAGTATGAGCAGCAGTGCAATAAAATTCGATGAAATAACACTGATCTTCCAATCCATCAAACCAAGAATACTCGCAGTAAAAACTGTTGTGATCAAAGCATTAAACAGGGGCAGGAATACAAACCATAAATTTTGAAAGAATAGATATAGCATTAAGCAAAATACCAAAGCGACACCTAAGCCAAATACTGCAAGGTCTGATTTAATAAAAGACATCATATCGTTTGCGATCATTGAGGCTCCACCTAAAAATAAAGTCCCTGAAGATTGCTTGGAGACTAAGAGCTCTCTGATTTGAGAGATGAGCTCAGCTCTTTGTGCTGATTCTTGCTCATTGATAGAAGAGATTTGCTCATTAATTTTTTTTAATTCCTCTCTTGTGTCCCTGGAAATTTGAGAACTATCATTAAGCTCATATCGTCTGCTTATTAGCTGTCTGTAAATAGGATTCTCACTGAGGGTAATCTGCATGGCGGTGGTTGAACCAGACGCGCTAATAATTAACTCCGAATAAACTGGGTTGTTAAGAATTTCATCTTTGGCAGCCTCCATGTTCAAACCAGGTGTGTCCAAGGTTTTAAGATTATCCATGAGATCTGATAAGGGCACCTTCGGCTGAAAAAAGATTGGAGCATCTAGAATAGATAAAACAGAGTCCACTCCCGCAAGCCGCTCTAGGTCGACCTCAAGAGCGCGAATGGTACCAAGCGATTCTGCAGAGAATAAATCTGCATTTGGTGTAAATGTAACAATTAAAAAATCTGAATTACCAAAAATCTCTCCAGTTTCACGATAAATTTTAAAAGCTTCATCACCCTCTATTACAAGCGCATCTGATGAGGCATCAAGTTTAAAGTTATTCAATCCTGGGGAAGATACCAAAAGCACCAAAGCAATAATTGATAGAGTCAGCCAAGGTCTTAAAAGTATAGTTTTAAAAATATTATTCATTATTTCTTATCTCTGTTAGAGCACTCCGGCGAATGGATGATCTTAGGGTTGAGATTAAACTCCTCGATGGTAAAAGCTTGAATTGATAAAGCATGAATATCCTGCATAGTCTGAGACAAAACATTATAAATGCTTTGATGGCGCCTTACCTTTGGGGTCATTAAAAAATCATCCGTCACGATGATGAGCTTAAAGTGTGACTCAGTACCAGCAGGCACATTATGCATGAAACTTTCATCAGTGAGGGCAAGGTGCTCTATGGAAAATGCTTCATACAACTCATTGGTAATAATGTCGAAGTAGCTCATGCTTGCTCCAGGTCCAAAAGAAACTTTTTATTATGAGATCCAAGTGCAAATTCACCGATTGAACCATCTTGCTTTACCACTCTATGACAAGGAATAAATAAAGGGATTGGATTAAGCTTGCATGCTGTTCCAACTGCTCTCGAGGCATGCGGGGAACCAACTTTCTCTGCAATAGCTCGATATGATGCTGTGCTTCCTCTTGGTATAGAGCAAAGAGCATTCCAAACTAGCAATTGAAAATCTGTGCCCTGTAAATCCAAGAGTGGAAGAGATTGCAAGCCCTTGTGAGAAAAAAAGGCATCGATGCTCTTTTGTAATTTTTGATCTTTTGGGTACTTAGATTGATGCTGGCCGTTAAAGGATAGTTTATTAATCCCTGTGTAGTTATAAACAGCGTTAAAAAAGCCAATAGGAGTTGAAACGCTTTTAATATTCATGTTAGTTATTTTAGCATTTACCTTTAAAAAAATTGAATTTAAAAAAACAAGTGGGAATGCAATGGTGCGGCATCCGAGATTCGAACTCGGACCATCTGCTTGGAAGGCAGATATACTAGCCATTATACTAATGCCGCATATTTAGAGAAAAAATATTTTACACCAAGTTGGTGAATAGACATCTAAATTCATTATTCTTTTTACATTATTTCAATTAACATAGATTTATGAAGCTAGACCTCAATCATCTTTCGGAAACTAAAATAGGTTATTTTTCTCACGGAGCAAGATTAATAGTCATCTCTTTTAAACTTATCTTGCTTGGACTTGCTGGAATTATCCACTCAATATTTCCAATGATACTGGTAACAACTGTCAGCGACGGCATAAAAAAAATTACTGATGAGATATCTAATTTCTAGATTATTTTATACGATTTAAATAACTCAGATTCACCACAAGTTGCCTGCTCTGCTAGCAAATCTTGCATCTCTGAGCTAACTTGTAATAATCTCCAATCCTCAAGAAAGGATGCTCGGTCTTCTGCTGAAGGAAAGACAGTGCGCCACTGGAAAGTTTGTTTTGGAGATGCTGTTTCTAAATAGTGAAGCTCTAATCCTATTGACACATCTGCCAAGGCGCTAATTAATTGCTCAAATACAAGGTTTAAAGTTGCAAAATTATAATTTTGCAAATAATCACAAGTCATAGTTTCAACCAAGGTTTCTGTGGTCGCAAAAGTGTCTGATTTTAACTTAGAAAAGTTTTTTGATTCTTGCTCTAATTGACAGTCAGCAATGTTTGAAAATTGTAAAGCTTTTAGAGCGTCGTTTGTTTTATCTAGGAATTGTTGATTCGAATGGTGTAAGACAAGATTAAATTCAGATATATCAGTCTGAGAAGGTCTTACAGGGAAATAAAAAAATACCTCGATATTATCTGCATTTTCTTTACTCAGGCGTTCAATCAGACTCGGAATAAAGCTCTCAAGTGAATTTAGTGAGTGGGAAGGTTTTAATGTGCAGTACTTAAAACTTACCAAAGTTGAGTAATTTGGCTTGATAAAATCTCCGAATGAAATACCTACATTTGGTTGATCCCGCCCACAGGATACAAACAAAAAGAGAATGAATCCAAGCAATAGATTTTTCATAGAAGCAAAATTAGGTGAATCGATGAGATAATAATATTATGAATAAAAGCTTATGCCTACATATTATATATTTTGTGTTGCTGGTGACTGCCCCCAATGAATTAAAAGCATATAAATTTGGGCTCGGATCATGCCTGCATCAAGATCAAGATCAACCAATTTGGGATGCTATAGACCGTGAGAGTGTAGATAGTTTTATTTTTCTTGGTGACAACGTTTATGGTGATACCAGGTCAGGCAAACTAGATAGAATGGAGCAAGCTTACAAAAAGCAAAAATTAAATCTTCCATCTTGGTTAAGTGCTAAGGAAATTCTGACAATCTGGGATGATCATGATTATGGGCTTAATGACGGTGGTTCAGACTATCCAAATAAAGCAGCAGCACAGACCCTTTTTATGGATTTTTGGGATATTCCAGCCAATGATTCTAGGAGGCAAAGAGAAGGTATTTATTTTAATCACTTGCAAGTCATTGAAGGGCTTAAGGTGCAAGTAATTGGCCTCGACACAAGATATTTTCGATCTAAGCTAACCAAAGGAAACTCAGGTGCATATCAGCCAAACCAGGATCCACTGGCTACCGTTTTAGGTGCTAACCAATGGTTATGGCTTGAGCAGACGCTTCAATCAAGCTCTGCAGATCTTATTATTCTGCTCTCATCTATTCAGATTCTTGCAACAAATCATCGATACGAAAAATGGGCAAACTTTCCGCTCGAAAGGTTAAGGCTGTTAGAGTTTATTGAGCAACACTCAAAAAGCAAAACAATTATTGCTATTTCTGGAGACAGACATAGATCAGGAATTTATCAGTACAATAATTTTATTGAATTCACAGCTTCTGGATTAAATAAAGCTGGCTCAAAGAATAATGAATCAGACCCCCTCTTGCTCACTCAAACCTATCCAGAAAATAATTTTGGACTTCTTGATATTAATCCTAGAACAAAAGAATTAAGGCTCTCTATTCAAGACGTGAATGGACTGGAGCTGGAGTCAGTGATGGTTCCTATTAAATAATATCACTCAATCCTTTGTTGGCGGTCTATGAACTTTGGAATAAAAATAGTATCTTAAATAGATACAGCTACTAGAGGGAAAGCTATGAAATATATAACTATCGGTATTTTTACATTTTTTTCAACAATAGGCTTTTCAGATTCCTTGTTACATGTTGGCAATTTAATTGATGTTGATTCGGGTGAGGTTAATAAAGCCTTAACCATTCGAGTTTCTGGCAATAAAATTATTGAGGTAACCAAGGGGTATGCATCCGCCTCTAAAAATGATGAAATCATAGACCTCAAAGAATTCTTTGTTCTTCCTGGCTTCATGGATATGCATGTCCACTTAGCGCAAGAATATGTTCCAAAAGCAGAGCGCCCAGAAAAAATTGAGCCCGAGTTCAGAACCTTGTTTGCGGCCAGCGCCGCCAAAAAAACACTAATGGCGGGATTTACTACTGTTAGGAATTTAGGAGATGGAGGCATGGAGACTATTGCTTTAAAACAAGCCATCTCTCAGGGGTTAATTATTGGACCTAGAATTTTTACTTCCGGTAAAACAATTGCAACAACGGGTGGGCATGGTGACCCCACCAATGGTATGTCCAAGGATAGCTACTCTCCACCCTCCCCGGAAGCTGGTGTAATCGATAGCCCTGAAGATGCCATCAAAGCCGTGAGGCAGCGGTACAAGGATGGTACTGATGGAATAAAAATTACTGCAACTGGAGGAGTATTAAGTGTTGCTAAGTCTGGTGAAAACCCGCAATTCACTGAAAAAGAATTGGCAGCAATTGTAGAAACTGCAAATGACTATGGGCTATGGACTGCAGCTCATGCCCATGGAAAAGAAGGCATGCGAAGAGCAGTAAGAGCCGGCATAAATTCCATAGAGCATGGCACCTATATGGATGATGAGATCATGGCTCTCATGATAAATAAAGGGACTTACTATGTACCAACCATCATGGCAGGCACCTGGGTTGCCGAAAAAGCTAAGGTTCCTAATTTCTTTCCGGCTCTTGTGAGACCAAAGGCTGAAAAAATTGGTCCAAAAATTAAATCTACCTTTTCTGCTGCTTATAAAGCTGGTGTAAAAATTGCATTTGGAACAGATTCAGGGGTCTCGGCACATGGTGATAATTGGCAAGAATTTGTCTTAATGGTGGAGGCTGGAATGCCAGCATCTACAGCACTAAAAAGTGCCACTATAGAAACTGCGAAGCTATTAAGAGTTGAAGATCAGTTAGGACAAATTAAACCTGGAATGCTGGCTGACATCATTGCCCTTAAGCAAAATCCAATCAAAAATATTGCTGCTGTTTCAGAGGTTGCGTTTGTCATGAAAGATGGGATTGTATTTAAAAATAATCTTTAGAAGTGAGTCGTAACCCAAGGGTGGTCATACTGGGTGCTGGCATGAGTTCAATAGCCTGCGCAGACCATCTCTCAGAATCATTTGATGTAGAGATCTATGAAAAGTCTCGAGGCGTAGGAGGAAGACTTTGCTCTAGAAGGCATTCAGATACAGCTAGATTCCATTTTGGCGCTCAATTTTGCACTTCCACCAACCCTAGCTTTCATAATTTTTTAAAACATAATGGTGCTCAGAATTTCCTTGGCTCTGGGATTGACCTAATGACCAATCAGCAACTGGAGACTAAAAATTATTATATTCACCAAAATGGTATGCAGTCTTTACTAAAAGAATCATCTAGCAATCTGAATATTCACTTTGAAACTAAAGCGACTCATGTCAATGCCATGAGCAAAACCCTGACTCTTGGGAGTAACCTGCAGGTTCCATATGATGTTTTGATTTCTTCATTACCCTTGCCACAAGCCAAGGAATTAATCGATTGCTCCATAATTCCAAGAACAGAATTCTCACCCTGTATTGCAGTTGGCATGATGGTAAAACTTAAAGATCAGAATAAATTTAATGCATTCAAGAATGTGAATGCTGAGGTTAGCTGGGTCGGCTCGAGTAAATTCTACAATCCAACCCTTCAAGAAACTTGGGTAGTGCAGCTCTCCCCTGCGGGCAGTCAGCTAAAAAAGGGTGAGTCAGATGAGTCCTTAATCAATTATGGCCATCACACTCTTGAATCCCTATTAGAGAGTGATGTTGAGCTAAGCAGTTCTAGTGTATTTAGGTGGAAATTTGCCCAATGTGAAAGAGCGACTCACAATCAACCCTTCACATCTCTTGCAGACGATATCTTCGCTATTGGTGACTGGCATATCTCTCCTAGGGTAGAGTCAGCTTTCTTGTCTGGCAGAGCTTTGGCAGAGCACTTAAATGGTAGAGATACATGAAACAGCTTGGAATTATTTTTCCGGATGATCTGGCGGCTAATAACCTAGCTATAAAACAACTCAAAGCAAGCGACTACCTCCTTCTCTATGAGCCCTGTGATACTTTCTATCAAATAAACCATCATAAACAAAAAATTGCATTTTTAATTTCAGCTTTAAGGCATCTCAAAAAATCCTTGGAGAAAAAATATAAAAATATTATTCATATAAAAATTTCAAAAAAACATGAAACTAATTTTATGGAGCAACTAGAAAAATTATATAGGGACATAGGTTTTGATATGATTCATGTCACCGAGCCCAGTGATCACAATACGCTTACTCAACTCATGTTTTTTGGCTCCAAAAATAATGTTGATATTAAGATTCATAGAGATACCAAGTTTATTGATTCAGTAGAAGATTTTGCAGAATGGGCTAAGGAGAGAAAGTCCATTGTGCAAGAGTATTACTACAGATGGTTGCGTAAAAAATATAATATATTGATGGAGGATGGGAAGCCCATTGGCGGCAAGTGGAATTATGATAAGGATAACCAGCAAAGTATATCCAAGCTGAAAGACAAGATACCAGCGAGATTAAAGTCGCTTCAGGATCCTTTGACTATTGAAGCCATGGTGGATGTAGAGCATTGCTTTCCTAAATCCCTAGGCACACTGGAAGAGTTTAATTGGGCAGTGACCCATGAAGCAGCAAGAGCACAGTTAGGTCATTTTTTAGATGAGCGCTTGGCATTATTTGGTCAATTTCAAGATGCGATTGATAAAGAGGATTCTATGCTCTTTCATTCGCTACTCTCACCCTATTTGAACTCTGGTTTACTTGATCCCATGGAGTGTATTGTGGATGCTATATCAGCTTTTCATTCATCCAACGGAGCCATTCCTATTAACTCCATCGAAGGTTTTATTCGGCAAATATTGGGTTGGAGAGAATTTATTCGGGGTGTTTATTGGCAAAATATGCCGGAATACAAAGAGGCTAATTTTTGGTCTCACAAAGGTAGTTTAACCAGCAGTTGGTATGAGGGCACTACTGGAATTCCTCCAGTGGACGACGCTATCAAAGACTCTCTTAAGTTTGGTTACACGCATCATATTAATCGCTTGATGATTATCTCCAATGTCATGAATCTTGCAGGAATTGCTCCTAATGAAATCTATAAATGGTTCATGGAAATGTATGTTGATTCTGCAGATTGGGTCATGGTGCCCAATGTCTATGGCATGGGCACATATGCAGATGGCGGTATATTTTCAACCAAGCCATATATTTGTGGTTCCAGCTATATGTTGAGAATGTCAAATTACAAAAAAGATGAGTGGTGTGATGTTGTTGATGGTCTCTACTGGAGATTTATTGAGCGCAATCGTGATTTTTTTACCGGCAACCCCAGGCTTGCATTGATGCCAAAATCTTTGGATAAGATAGGTCAAGATAGAAAAAAGAGAATCTTCTCAAAGGCAGAAGAATTTATTAACAATCATACCTCCTAAAGATCTTCTAGCAGAAACTCTGATACAGCTAAGCTCATACCAGCGTTATCATGCGCGACATCAGGAACCACTTGATATCTCCATCTAAAGGGCTGATTGCTCTTTACACCTAGCTCAACTAGATGATTAAAAAAATTTGTGCCTCTTTCAAACCTATGTCTGCCTTGTTGTCTGGCTTTGCGCATAGATGGAAGAGACTTATGCTTTGGATCATTGTCCAGATCCCCGAGAAACATTCCACCCTTTAAACTCAATAGCCATTGCAAACGATTTTCAGAAACATTCATGTCTTTAATGCCAAAAGGAAAGCGAATTGATGAATCGGCAAAGGTATAAAAACCAGCATTAGCTATAGCCACTTTATCGATACGAGTCTCATCGCTCAACAGCAAGTATCGATGCACAAACTGAGCGCCACCTGAGTGACCATAAAGTCTAAAGTTAGTAGTTTTTAAATTAAATTTAGTAGAAAAGAAATCATAAAGGTCACCAAGGGACGAGCTTAAATCTAGAAAGGTATTGCTAAGTCGTTTTCCTTGTTTATTAGTTTTCATGAGGTAGGCATACTCATTGTAAAATTCTTTAGAGAATTTAGGTGCTACAAGAATCACATCCCTGCCCTGAACAAGTGGAAGCCAATCATTAAGATATTTTCTAGCGGTCCTTGAGGCACCATGCACAATAAATAAAATTTTTGTCTCAGAGGTGATGGCTGGTGGAGCAGAATACAAAACCTGGATGTCTGGCTTATTCCAATAAGCATAGGTTGTTTCAACTATGTCTCTCGATTGAGCAGGCAGTGAGCAAACAAGAAAGCAGGTTACAAGAATTCGAAGCATTAGTGTTGATGAGCCTTGGGCTTTTCTGGTGCCTTGCACTTTCCTCTCTCCCAATCCCCAGGCTTGCAATCATAAATAATTCTACCGTGATCCTTGATCAAGTAATCCAAAATTTGATGCGCATGCACTCCAAACCCTAGAGATGTATCATCCTGAAGGTTCTCCAATGGTATGGTGTAGCTCGCCCAATCTTTGGGAGCTCGCCAGCCTGGAGGGGGAACAAGCTGAACCCTGGTTCCTGATATAGGATGAAGCGCCCTCCATTTTCGAATTTTCTCTGCCATAAGCTCAACAAGCTTTGGGTATTTAAAGGCAAGATCTTCATACTCATTAGGGTCCTTGCTTATATCAAATAGTTGATTTTTAACATTTATTTGCATCAGTGAGCTAGAAATTACCTGCACTAATTTCCATTGATCATTAAAAACAGTGGTGTGAAACTCTCCATAATTAGGTGTCTCAGACGCAAAAAATACTTCTTTGTTCAGCTTGATCTCCTTAGAGCCATCAATTGCTTTCCACATGTCTCGGCCCCAAAGCTCTTTGGTATTCAACATCTGAGTGTTTGTTGCGCTAGCTAAAGTTGGAAAAACATCCATGACAGTCATGACTGAAGAGAAGGAAGAGTTGGGAGCTATTCTGCCCTTCCATTTCATGGCAGCGATGACCCTGATACCTCCCTCATAGGTATCTCCCTTACCACCTCTGAGTGGGAAATTATCAGCACCTCCACCTGCATAGGCTGCGCCACCATTATCACTGCTAAAAAGAATGATTGTTTCTTCTTCAATACCCTCAGATTCTAGTGTCTCAAGCACTTGGCCAATAGCTTGATCTAAAGCATCAACCACAGCCGCATATATTGGGCGAGCGCTTGGAGAAAAGCCATTTAATTTTCTAGTTCTATCAATAGCTTCACTTCGCGTTAGTTCCCGGGTATCAACCATCTGGCTATACTTCTCAACTAAGTCATCTGGGGCTTCTAATGGGCTATGAGGTGCAATAAAGGGCATGTAAAGGAAAAAGGGTTTATCAGGATTGCGCTCTTCAATCCAGCGTGAAGCCTCTTCAGCAAGCAAGAATGTCTCATAGCCTTCGTCAGAGATTGTTGTGCCATTTCGCTGGAAATCTACCCCACCTTGATTGGCAAATGGAGGGAAATATCCAACCTCAGTATGCAAATGTCCATAAAAATCATCGAAGCCTCTAGAATTTGGATGAAAAGTTTGTTGTGAATGCCCCAAGTGCCATTTCCCAACCATTGCAGTTTGGTAACCTGCACTTTGAAATGATTCTGGCATAAAGTGCTCATCAGGATGAACACCATTATTCATCCAGGGCATAACGACACCATAAGCAACTCCTAGTCGCATGGGATCTCTACCAGTCATGAGTGCTGCTCTTGTCGGACTACAAATAGGTGTAGCATAAAAGCGATCAAGTGCCATGCCCTCAGTAAATAGAGAATCTATAGCTGGAGTATCGATATCAGCGCCTCGCAAGGATATATCGGCCCACCCTAGGTCATCAACTAAAAATATAATGACATTCGGTTTTTTTTCTTCGGCCGCAAGACCCAACGAAAAAAGTGCTAAGAGTAGGTATTTATAATTCATAATCTCTAGGGTTGAAGTTATTTGTCCAGTTCCAATATTCTACCAATCTCCATGGAGAAGTGGTGACTACTTTTCCCTGAGTATTTAGATACCAACTTGAAACAGAGGGATGCTGCCAAACCATCTTATCTAAACGTTCTTCCAGTCTTGCTTGGTATTCTTGCACGACTGCGGGTTTAACTACAATGGATGTAAGTTGATGCTCTATCATGTGGTCTATTGCTGCACATATATATTTAGCCTGGCATTCTGAGTTAAAGATAATACTGCCCGCATGCGCTAAATTAGTGCCAGGACCATAGGTCATAAAAAAGTTGGGCAAAGTATCGCAGGTAATCCCCAAGAAAGACTCCGGAGAGTCACCATACCGCTCCTGAAATGTTCCAGCACCGCCATCCACAGGAAAAGACGAAAGAAACTCTTGCGCTTTAAATCCCGTGGCAAGAATGATAGCGTCAAAGTGATCAACACTATTATTGGTTTTAATTCCAGCATAGGTAATTTCAGTAATAGGGTCCACTATCAAGCTCACGTTCTCTTTCTGCAAAGATTTGAGCCATGCACCATTATCCTGCAACATCCTCTTTCCAAAAGGGGGATAGGTTGGAATAACTTTATGAGCCAACGAGGCATCTGAGATTTGAGACAGCATGGCATCTGTAAATATTTGCCTCATCTGATCGTTGGTTTTATTGATTGAGGTGCCCTGTCCATCCCAATTTTCATCGATAAAAAGACTGTCTAGAAGCTGGTCAGAACCTGGCCAAAACAACAAAAAACGATACCAGCGTGAATAGCCAGGAATTTTTTCTAACAGCCATTTTTTATGGTCATCAACTTTTCGATGATAGTCCTGATTTGGAAACATCCAGGGGGGAGATCGTTGGAAGACCTTAAGCTCTCTGCAATCATCGGCAATAGAGGGAACAATCTGAAATGCGCTTGCCCCACTTCCAATAACCGCTATTTTTTTACCATCTACCTGAAAATCTTCGGGCCATTGCGACGAGTGAAATATATCACCCTTAAAGGAATCTAAGCCACTGATCTCAGGTAATTTAGACTGATTAAGCTGTCCAATACATGAAATAACTAAATTAAACTCATTAACGAATTCATTGTCACCTTGAGATGAATTAATGGTCCATAAATTAGTTTTCTTACTAAATGTCATGGCCTCAACTTTCCTATTAAACTCAGTTATTTCATTTAAATTATGTTTTAGAAAGCATCTTTTGAAGTAGTCTTGCAGCTCGGGCTGCTCTGAGAAATATTGGGACCATTGGTGATTTTCTTCAAATGAATAGGAGTAAAAATGATTTGCAATATCAACTCTGCATCCTGGATAAATATTTTCAAACCAAGTACCGCCAACGTCATCATTTTTCTCGTAAATTTTAAATGGAATGCCCCGCTCTGAGAGTTTAATACCCATTAAAATACCTGACATTCCAGCACCTATAATCAGAATACTAAGATCATGAGGGTTTGGAGTCTTTGACTTGGCGTTCTGTTTTGAGGGGTTAATCGCAAGCTTCATATCTTCAGCCATCATTGGAACATACTCACTGGATACTTCTGAGCCAACTACATAGCTCATAATTTGCTGCAGATCATTTGGGCTAGGGGTATAAAAATCCCGCAAAGACACGTCGGAGAGATATTCTTCTATTAATGGTAATGCAATTTCTAAAATAGTTTTTTTCTGCTCATCTGTAAAAGACCCCTGAGTATCTCCAAGCATTGCCAGTTGAGGTTTTGGGAGCTGATCTAAAATCTTGATATTCCGGGTGATATGGACCAAGGAAGCCGCTAACACTGGAAAACTTGCGCTATTTAAGGCCTCTAAAAGATTGTTTTTATTTATTTCCACAATCTTAGGATTATGCACATAAAATAGAGCCTATCTAGGTAAAACTAAAGAAATTATGAAGGATGCTCAGAGCTTAATTAAACAGATACATGCGAGTGGGTATAGGTTTGTATTAGTTTCTAGTGGGGGAGGTTCAGATGCAGTCTCAGACTTGCTCAGAGTCCCGGGAGCAAGCAACTCTGTATTAGAGTCTTACATTCCCTACTCTCGCGAGTCCCTTGATTATTATTTATTAAAAAAACCAGATAAATATTGCAGTGAAGATACGACCTTAAGCATGGCAGCCAAAGCATTCAGTGCGGCAAAGAAAATTGATCCTAAGAGTCATCCTCGATACCTTCTTGGCATAGCCATAACCGCCTCATTGGCTACCAATTACTCCAAAAAAGGTGACCATAAATTTTTTATTGCTATTCAGACTCATAAATACTCTAAAAGCTATGCCTACAAATTCAATAAAGGGAAATTAACAAGGGCTGAAGAAGAGGCGTTATTAACTCAATATATTATTCTCTCAATTGCTGATGCTTGTGAAATTAAAACAACTTTAGAAGAGGCTCCCAATCTAACTATTACCTCTATTCATGCCAAAAAGAATTGGATCAAACTGGTTGATAATCAAATTGATTTTGATGCCTCCTCATCACGAATGCCTGAGCTAATATTTCCCGGTTCATTTAACCCTTTGCATTCGGGGCATCTCGCGATGAGTAAGCTGGCTCAAGATAAAACTGGTTTAGGCTTGGTATATGAAATATGCGTGCAAAATGCTGATAAGCCGCCTCTGAGTTATCATGAGATTCAAAGAAGTTTTCTACAATTTGATGGACACCATGATTGGGTTTTAACAAAGGCTGGGAAATTTACAGATAAAGCTGCTCTATTCCCTAACTCAGTTTTTATTATAGGCGCAGATACCCTCACAAGAATCTTGGATGAAAAATTTTACCTAAGTCGCCAGGACATGCTCGCCAAGCTAGACCTATTTAACAGCCATAATATTAATTTTCTAGTATTTGGGCGAAAAATAAAAACAGAATTTATTAGCCTCGGATCTGTTGACATCCCTCCCCATATTAGTGATCGTTTTATAGGGTTTGGTGAGGAAGTATTTAGAGATGACATTTCATCTTCAGATATTAGGAAACAATCAGACGAGGCGTAATATAAGTTTTATGTATAATTGATACCTAACGCATAAAAATTGGGGGATTGATATGCAGGGTTTTCTACCAAAAAAAATTCCATCTAAGTCTTATTCTATTCACTCGGAGTCTTGTGGAAGAATTGAAGAAATATGCTCCAACCTACCAAAATTACTTTTAACTGGAAATGTTCAATCAACCATCAACAAGCTGTCTCCCAAGGACTTATCAATCGATGAGTTGCTTATTAATCAAGTGAATAGAGACTTAAAGCTTGCTATGTCTCAACTGAGCTTTATAGCTCATGCCTATATTTGGGGTGACTCTCAGCCCCATGACAAGCTTCCTAAAGCTCTAGCGAATCCATGGGTAAAAGTGGCAGCTAATCAAGGGCGCCCACCTATACTTAGCTATGCTAGCTATTGCCTAGATAACTGGTTTTTAATTGATCCTGATGAGCCTATCTCTTTAGAGAATGTTGGTCTAATTAATAATTTTCTGGGAGGAGTTGATGAGGATTGGTTTGTTACTATTCATGTATGCATTGAAGATGCAGCCAGTGATGCAATTTTAGCTTGCAGTGAGCTATCTACACTAGGTGCAGATGACTCTGAAACAGAGACTGGCCTATTGCTTGGCAGGATAGCAATCTCAATGAAAAAGGTTAATGAGATTTTCTCAAGAATGCCAGAAAAATGTGATCCCTACATTTACTACCATAGGGTGAGGCCTTTTATTTTTGGTACTAAGGATAACCCAGATCTAAAAAATGGATTGATTTACCAGGGGGAATTTAAAAATACTCCACAATTTTATAGAGGTGAGACGGGAGCACAAAGCAGTATTATTCCATCACTAGATGGAGCGCTGCAAATTAAACATACCAAAGATCACCTTCGTCATTACTTGAATGAGATGAGAGACTATATGCCGCCAAAGCATCGAGATTTTATTAAAAAATTAGAAAATCAAACACAGGTACAAAAAATTATCAGTGGTTCAAAGAGGCTGACTGAGGCCTATAACAAGTGTCTTGAAGAAATCAGGGCATTTAGAGCCATGCACTTAGAATATGCAGGCACCTATATCCACAAGCAAGCTCAAATTGAAAATCCATTTGGTAGGGGTGGGTCGACAATAACTGGGACAGGTGGAACGCCTTTTATGAACTATCTAAAAAAGCATCGAGATGAAACTGAAAAACAGAAAAAAAAATAATCTGTTATTTGGAGTGTGGTGGGAGCTTAGCCTCAACAAACCATTCATGAACCTGTTTTGCAGGATTGAATTTCTTTAGTCTAAGTTTTTGATTCTCGATAACTAACTTTTTGGTTTTGATTGCGAGGTAGTGATAAGTATGACTATCACGAGATTCGCTTTCAGGTATTAGGTAAACCTTAGTCTGTTTTTTCTTGCTATCTGCCATAATGAGAATGATTATACCCAAATCATTTAGAATTCCTATCTAATTTATTTAATAATTTTATTGAGAGATCAAGCTTTTTGCTGTCTATTAATTTAATATGGTCGAGATTAAAATAGCTGTCTAAAACTCAGTTATTCATAAAAGTAAATTACTAATGGCTAGGCAGGTTAAGCACTCTAAATGAAAATTAAAGTATTACACTCTCCCCTTAAGGCTTGTTGCATTGCCATGGCCTGTGTTGCATACCTAAATGCTGAGCAAATTCAAATAGATGGCCATGTCACGGATTTAGAGTGGGCAAAAGCTCAGCAATTTAATTTAGAATACGAGGTGGTGCCAGCAAGAAATGCGCCTGCCCGGTTAAAAACAACCGCCTTTCTTAAGTTTGATAGTGAATTTTTATACATTGCATTTAAAGCTTATGGAGATCCATCAAAAGTTAGGGCTACCATCAAAGATCGAGATACAGCTTGGAGAGAAGATTATGTTGCCTTAATGGCGGACCCTTATGGAGATGGTAGATATGGAATTTTAGTTGGCCTAAATGCCATGGGGTCTCAGTTAGATGAGAAACATACCTCTTCATCAGAACCAGATGCCTCTTGGAATATAATTTATGAAGCCGAAGCTATGATCACAAGTTATGGTTATAGCGCCGAACTTGCCATTCCTTTCTCGGAGCTCCAGTTTCCAGAAAAAAAGGTTCAGGAATGGAAAATTGGATTTCTAAGGAAGTCTTTTGAGCCTGGACTAGAAACTGTTTTTAGCTCCTATAAGAATGAACCCGGGGAAAATTGCTATGCATGCCAGGCTGATGAGATTATTTCTCTTGGCTCTCCAGCGATACAAAAACGAAATTATATTTATCCATACATATTTCTTAACCAAGATGGCACAAGACCTGAGAAAGATTTAGAGTTTCAAAACCCAAACTATGAGATTGGGATTAGTGGGTTGATTGACCTAAGTAAATCA
The DNA here is from genome assembly GCA_002469975.1 of Proteobacteria bacterium UBA7420. GTDB lineage: Bacteria > Pseudomonadota > Gammaproteobacteria > Magnimaribacterales > D2472 > D2472. The sequence continues at coordinate 27,074 of DKMG01000098.1, forward strand.
GCTTCTCTTGAATATACAATCAATCCTGATTTCTCTCAGGTAGAGTCAGATGCTCCGGTTATCATGGCCAACCAGACCTTTGCAACCTCCTATCCTGAAAAAAGAACTTTCTTTCTTGAGGGTTCTGAGCTGCTTAAATCAGATTTGGGATCGGTTTACACTCGATCTATTAATGCCCCTTTAGGCGCAGTCAAGTACATTAATCAGGGAGAAAGTAACTCGCTATATTTTATGCAGGCTACTGATGCAATATCACCCTATTTAGCTGCAGGTGAATATGGTTCTTATCAAGGAAACGCAGGTAAAAGTAAGGTGACCATAGGAAGGATTAAAAGGAATCTTCCTAACCAGTCTAATGTGGGAATACTTTATACCAACAGGGATTATCATTCAGGTGGGCATGGGTCTCTGCTTGAAATTGATGGATTAATTAATTTTTTAGAAGACTATAGGGTGGATTTAAACTTTGCCCGCAGCGAAACTCAGGAAGGTCGTATCAATTTCTTGGATACCAATGACACGTTTGGAGGTAAAACCTATGCAATGGATGGAGAAAAATTCTCAGGCACTGCAAAGAATATTCGTCTGAGGCATATTGTGGAAGGTTCCTATAGTGGAATTAGATATAAAGATGTATCGCCTACCTATAGATCTAGTGTAGGTCTGGTGAGCAAGAACAACTACAAAGAGCGGAACTATTGGCATGGAAGAACTTTCCGCTATGAGGGGTCCCTACGAAAAATCAGCCTTCATGCAAGTAAGCAAAATAGACTAAATTATCAAGGTCAAAAAACTAGAGAGCGCCTTGAGCTCAAACTCAATGCTGAAACCAGTTTGAACCTTAAGGGTGAGCTTGAATTTGTGACCAAGGCCAGTGAAATATTTGAAGGCCAGCGCTTTGGCCAGCAGGATGAAATAAAGCTTGCAGTTCAATTCTCCCCCTCTGAGACTTTCACCCTTGGGTATCGTTACGAAGTCGGCGATCAAATTGCATATAATATTAATACACCAGTAATCGGCGACCAAAAAACGCAAAACATTTCTGCTGGGATTAAATTTTCAGATGCTTTAAGAATGAACCTGCAGCAAAGATTCACGGAACTAAGGAGTAAAACTACTAACGAAGAATTTTATGGTGGTGAAATCAATCGGTTTGAGCTAGATTATCAATTTGGTAATGCCCTGTCATCAAGACTAATTGTTGAAAAAAATGATTTTCAAGACAATTACTACCTCGAAGGCTTGATGCAATGGAAGCCTGACCCTTACACTATTTTTTATATTGGTGGCACGCAATACTACAAAAAACCTAATCCATTTAGCGACAATCTTCGAATGGAGACTTCGCAGATATATCTAAAATTTCAATACTTTTATAATCCTAACAGCTGACCTTCAGATCTGATGTTGCTCCATTTTTAATAGCAACAGAGTGAAGATCAAAATTAATAGGGCCCTGCGTAAAAAAGAGAGCTCTTATTTGAATGGTTGAAGCATCTAAACCATCTTTTTCAAGACAAGATACGGGCACAGATACTGTATTCCAGGTATCAAGATCCATAGTTGGGAGCTTGACTGTTCCTTGGCAATTTTGGCCACAGGTCACATTAAAATATAACGGTGCCTTCTGAGAGTCGTTGACTCTCATAATGAGCTCGTAATGAGGTGATCGCATAGACGTAATATCAAGCGGAGACTTGGTTGAAACTCCGAAACCTTGCATTGATTCGCTTTTATTAAAAAGAAAGTTTTTTGCATCGTCTTGTCTGAGATAATCAAATCTAGAGATAGCAATTTGCCCATCTTGAGAGGTGAACTCGTCGGATGAAATAAACTCAGGGCCTGATTGAGACAAGATAAATTCCTGACCAGGTATGGCAGCAGTGCCCAAAAATATATTTACTAACTCAATTTTTTGATTCACATTAGCAATGGCAATATCTGGCAAGTTACTCTGTGATTTGTAATCTAAACCATAGCCAAATGGAAACAGGGGATCATAGAAATCATGGTGAGCATTCAGCAGGCCCTGAGCTTTAGATTTTGGCCAAGAATATGACAGCTTGCCTTTAAAATCATATCTAATCTCATCGTCTTGAAGGAAAATTACATCTGAAATACCCTCAACGGCAGTGCCTGGCAACCAAGTTGCTACAAAGGCTTCTGAAGCATTAATATACTGATTAACCTCTAAGGGTCGTCCTGATAAAAATAAACTAACCACTGGTATCTCTTTTGCCTTTAATGCTTGAAGCGAAGGAAGATAAGATGGGTCAGTTGCTGAAAAAGAAACATCCTTGAGGTCTCCAAGCATCTCTGCATAGGGCTCTTCCCCAAAGATACCGATGACATAGTCAGGGCTATTGATAAAATTTCCATCTTTAGAAAATTCTATGGTTCCTCCAGCAGAGGTAACAACATCAACAATGGATTGGTAGATGGTCTTTGTGTTTACAAAATCAGAGTTTTTATTCTCCCTGCCTTGCCAGGTAATAGTCCAACCCCCAGTTTGAGAGGAAATTTTATTTGCT
>DKMG01000089.1:0-2958 GCA_002469975.1 Proteobacteria bacterium UBA7420
ATGATGTTGGGGTATTTCATTTTATCGAATTTATGCAAATGATTCAGGTAAACCTCTCTCAAATTAAAGGAATAAAAGATCCATTGCCACAAATTTCAAAAAATCTTTCAAAAAAGTATAAAGTTATTTTTATAGATGAGTTTCAGGTAGAAGATATTGCGGATGCAATGATCATAGGTATTATTCTTGAATCCCTTCATGCCAATGGTGTAAGGCTTATGCTTTCTTCTAATGCAGCACCTGATAATCTCTACAAAGATGGGCTGCAGAGAGATAAATTCTTACAGACTATTCACTTTATTTGTACAGAGTTCTTGGTCTGCAGTTTAGAAGGTCGCGAAGATTATAGGCTCAGAACAATTGCGAAATTTGATACTTCTACTGCCGAGGACATTGCAGAATTTTTGCACCATACCTTTAAGGAGCCTTGGCATGATATTAATACCCTCACCGTCAACAAGCGACAGTTCTTATGCAAAGGACAATCTTCAGAATTTCTATGGCTATCTTTTGCAGAATTTTTCTCAGCAGCTACGGGGAGCAAGGATTTTATAGAAATTTGCAAGCACTTTGAGTGGATTTTTATCAGTGATTTTCATGCCTGTAGTGATGATCATCTAGATAAAATAAGGCGATTTATTAGCTTTATTGATATTGCATACCAAGAGAAGCAAAAAATGAAATTATTCGCTCAACCCGCTTTGCTGCAAAATCTTTATTTAGGGGTGCAACTAGAGCTATTGTGGGAAAGGTCAGCCAGTAGGTTGCACGAGATTTCTAGTCAAAGCTATCTGGAAGCTTTGAAAGAAAAATAAAACTAAATGCATTAAAATATTGATTAAATTGTGCTTAAACATTAACATTCGCATCTAATTTTTTCTTAAAACATAATAACAATGAAAACTCTTTCTCTTAGAAAAGAAGACGCAACTCATGACTGGTTCATAGTTGATGCATCCGATAAGATATTAGGTCGTCTTGCAACCAAAATTGCTGACAGACTGCGCGGTAAAGATAAGGCAACATTTACACCTCATACAGATGGTGGAGACTTTGTTATTGTTATTAATGCAGAGAAAATAAAAGTTACTGGCAATAAACTAGAAGATAAAAAATATTATACTCATACGTTATACCCTGGCGGCCTTAAAACAAAGGTGTTAAAAGATGTGCTGGAAACTAAGCCTGAGTATGTCATCGAAGAAGCTGTCAAAGGCATGCTACCAAAAAATAAGCTTGGCAAACAAATGTTTAAAAAATTAAAAGTTTTTAAAGGATCTGAGCATCCACATGAATCACAACAACCACAAATTTGGGAACCAAAAATATGAGCACTGCTATCCATTACGCAACTGGTAGACGTAAAACATCTTCAGCAAGAGTTTATCTTTCTAAGGGCCAAGGCAAGATCATGGTTAATGATAAAGAACTGGCACATTATTTTGGAAGACAGGTAGCCCAAATGCTTGTTTTGCAGCCCCTCCGGTTAACCGAGCTAGATGAGCAGGTTGATATCAAGGCAATGGTTAAAGGCGGTGGAAGTTTTGGTCAAGCAGGCGCTATTAGACATGGAATTTCAAGAGCTTTGTTAGAGTATGACGAATCTTTGAGGCCGCAACTCAAATCTGCTGGCTTTTTAACCAGAGATGACAGAAAAGTAGAAAGGAAGAAACCAGGATTAAAAAAGGCAAGAAAAAGCTCTCAATTCTCCAAACGTTAATTTCTGCTGTATGGAAGAAAAACTCAATTCAAGAAGAAAAGTTCTTATTGGTATGACTGCAGCTGTAGGTGCATCTGGTGTTCCATTTGCAGCAGTTCCTTTTCTATCTGCATGGAATCCTAGCGCAAAAGCAAAAGCAGTTGGCGCTCCTGTGAAAGTTGACATCTCCAAAATTCAAGTTGGTCAAAAAATTCAAGTGGCATGGAGAAAACAACCTGTGTTTGTTATTCGACACTCCGCTGAGGCCTTGCAGAACTTATCAAGATTGGAAGATAAGTTAGATGATCCCCAGTCGATTAATATTGATGAGCCATATAGAGATATTAATCCCACCAGGTCAACCTCCAAGGAATTCACTGTGATTGCCGGAGTCTGCACTCATCTTGGGTGTTCTCCAAAATATTATCCAGAGATGGAACCTCAGCCTTGGGACGAAGCATGGATTGGAGGTTTTTTCTGCCCTTGCCATGGATCTATGTTCGATATAGTAGGCAGGGTTTTTAAGGGTGTTCCAGCTCCAACAAACTTGAAGGTACCTCCTCATAATTTCAAAGGAAATATTTTAACTATAGGGGAAGATAAGGAGCTAACCTAATGTCAAATCAATCTTCAGGACTATTTAATTGGATTAATGATCGTTTGCCGATCAAAAACACCTATGAAAGGCATCTGTCAAAGCATCCTGTACCCAAGAAAGTAAATTTTTGGTACATGTTTGGGGCTTTAGCGGCTGTAGTTTTGATTATTCAGATTGTCTCTGGTATTTGGCTTATGTTTGGTTACGAGAATACTGAAGAGGGCGCATTTGCTTCGGTTGAGTACATTATGCGGGATGTTGATTACGGCTGGATCATTAGATACATGCATACAACAGGCGCTTCTATGTTTTTTGCCGTGGTCTACCTGCACATGTTCCGTGGACTCATGTATGGCTCTTATCACAAACCTAGAGAACTGGTATGGATTTTTGGTATGACTATTTACCTTGTCATGATGGCAGAGGGATTTTTAGGGTACGTACTACCATACGGTCAAATGTCTTATTGGGGAGCTCAAGTAATTATCTCCTTATTCGGAGCAATTCCCTATATCGGTGAATCTTTAGAGTTATGGGTGAGAGGGGATTACTATATCTCAGGCGCTACGATCTCTAGATTTTTTGCATTACACGTAGTGGCCTTACCGTTGATTCTTATAGCGCTCGTTTTTATGCACCTAGTTGCCTTGCATGAGGTTGG
>DKMG01000089.1:3077-4612 GCA_002469975.1 Proteobacteria bacterium UBA7420
ATAGGTATTTTTGGAATCGTATTTTCTATTATTATGTTCTTCTTTCCAGAGGGCGGCGGCTACATGCTAGAGCTGGCTAATTTTGAGGAAGCAAACCCACTGAGTACGCCAGATCATATAGCACCAGTTTGGTATTACTCACCTTACTATGCAATGTTAAGGGCTATCCCTGATAAATTGGGAGGCTTAATTGTTATGGGTGCAGCAATTGCTATTCTGTTTGTTGTGCCTTGGTTAGATAGAAGCAAGGCTGCATCTATTCGTTACAAAGGCAATCTAAGTAAGATTGCTATGACTGTTTTTGTATTAAGTTGGTTGATGTTGGCTTGGTTAGGCACAATGCCAGTTACAGAATTGAGGACAACCCTTAGTCAGATTGGTACGGTAATTTATTTTGCATTCTTTCTGTTAATGCCTATCTATACATCTATTGAAAAATCTAAACCAGTCCCAGATAGATTATGAAAAAATTCATTCTTATAAGTTTTTTTCTATTTGTATCACATGATGTATTTCCTGCTGGATCTGCGCCATGCGGCGATTATGGAGAGTGTGAAAAATTCTCACCGCAACTAGAAAATATTGAGTCACTGCAATTAGGCGCAGTCACATTTATGAATAATTGTTACGGTTGTCACTCATTGCAATTTTCTCGTTGGAACAGAGTTGCCAAAGATCTAGAAATTCCAGAGGATATGTTTGCCTCCAATCTTGTATATGGCCAGACAGTAAAGTTGGGCGACAAGATGACTGGCTCTATGCAGCAAGTCAGCGCTGAATCTTGGTTTGGGATTGCCCCTCCAGATCTCACATTGGTCACTAGATTACACGGCTCAGATTGGGTCTACACTTACTTGAAAACCTTCTATGAAGATGCTTCTAAGCCTTATGGTGTAAATAATATGGTTTACCCAGGCGCTGCTATGCCTAATGTATTGGCATCAATGCAAGGGCAACAGATATTGTCTTGCAAGGATATCCCCTTGCTAGCTCCAAATGGTGGGGTGAAAAGAGATGATTTCGGCAATGATCTAACAGAAGAAAAATGCGGCTACTTAAAAACCATACCAGGTTCTGGCTCACTAACTGAAAGTGAGTTCGATGAAGTAATATACAATCTTGTTAATTTTATGACTTATGTAGGCGAGCCAAGCCGAGCAGACAGGGAAAGAATTGGTTGGTATGTTATCCTATTCTTTGTTATTTTTACTTCATTTTCTTACCTTCTTTTTAGAGAGTATCAAAAAGATTACCACTAGAATTTTTTACATTAAAAAAGAGGACACATGATTTTATATTCTGAAAAAGATGATCACTACAGCCATAGAGTTAGAATAGTTTTGGCAGAAAAAGACATTGCTTGTGAGATTCGAGAAACCTCAAACGAGGAAGCGCCTGATGAAGTTTTAGCTCTTAATCCCTATCATTGTCTTCCAATTTTGTCTGACCGCGACCTAGGTTTATATAATACAGGCGTTATGCTTGAGTATCTTGATGAGCGATTTCCTCATCCACCATTGCTGCCTGTGTATCCT
>DKMG01000090.1:0-2391 GCA_002469975.1 Proteobacteria bacterium UBA7420
GAGACTGCAATTGCTTGGAATGAGAGTATTACTTCTCAATCTACCCCTCACAGCTTGATCCTTTCAAGACAAAATCTTCCCTATGTTGAAAGAACAGATCAGCAGATTCACTCTATTCATAAGGGTGGTTATTCTTTGCGTCAAGATGAAAATGCAGAACTAACATTGATAGCATCAGGCAGCGAGTTACACCTTATATTGTCTGTAGCAGATGAGTTATCAAAAATTGGAATTAAAGCAAATGTTGTTTCTATGCCCTGCCTTGATAAATTTTATTCTCAAACAGAGACCTACCGACATGCTACTATCAATCCGAGCGCACCCAAGCTGATTGTTGAGGCTCTGCATTCTGCTTCTTGGCAAGGATTAACAAACCTTGATGATGTAGTCATTGGTATTGATACCTTTGGAGAGAGTGGTCCTGCATCAGATTTAATGAAAAAATTTGGTTTTACTGTTGATAATATTTTAGCTGAGGCAAAAAAACTGATCAGCAAATGAGAACTCTTGCTTCCTCAACAGTGAAGAATAAAACAGTTGCTCTTAGAGTTGATTTAAATGTACCCATTCAAAAGCAACTGATTCTAGATGATACTAGGATCATTTCTATTCTTCCTACAATCCAATATCTTCTTACAGAAAATGCAAAAGTCATTCTAATTTCACATTTGGGTCGCCCATATGCAGGACATTTCGATCCACAATTTTCTCTTGATCCTGTCGCTAGAAAACTAAGTGAGCTGCTGGAAATAGAAGTACCATTAATCTCATCTATTGTAGATGCTAAGTTTGAAACGCCAATCTCCTTACTTGAAAATACAAGATTTTTAGTTGGGGAGCTTGAAAATGACTTAGATCTTGCTAACAGTCTTGGAAACATTGCAGAGGTATATGTTTTTGACGCATTTGGCACATCCCATAGAGAGCAAGCCTCCACTTATGGGGCTATTAATCATGCTGATATTTCATGCGCAGGACTACTTTTAGAAAAAGAAATTGCAGCATTATCCAGCGCTATTAGTTCAATTAATGCGCCTCTCTTGTCGATCATAGGTGGATCAAAAGTCTCTTCTAAACTGGGAGTTATAAAAAACCTTAGCCTGTTATCAGAAAATATTATTACTGGAGGGGGTATTACCAATACTTTTTTAAAAGCTAGTGGCTTAAATATTGGCAGCTCGCTATACGAGGAGTCAATGTTATCCGAAGCCCGGGACTTATTAAGCTCTACAAATATCTATTTACCGAATCAGGTGGTAGTTAGCTCGAATATTGATTCTCTAGAATCAAGAGTTTGTGATGTGCGAGATGTTCAAGATAATGAGATGATTCTTGATCAGGTCCTTGATGAGCAAGCTTTCAATTTGATCTCACAAGCCAAACAAATTATTTGGAATGGTCCAATTGGAGTTTTTGAGAGAGATGCATTTGCTCAAGGTACACAACAACTCGCAGAGGCCATTGCGCAATCATCAGCTTTTAGCTTGGCTGGTGGCGGGGAAACCCTGCTTGCTATTAAAATGTTTATTGATAAGAGTGATATCTCATACTGTTCAACAGGTGGCGGGGCCTTTCTTGAATTCATGGAAGGAAAAGAGCTACCATCATTATCAGCGTTAGGCTTTACAAAATAATAAGAGGAAAAAAAATATGTCATTAAATACATTAGAAGAAATTGCATCATTTATTGTTGCAGACGGCAAAGGGATTCTTGCAGCTGACGAGAGCAATCCGACATGTGGAAAAAGATTTGATTCTATTGGAGTTGAATCTACAGAGTTAAATCGAAGAGACTATAGAGAGATGCTTTTTAGAGCTAGTGGGATGAAGGGCAACATTGGCGGCGTTATTTTATTTGATGAAACCATTCGTCAGGCAGCCGCAGATGGAACGCCTCTGGTAAACGTCATTATGGATCAAGGTGCGTTACCTGGCATCAAGGTTGATCAAGGCCTTCAGCCTCTTATTAACTCGCCTGATGAAACTTTAACTCAAGGGCTTGAAGGCTTGGATGACAGGTGCGCTGAGTATTTTAATTTAGGTGCTAAATTTACTAAGTGGAGGGCTGTTATTAAGATCGATGGACAGCTTCCAACGGCTGATTGCATTGAAAGCAATATGCAGGCTTTAGCTGATTATGCAAAAATTGTTCAAGATAACAATATGGTGCCAATGGTTGAGCCAGAAGTTTTGATGGACGGCAATCATTCTATTGAGAGGTGCTATGAAGTTTCAAGCGCAGCCCTAAAAGCATTATTTATTGCTTTGGCTAAAAATAATGTCAATATCAAAGGCACCATCTTAAAACCTAATATGATTACTGCCGGCTCGCTGTGTGAATCTCAAGCCTCTATTCAGCAAGTAGCAGAAATGACAGTGCGTTGCCTTCAA
>DKMG01000090.1:2408-19397 GCA_002469975.1 Proteobacteria bacterium UBA7420
AATTCAACAGCTCACCTGGATGCAATGAATAAAATTGGTGGTTTTCCCTGGAAGTTAAGTTTTTCATATGGTCGAGCGCTTCAGCAAGCAGCATTAAAAACATGGTTAGGAAAATTAGAAAATATAGGAAATGCGCAGATAGCTTTCTCGCACAGAGCTTTAATGAACAAGCTTGCAGCTGAAGGGGCTTGGAGCTCAGACAAAGAAAACGTTTAATTTTCGTTGCAAGCATTAGTCCAGAGAGTTTTATCGGCTGAAATAGAGATTCAAGATCAGCTTCATGCAAGAATTGAAAGTGGTCTCCTAGCATTTATTTGCTTTGAGCTAGCTGATTCGACACAAACGCTTGATAGCTTTATCAAAAAAATAGAAAATTTTTACTTTTTTGATGATGATAGCAACGTAATGTCTACCAGTTTAAAGGAGATAGACGCAGAACTAATGATAGTAAGTCAATTTACACTTTCAGGCATTACTAGCAAGGGCAATAAACCTAGTTTTCATAAGGCCGCCCCTCCTGCTTTAGCATTGACGTTATATAATAAGTTAATGCAAAAATTAGACTCTTCATCAATTAAATATCAATCTGGAGTTTTTGGTGCTCACATGAACGTAACACTAACAAACACTGGTCCTGTTACATTTCCTCTTTACTTTTAAGCTAATGAGTCAACACCTCACTAAATTTACAAAAGAAGTAGATAGCTGGATTGAATCTCATTGCCCACACTCCATGAGAACACCTATGCCTGTTTCTGAGCAAGTTTGGGCTTCATCAAATATTTATTTTCCATCTAAAGATGCAAAAGTTTGGTTTGATGCCATGGTATCCAAAGGTTGGTGCACTCCAGAATGGCCAAAAGAATTTGGAGGTGGCGGGCTAACTTTTGATGAGTCAAAAATCTTAAAACAGCGTTTAAAATTTTATGGTTGTAGGCCAGCCCAAATTAATTTTGGGATATCAATGCTTGGTCCTGTGTTATTAGAGTTTGGAACAGACGAGCAAAAACATGAGTTCTTGCCACAAATTTCAAGGGGAGAGATTTGGTGGTGCCAGGGATTCTCAGAGCCAGGAGCAGGGTCAGATCTCGCAAATATTTCAACCACTGCTACTCTAAAAGGTGGACAATATATGATCGAAGGCTCTAAGATTTGGACCTCAGAGGCGAACAAGGCTGATTGGATGTACTGCTTGGTGAGAACCAACAAGACGGTTAAAAAACAGGCAGGTATTTCTTTTGTTCTTCTTGACCTTAATCAGCCAAATATAGATATCAAGCCGATTCAGCTTTTAAGTGGCCAATCTCCATTTTGCCAAGTATTTTTTGATAATGTTTACGCTTGCGAGACTCATAGGATTGCTCCAGAAAATGATGGTTGGAAAGTTGCTAAAAGATTACTGCAATTTGAACGCACAATGATGGCTGATATGGAAAGTGAAGGCGCCATAGACGTTGAGCCACTGAAAGTATTTCGTGATTCCAAGCCCGGATCAAGCCCTGGTAGTAAAAAACTACTTGCAAAGATTGCTACTCATGAGATGCGCAATCATATGATAGAGATAACAATGTCTAGAACTGCAGCAGAATCACAAAACGGTTTTTCACCTACTGGATTGACCTTAAAATATTTAAGCACTGAAGAGACTCAAAATAGATGGGAGCTCAACGTCTCCAGTCTTGGGATGGGTGGCTTGGAGATTGTTGATAGAAGTTCTGGAGTTAGAAAAGAGGTTTCTAAATCTTTTTTTTACTCAAAAGCTTATACTATTGCAGGAGGCAGCTCAGAGGTTCAATTGAACATTATTTCTAAAAACATCCTTGGCTTAACATCATGACTATACAAAAAATTTCTGTTTTTTGCGGTGCCCACATGGGGAAATCACCAGCGTATAAAAAAGCAGCTGAAGATATAGGGATATTGTTTGCAAACAAAGGTTTGGAGGTGGTGTTTGGAGGTGGCAATGTGGGTTTAATGAGAGTTGTATCAGATAGCGCCATGGCGCATGGCGGCAAAGTGACAGGCATTGCCTTGAAGTCTTTGGATGTGTTTGAGCTGACCAATCCAACAATAACAGAGACGATCATCACACATTCACTATTTGAAAGAAAAGAAAAGTTTCTTAGTATTAGTGATGCTTTTATAGTCCTGCCTGGAGGCGTTGGTTCTATGGATGAACTACTAGAGGTCATGGTAAGCAATCACCTGGGAGAGATCAATAAACCCATCGGAATTTTAAATATTAATGGTTATTACGACGCATTCATGGAGTGGTTACAACATTCAGTGGATGAGCAGTTTGTTTCGATTGAAAACCATAATCGTGTTTTGATTTCTAGTGATCCAGCTGAATTACTAGAGATGATTTTAACTGCTGAAATGCCTGACCCTGATAGCTGGTTTGAAAGACTAAACGCTGACCCTAAACCTTCTTAATTTACTTTATCTCGAGAGATTAGCAGTCCTATTTCAAATAATAGCCACATGGGTATCGCTAAAAAAAGTTGAGAAAAAATATCAGGTGGCGTCAAGAGCATGGCCAAGATAAAAAAAGCAATAATTAGATAAGGGCGTATTTTTTTAACTGTCTTTTTATCAGCAATACCAGTATTAATTAATAAAAAAGTTGCCACTGGTATCTCAAAAGCTAATCCAAAAGCAAAAAATAGTTTTAATACAAAATCTAAGTATTTATTAATATCAGTCATGATTTGAATGGAATCTGGGGCTGCAGCAATAAAGAAATTTAGGATGATGGGGCTAACTATAAAAAATGCAAAAGCTACTCCGGCATAAAAAAGTAGAGCAGAAGATACAAGCAAAGGCATGACAAAATTTTTCTCACTCTTGTAAAGCCCTGGAGCTATAAAGCCCCAAAGCTCAAATAAAAAATATGGCATAGACAAAATTAGCGCGCTGTAAATTGCTAGTCTTAAGGGGGCAATAAAAGGAGAAGTTACTTCTGTTGCAATCATGGTGCTGTTTTCTGGAAGAATTACTGTTAAAGGGGAAGAGATAAAAAAGTAGATTTCGTTGGCAAAAGGCAGACAGCAAACCAGAAAAACGCCCACCACAGCAAACACCCTGATCAATCTAGAGCGTAATTCTTTTAGGTGCTCCACATAACTCATCTCACTTGAGTTGGTCATCAGCATCTCGCTCCAGCTCTTCCATTTTCAGCTCATTAAAAATATCTTGCTTTAATTCTTCTGCTCCAATATCTCTCTCAACTGAAGCTCGGAATGCAAAAAATTTATTTTGTAATTTCGTGATCTGTTTGATTGAGGTTTTAACAAAGTCAGGCAGTTGCTCGGGTCCAATAACTAAGATTCCCACCAAGAGAATAACTAGAATTTCTAATAGCCCAATTTGAAACAAGGCTATTTATCTTCTAAATCTGATTGTGATGTTGTTTCCACATCCTCATCTTTAATTGCTTTTTTAAAACCTTTTAAGCCCTCACCCAGGTCTGAGCCTAGGCTGCGAATTTTTTTCCCACCAAACAAGACCACAATTACTAATAAAACAATTAATATCTGCCAAATACTTATTCCACCTATGCCCATTTTATACTCCTAATACCTTACATAATACGCTCATCTAGAGCCTGTTGATTAACAACACCATAATTATTCCCGTTAATATAATTATAGTGAGATTTTGCCATTTACGCTGACTGTGAAAACTTGCCTGCATTTCTTGAACGAGATTAGAGTATTTTTTGCTGTCTTGAGTAAGAAATTTAATATTATCTAGCACATCAAATACTTCGCCTGGCAAGCCAGTTGCTCTATCTAATAGCTCGAACTTATTCTGTTCTAAAAAATCTTTCAGCTTTGCTGGACTGTACTGGCTCATCACCCAGTTATCAATGTATGGTTCAGCTAAGCCCCAGAAATCTAGCCCTGCATAGATCTCACGCCCCATGCCCTCAATGTGAATAAGAGTTTTTTGGAGGAGGATGAGAGAGGGTTGGATGGATAAACCAAATTGCCTGGTCGAGTCAAATAAGTATAGTAAGAGTTTTCCAAATTCTATCTCAGACAGCGGTCTAGAGAAGATAGGCTCACACGTGGCTCTGAGAGTTTGCTCGAGCACAGACTGTTGAGTATTAGAGTTTACCCACCCAGCACCTATAAAAAGTTTTGCTAGCTTAGGGTAATCTTGTTTTAATGTTGCTTGAAGCATTCTTGCAAGATTGTATTGATCTTCTTGAGTTAAAGAGCCAACAATCGCACAATCAATTGCAATATAGCTTGGAGTTTGGACATTTTCCTTGCTTACAAAAATATTTCCAGGATGCATATCTGCATGAAAAAAATTATCCCGAAAGACTTGATCAAGAAATATTCTTACACCATTTTCTGCTAATTTTTTTCTATCAATACCACGTCTATCCATGGATGCCGTATCTGTGCAGGCAATACCATCAATCTCCTCTAGCGTTAAGACATTTACAGAGGTGTGGTCCCAGAATATCTTTGGAATATACAGAAGCTCTGAATTAGCGAAATTTTTTCTTGTTGCACTCGTATTTGCAGCTTCTACTTTTAAGTCCAACTCCTGCTTAATGGTTCTTTCATAGTCGCCAATGACCTCATTGAGTTTCAATCGATGGCTTTCCCAGTAAAATAAGTTAACAAGAAAGCCCATCACTTTCATCACTCCAATGTTTCTTTGAACTTTTTTATGAATGCCAGGTCTTAGCACTTTGATAACTACATGTTCTGATGAGCTGATTAATTGGGCTCTATGAACTTGAGCCAAGGAGGCGGCAGCCATGGGAGCTTCTTCAAAATTTTTATATACATCCTGAAGGTTAATTCCCAAGGAACGCTCGATAATATTTTTTGCATCCTTTGCTGGAAACGGCTTGCATTGATCTGTCAGGGTGTTCAAAAAACCAATTATTTCAGCTGGCACAACATCACTTCTTGTTGAGAGCAGCTGGCCAAATTTTATAAACATAGGGCCCAAGCTTTCTAGAAAACTTGTAATTCTTTGTCCGGCCGGAGAGCCGCGAGTAAGCAGGTAAAAGGGATTAAGAAATCTGACGCATCTGATTGTTCGCGATGAGCTATTCTCTGCTGGTATATTAATTACCCCGAACCACATCATTTTTAAAAAAATATTCAAAATATCAAAGAGGGATAAAAAAAAGTTAATCATGATGATGTAATCATTTCTAATCTATCCAGCCTAACTGCCATGGCCCTAAAAGTGCCCTGAAGCTGCCAGATCTTTGAATCAATATTTTTAAATTGATAGTTCGCCATATCATTATTCTGAAGCTTTCTAATAATCAAGGCAGGAATAGTGCCCAAATGTTTATAAATTAAAACCTCTATATCTAAATTAGAATCTTTTATTGCTAGCAAAAAAAGTAAAGCAAGCTCTGAATCTCCCTCATATACATCAGATGGAATATTGGAATGTAAGAGTGCATGCAGGGCTGTCGCAGAATTTAGAAATAAAGAAAACTGTGGTTGAGTTGCAGGTTTGCAATCAAGGACTTGCTCTGTTTTTGTGAGACTCAGCGATATGACCGATAGGTTAGAGAAATATATATTGCATTCAATAGGGTATATATTTTCTAGTTTTGTTTGAAGTTCGCTCGAGGCTTCGTATGCCTCTTTAAAGAGTAGATTAAGAGAGATCTGCATATTACTTAGCTTGATGAATTGCCACCACTCCATTTACTAGATTATAAAATTTGCATCTTTCAAACCCACACTCTAAAACCATTTGCTTGAGTTCTTCCTGGGCAGGATGCATGCGAATAGATTCAGCAAGATACTTATAGCTATTAGCATCACCTACCAGCAAATTACCCAGTTTTGGTATCACATTAAAGGAATACCAGTCATAAATTTTTGAAAAAATAGAGTTTGTTGGCTTGGAAAACTCAAGGATTAATAATATGCCACCAGGCTTCAGCACTCTTTTCATTTCCTTTAAGCCAGCCTGCTTGTCCGTAAAATTACGCAAACCAAAACTAATGGTAATTAAATCAAATGTTTGATCTTGATAGGGCAATGCCTCGCCTGAGACTAGAGCAAATGAACAATTGTGAAAGAAATTTTCATTAATAGATCGCTCTTTTCCTAGCGCAAGCATTGATCCATTGATATCCGTTACATGTATCTGGGATGAAGGAAATTTATCGCTAATTAGTTTTGGGATATCACCTGTGCCACTAGCAATATCTAGCACAACAGCATTTTCAGGGAGCCCAGCAAGCTCTAATAACATTCGTTTCCAAAGTCTGTGCATGCCAAATGACATGACATCATTCATCAGGTCATATTCTGCAGCGACCGAATGAAAAACATTCCCAACTTTTGCAGCTTTTTGGTCGGTGTTTACTTCCTCAAACCCAAAATGTGTTTTATTGCTCACGATCTCACTGCCGCATTTAAATTCATAAAATTATTGTAACGACTTTCTTCAATATGGCTATGCTTGAGAGCCTCCATGACGGCGCAACCATCATCTTCTTGGTGACTACATTTTGGAAACATACATTTTAAAGAAAAATTATTGATTTCTTTAAATCCAGCAAGAATTTCTGCATGATCAAGATGCTCTATTCCTATATCCCTAACGCCTGGAGAATCAATAACCTGCATATTATTACCAACTTGATACAGGGTTGAAACGGATGTGGTATGGACCCCCTGATTATTTGATAACTCTCTAGATAGAATCTCAGTTCCAGTTAATGCAGAGGTTAGTGTTGACTTGCCAGAGCCAGAATTTCCCACGAATATGCTTGTTTGATTTTCAAGATAAGAGAAAAGCCCCTTTAAGTTTGTTTGCCATTTTGCTGAAATTGCAAAAGAAGGAACATCCAAGCCCTCATATAAATTTTGTAGAACCCTATATGCATCATCTTCCAGCATGTCAATTTTATTAAAAATAATAAATGGTTGAATTCCAGATTGAAGTGCAATCACCACCCATTTATCGATAAATTCGAGGCTAGTTTTTGGATTCACGGTCACCAGAATGCCTAGTCGAGTAATATTAGCAGCCACTGCTTTGGTAACCCTATCCTTGGATTTATATAAGGCTGTAATTCTTTGTAGCCTCTCTGTAATCATTGCATCACAGTCATTAGAGTCTTCAGCAGGCTCAATTTTAACAAAATCCCCAACCACTAACTCAATTCTGCCTTGAATTCGACACTTGAATATCCCATCAGTTGCGGCTACCCTGCAGGTGTTTGAGTAATACTCAATAATTTGTCCAGTTTGAACTTTTCTCATCTTGGGCTCAAAATACACTATCGTTAAAATTTAACAACTCAAATGTCACATCAAAAATCAAATCAAAATTTAATCTGGGTCGATCTTGAGATGACTGGTCTTGATCCTGAAAAAGAAAGAATTATTGAGATTGCTACCGTCATTACAGACAGCAATCTTAACATTGTTGCCGAAGGTCCGAGCCTGGTCATCCATCAATCAAAAGAATTAATGGCTAATATGGATGAGTGGAATACCAACCAACATGGCAATACTGGGCTTACCAAGGCCGTTCATGAGAGCAGTGTCACAGAGCAAGAAGCAGAAATGAGGACTTTAGAATTTATTTCAAAATATGTGGGTCACAAAAGATCGCCTATGTGCGGTAACACTGTGTCTCACGATAGAAGGTTTCTTGCAAAATACATGCCAGGTGTAGAATCTTATTTTCACTATCGACATATTGATGTTTCTTCGGTGAAAGAGCTAATCTCACGCTGGATGAACGATGCTCAAACTTATCATAAGCAAGGGTCCCACAGGGCAAAGGATGATATTCTTGAGTCAATTAATGAGCTAAAACTTTATAAAAGCATGCTTTTTGATTAAGGACTAAATGCTTAGGTAAATAGCTGATCTTTTTTTACTTTAATAGTGTGAGTTGAAGAGATCGAAGGGTCAATCTTCTCAATCTCTTTCACGAAGTTAAATGTGGCTACCAACTCCTCTTCATAAAATTCCAGTGAGAGGTACCCCCTTTGTGATGGGTCCATCCAAGTGAGCTCGGGATTAATTCCCACAATACTTTCAACAAATTTCTTTTTATCAATTTTTAGAGCATCTGTAATTCCAGGAGAAGTTACAGATGGTGCGCCTAATTCAATACCAACCTTCATACCTTCATCATTGGTGAGGCTAGAAACCCAAGAGTTATGAGTGTCACCTGCCAAACTAATAAAATTTTTATTTGCTTTTTGCATGACTTTATATAATTTATTACGCTCTGATGGATAACCATCCCAGGCATCTAGATTTGAGGGTATGCCTAAGCCAAGAAACTTTAAATAAGGCTTTAGAAAAGCAGGCACATCCTCTTTTTTTAGCATTTTTGATAAATCAGGAAATTTTAACTTAGTCATGAGAACCTGCTGCCCCATCACTGTCCAATGAAAGCTATCTTCAGTAATTTTTGTTTCAATCCATGCTAACTGTTCCTTCCCTAAAAGTTTTCTGTCAGGTGCATTTAGATCGTTATAAAAGCGTGCTTGATTAAAACCAGCATCGCTTAAATAATCTTTGGGTTGAATTTGTTTGTCTCTTTCATATTGTCGGGTATCTAGCATTAGGAGTTGAATTAATTTACCGATCTTGAACTCACGAAATATTTTTCTTTTATTTTGCTGCTCTCTAATAGGCATCCATTCATTATAAGCCTTGATGGCCGAAGATCTTCGAGCATAGAAATCTCCCTCTGAGCCGTCTATCGCATGATTTTCTGCTCCTTTTTTCCAAGTATCATTTGAAAATTCATGATCATCCCACACAGCAATTAATGGAGCATTGCGATGAAGGGCTTTGGATCCATTGTCGAGCTTATATT
The DNA here is from genome assembly GCA_002469975.1 of Proteobacteria bacterium UBA7420. GTDB lineage: Bacteria > Pseudomonadota > Gammaproteobacteria > Magnimaribacterales > D2472 > D2472. Next base: position 11,256 of record DKMG01000090.1, read on the forward strand.
GGGCATGACGCTCTCTGTAGTCTGCAAGAGTGATTATTTCATGGGTAGGGCTTGGAACTCTCCCCAGTTTTTTAGCGTTAGATGTTGCGTAACCACCCATTGGGTACTCATAGAGGTAGTCACCTAAATGTAGCCACAAATCAAGATCATTTTTATCCGCTGCTGATTGATAGGCATTAAAAAATCCTGCAGGGAAATTACTACAACTAAACACTCCTATTTTTACCTTACTAATATCAAGTGCCAAGGTTTTAGTTTTACCTATTTCTGAGACTGCATTACCAGCTTTGAATCGATAAAAAAATATTTCACCTGATTGAAATATATTTTTAATAGAAAAATCATATTTCACCGTATAGTCAGACAAGGAAGATGTTTTTAAGACCTTAGAAAAGACAATACTAGAAAAATCTGCGGTAGGGGAAGTCTCCAGAATAACGGCAATAGGCCCAGGTTTTTCTGCTGTGACTCTGGTCCATAATATAACCTTGTCAGCTAAAGGATCTCCACTGGCAACACCATGTTTAAAGTAGAATGTATTTTTACTGCAGCCTCCATTGATCGTAGCGGTTAAGCCTATCGCAGCTATTGATGAGGTCTTGAGGGCTGTGCGTCTCTTCATCCAACCATGTTAACAGCGTTTTTTTGCAAACAATAACTGATTGCTTAAAAAACCTCGCTAAAGATTAATCCTGTTTGTTAACAGGCTGAATATTCATTGGGAATGGCATGACTTGGCTTTTATTCTGTTTAATTTTTGCCTCCCCAGTTTCCACCACTTCATCCACGCGGATAACAGAGTTAATCGGGATATAGGAGCGCTCAACGTTTTTAAATTCTTTTTCTAATTTTTCAGAAGATGGGTCTACAACTAGCTGTTTATTTTTATTAAATATATACTCTTCAACCTCTATGAAACCATACATATCGCTTTGATAGATTTGCTTTGCAAATACCTCGTATATTTCACCGAGCTGCATAAAAATTATTTTATAGGTAGTCTTTTTAGTCATAATTAGATATATGGGTACAAAACTTTATATTAAAACCTATGGTTGTCAAATGAATGAGTATGACAGCCAAAAAACTTTAGAAATCCTAAAACAGGATCCAAGTATCGAGGAAACCTCTATCCCTGAAGAGGCAGACATCATCTTGTTAAATACCTGCTCAATCAGAGAGAAGGCAGAAGAAAAAGTCTACTCCGAGCTTGGTAGACTTAAAAAACTGAAGCTGAATAACCCAAATTTAAAAATAGGTGTTGGGGGTTGTGTAGCAACCCAAGAAGGCAAGAATATATTTAAAAGAGCGCCTTATGTCGACTTAATTTTTGGGCCTCAAACCATACATAAAGTTCCATCATTGCTAGCTAAAGATAATAAAATTGAAGCAGTCGATGTTTCCTTTCCCATTCAGGAAAAATTTGACTCCTTGCCGGAGCCAGAAGCTACAGGCACTTCAAGTTTTGTCTCTATTATGGAGGGGTGTTCTAAATATTGTTCATTTTGTGTGGTGCCCTACACACGCGGTGATGAGGTTAGCAGAAAGCCAGACCAAATCTTTAATGAGGTTGCCAGGCTTATTGAGCAAGGTGTCTCTGAGATTGTTTTTGTGGGTCAGAATGTTAATGCGTATGAGTACACTTTGGATGGACGAGTCTTAAGACTCTCGGATTTAATTGAGGTGTGTGGTTCCATTGAAGGTGTACAGAGAATTAGATATACAACCTCGCATCCTCTGGATATGACAGATGATTTGATCAATGTTTACAGTCATGTTCCTCAGCTAGTGAGCCACCTGCACCTTCCCGTGCAGTCTGGATCAAACGAAATTCTTACAAAAATGAAGAGAAACTATTCTAGAGAGCAATATATAGAGATTATTGAGAAGCTTTTAATAGCTCGACCCAATATTAAGATTTCCTCTGATTTTATTGTAGGTTTCCCGGGTGAATCACATCATGATTTTCAGCTCACCATGGATCTAATTGAAACTATAAAATTTGATGCTTCCTTTAGTTTTATATACTCCGCAAGACCTGGCACCCCAGCAGCTAAACTAGAAGACATAACGCCCTTGGCAGAAAAGAAAGAAAGATTAAGTATTCTGCAAAATCGTGTTGATGAGCTGCAAACTATGTACAGCAATGATTTGGCTGGAACTATTCAGAGGTGCTTGGTAACCGGCGTATCAAAAAAAAATATCAATCAATTGCAGGCTAGGACTGAATGCAATCGAGTTGTAAATTTTGACTTCCAAAATATTAATATTCTAGGTAAATTAGTAGATATTAATATTACAAAATCATATCAACGCTCTTTAGTAGGAACAGTTTTAAACTCAGAGGAACAGCAGTCAGCCTAAATGCAAGAAATTGATCATGGACTGGCTCAAATTCAACTAGAACCAGCAAATACTAAAAATTTAAAAGCCTTTGTTGGGGAGTTGAATGGAAATATTAAAATTCTTGAGAAAGGTTTTAATGTAAAGATTTTTCAAAATGGTAATAAGGTTAGCATCTCTGGGGATGAGGATAATATCCAAAAAGCCTCTAATGCAATAAATGATCTATATGCATCAACTACCAAGGGTATAGAGATTTCCAGAGAAGTAATTCAAATGGCTATCAATAAAAACGAAGACGTAATACCCGAGATCATTGCTCCAAATGGTGTGGAGTACATCATCAAAACCCCTAAAAAAGTGATTCGGCCTCGAGGAAAGAATCAGAATGATTACCTTACAAAGATGAGCTCCTATGAAATAAATTTTGGCGTGGGTCCAGCGGGCACTGGTAAAACTTATTTAGCTGTAGCCAAGGCTGTTGAAATGTTAATTGCTGAAAAAGTTAAAAAAATTATTCTTATTCGACCAGCTGTTGAGGCTGGTGAAAAATTAGGATTTTTGCCGGGAGACTTATCTCAGAAAGTTGATCCATACCTCCGCCCTTTATATGACGCTCTATATGAGATGCTGGGGTTTGAACAGGTTGCTAGATTACTAGAGAAAGAAATCCTAGAAGTTGCCCCGTTAGCTTATTTGCGAGGTAGAACGCTAAACAATTCCTTTATTATTATGGATGAAAGTCAAAACACGACAGTGGACCAAATGAAGATGTTTTTAACCAGGATGGGGTTTGGCTCATATGCAATTATTAATGGTGATATGACGCAAATTGATCTGCCTAAGCATATAGAATCAGGTCTTAAGCATGGTCTTCAGGTATTAGAGGGCATTGAGGACATTGGATTTACCTATTTCAATTCTAAGGATGTTGTGCGACACCCGCTTGTAAGAAAGATTGTTGATGCATATGAGGCTTTTGATAAGAAACAAAGTTGAGTCTAAATATTATTGCAGAATTCCCTCTTGCACTCTCACGAGCATTGACAGAGCAGCTATGCTTGCTGGCAGAAGAAATACTGCGTGATCATCAAAAAAATGATTTTCTTGTTAATTTAAAATTCGTTGATTCAGAGGAAATGATTACTTTAAATAAAAGTTTTCGACATAAAGAAAAGGATACAAACGTTTTATCTTTTCCTGCAGCCCCAGAAGCCATGGTGCATTCAAAGGAGCTAGGTGATATAGCTATCTGCATTCCATTCGTGGAATTAGAAGCTAAAACCTTGAATCGAACCAAAGACGATCATATGATGCACATAACAGCCCATGGCATACTTCATTTACTGGGCTTTGATCACATCAATGAAAATGATGCTAATCTAATGGAGTCCCATGAGATTAGCCAATTAAAAAAATTTAACATTGCTAATCCATATTTAATATGAAAATAACAGATAATTCTAAAGACCAGCCTCCGTCGAGCACTTTAACCAAAATTAAAAGATTTCTTACAATCAAGCCATCTAGCCTGGATGATGTCTCTATGTTGTTAAAAGATGCATTGGCAACAAGATTGATAGATAAAGAAGCTCAGTTTATTGCCGAGCGCGCCATACGCCTCGGAGATACAACCGTAAAAGAGATCATGATTCCTAGAGTGGAAATGGTTACCTTAACCTCAGAGGAAGAGGCAGGCGCGCTAATTACTAGAATTATTGAATCTGGCCATTCTCGCTATCCAGTTTTAGGGGCAACTAAAAATGAAGTGAGAGGTATTTTGCTGGCCAAAGATCTCTTGACCATTATTGACAAGGAGCTTGAAACCTTCCAGCTCCATAACTTTATTCGAGATATTAAAATTGTGCCTGAAACAAAAAAGGCAGACTCCCTGCTTGAGGAGTTTAAAAAGGATAGATCTCATATGGCAGTAGTGATAGATGAATATGGAACTATTTCAGGGTTAGTAACTATTGAAGATATTTTGGAAGAGCTAGTCGGTGAAATTGAAGATGAGCATGATTCAGAGGATCTTGATGATCTAATTCAAGTAAGTGAGTTTGAATATATTGCTGACGCTACCTTGGAACTATCTATTTTTGAAGAGAAATTTTCAAAAGATTTTGGAGATATTGATGCTGAGACTCTTGCTGGGTTATTTATTAATCAATTGGGGTTATTGCCAAAAGTAGGCGATAAGATTGATCTTGGGAATATGATTCTCTCCATCACTGCTGCCGACAAACGGAAAGTAAAAAAAATTGGCATTACTATCAAAACAAATACATAAAACTCGCTCTTTCCAATATCTTGTTTTAGGCTTGATCGGAGCACATAGCTTTCTTGCTTTTAGCCCCTTTGATCTGAAGTGGATTCTAGTTCTATCACATGCTTTTTTATTCCATACAGTTCTCTTTTCTAATTCTTGGAGATTAGCTTTTTATAGATCTTTTGCATGGGGCCTAGGTTATTGGTTGGGAGGAGCTGGATGGTTAATAGTAAGCATTTACTATTATGGTAATACTAGTATTTATATAGCTCTCATAATTATTTTATTAATGGCTATCTTACTTTCTCTTATCTTTATTGCCCCAATTTCTCTCATTAGATTGGTTGCTCCCACACACCATGTTGTGGTTAAAATATTTCTTTATGCAGGACTTTTACTTGCCATTGAATCAATGAGATATTTTATCCTTGGTGGGTTTCCTTGGCTTCTTCCAGGCTTGATTTTAATAGACACAATAGGTCAAGACATTATTCCATTGATTGGCGTGTATGGCGGTTCTTTTATCATCTATTTAATTTCCCTGTTACTGGTTTATGGGTATAAATATGGAGGCTATAAATACACTATATTAGGGCTCACTTCTTTCATAATTTTTATTCCCCATTCCGGTTATAAAGATACTCCGTTTGGAGATGGTGTTGAGATTGCAATTGTGCAACCTGCATTGGACCCCTTCAAAAAATATGCAAATAGTTATCAAACTACTATAGAGAACTCACTATTAAATTTAAGCACTCAGCAAAATGATGTTGATCTTTTGATCTGGCCAGAATCTCCATTGCCCTATTTAAATTCTAGTCCCCAAATGAATAGTTTTCTTAAAAGAACTGATAATTTACCAACTATTATTTCTGGTGGATGGGACTATCAAGATTCAGCTCTAAAGAATGTGATGTCTATTCTTGGAACTGATCAAAGTTACTCTAAAAGACACCTAGTAATGTTTGGCGAATATATACCATTTGAAAATATTTTGAGAGGTCTAATAGAATTTTTTAATATGCCAATGTCATCCTTAGAACCTGGCAAAGCTAATCAGCCACTTTTCGAGCATGAAGGCCATCAGATTCTAGGTTTAATATGCTTTGAAGTTGCTTTCCCGCTATCCTTTCTTCAGGAAGCAAGGTCTGCTAATTTTATTGTAAACATAAGTAATGATACTTGGTTTGGATCTTCATATGGTCCTTATCAGCATCTCCAGCTAGTTAGAGCGAGAGCACTTGAGTATAATAGATGGATAGCACGGGGCACCTCAGATGGAATATCAACAATTGTTGATAATAAAGGGACAATTGTTTCTAAGTTAGAAAAAGGCATTCAAGGTGTATTACGAGGAAGAGTCTATAGTGTTGATGAGGACTCATACTTTACTAAATTTGGATTTCTTTTTGCACCAATTCTCTCTATTTTATCTATACTTATGGCTTTTATATTAAGATTAGTTAGATGATCAAATTCTTTATATTAAATATTTTCTTTATCAGTATATTTATTAATGCTTCAACCTCCATAGAGATTGATATTAAAAAGCAACGACTTTTTTTAAAGAACAATGAGGCGGTCTCCAGAAGCTATCCAATCTCTAGTTCAGCCTATGGAGAGGGCCAAATCGAGAATTCTCTGCAAACACCATATGGAGAGCATTTGATTAAAATTAAAATTGGAACAAATGTTCCAAAATATCATTTTTTTAATAGCCGCCAACATATTGCACAGGAAGCCAAGATTATTCACGAGCCTTTCGACTCGAAAGATGACTTTATTACCTCCCGAATAATGTGGCTAGAAGGTGCTGAAGAAGGTTTTAATAGAGGGGGAGAGGTTGATTCCTTTAAGAGGTATATATACATTCATGGCACACATGAAGAGGGGCTTATTGGCACCAAGGCATCTCATGGATGCATTAGAATGTTCAATCACGATGTGATCGAGCTGTATGACCTTGTTTCAGAGGATACATTAGTAAAGATCCTCTAAAAAAGCTGAAACTATACACCGCCCATATTTTTAGAGTCTTTAAAGCTTAATTTTACTTCTCTTTCTTCTCTTGTGGGTGCTTCGCCAAAACGTGAGCCCTCCGCTGCTAATTTTGTTAGTAATGGAGAGATTTTCCAAAACTTCTCATCTGATTTTGCAAATTCCTCCATTCTTTTAGCAACCTCATCAAGTCCAAGCATGTTTGCATAGCACATAGGCCCGCCTCTCCATATTGGAAAGCCGTATCCGTTAATGTAAACAATATCCATGTCCCCGGATCTCTGTGCCACTCCCTCAGAGAGGATTTGAGCCCCTTCATTTACTAGAGCAAGAATACATCTATCAATAATTTCCTGGTCAGAAATCTCTCTTCTAATAAAATTATGTTTTTCCGAAATTGATTTATAAATATCTTCATTTTCTGGAGCTGGATTAGGCGCTCTAGATCCCTCAGAATAATTATAAAAACCTTTAGCATTTTTTTGACCAAATCTATCTAGCTCACAGAGTTCATCTGAAATCTTGTTTACAAGAGGTGATTCTATGCCAGCAAGTTTTCTTGCTCTCCAACCGAGATCCAATCCTACTAAGTCCATCATTCTAAATGGACCCATGCTCATTCCAAATGATTCTAGCGCATTATCAATTTGATTAGGCAGTGCTCCTTCAAGCAAAAGCATATTAGCTTGATACGTGTAACCGGATAGCATTCTATTGCCTATAAATCCTGGAGCATTTAGGGAGACCACAGATGCTTTATTCATCTTCTTTCCAAGAGCCATTACTGTAGCCATTGTTTCATCTGATGACTCTTCTCCTCTTACAACTTCTAAGAGTCTCATAATGTTTGCAGGGCTAAAAAAGTGAGTACCCACTACTTTTCCAGGCCTTGATGTTGATGATGCTATTGCATCAATATCCAAGCCTGATGTATTAGATGCCAAGATGGCATTGGCATTAGTATGGGTATCTAGCTTCTGAAAAATTTCTTGCTTTAAATCTAGATTCTCATATACAGCCTCAACAACTATATCAACTTCTGAAAGATCTTCGTAAGTTAAAGTTGGAGTAATTAATTTCATTACAGCATCTTTTTGATCATCTAACATTCGGCCTTTATCTACCATCATCTGGTAATTTTTTTTAATAATGCTCATGCCTCTTTTCAGATTATCTTCATCTTGATCTAAAACTAAAACAGGAATACCAGCATTTGCAAAAAGCATCGCTATCCCACCGCCCATTGTTCCAGATCCTACAACACCTGCATTGTTAATTGGATGAAGAGGAGTTTCTTTTGGTATGTCAGCTATTTTGGAAGCAGCTCGCTCGCCAAAGAAAATGTGAATCATAGCTTCGCGCTGAGGATTCACTAGGCACTCTAAGAAATAATCAGCTTCCTTTTTCATACCGTCATCAAAATTCTCCTCATTGATTGCAGCTTCAACACACGCAATAATCTGCCCAGGGGCAAATTGACCTCTTCGTGTCTTTGCTGCGAGCGCTCTTGCTTCTGCAAGAATATTATTATC
>DKMG01000095.1 GCA_002469975.1 Proteobacteria bacterium UBA7420
AAAAAACTTAAAGCTGCTATGTCTAACGCTGCCTAATCAGGCAATACTCCTCTCAGGACAGATCCATCAATCAAGATAAACCATATCTCGCCAGTTTTGTTAAACGGCTTGGGCGAATCACTTCAGCGCAAAAAGAAGCCTTGGAGTCACTCCATCATTTCCATTTAACAGATCGTGAACAACTCCTTAGCTTGGTTTCCGGCTACTCAAAGGCAATTTTAGAAATAGGCTTTGGCAATGGCGAAAATACCTCCTATCTAGCAGAGAAAAACCCAGAAGCCTTGATTGTTGCCTCAGAAGTCTATCGCTCAGGCATTGGCAGTTTGCTAGCTTCGATTGCCAAACATTCATTTCAAAATATTAAAATTTTTGATGATGATATTCGTGAGTTGCTATTAGGCTTGGCCCAACCTATTTTTCATGAAATTTATATTATCTGTCCCGATCCATGGCCCAAAGCCAGGCATCATAAACGCAGATTGGTCGACAGTAATTTTTTAAACGCCTTGCATCAAGTAATGCATCCCAATGGCACCATCTATATCTCAACTGATTGGGAAAACTATGCAGAATTTATTGACGAGGAATCACAAAAATTAAATGCTAAATTTAGCACCGCAAAAATCTCTAATGAAGGCATGCCAATTACCCGATTTCAGCATCGCGCAATTAGAGAGGGCAGAAACATTAAGACCTTCTTGCTCACCTCTTTAAAAAAATAATTTAATAGTGTCGTTGAGGTACTGATAGCCTTTAGGGGTTGCTCCAATTGTGCCCTCGCACAATAACCCCTCCTTGATGCCCAGTTGATATTTAGCCAGGAAACTTTTTGGCAGCTCAAACCCTAACTGATCATGCGTGACCCCATTCTTAACTCTCAATAAATTCATTGCCAGATCCATGTCTAACTCCTCACCTCGAATGATGGTGTGATCAGTAGTGATTTGATTTGATATGTAGCCATTGAGAGGCTTAATTTTTCTAAACCTTGTAATTTCAGAGCCAAGGGTAATTTTGCTATGCGCTCCCGGGCCCAAGCCAAGAAAATCTCCAAACTGCCAGTAGTTTAAATTGTGCTGACTTTCAAACCCTGGCTTAGACCAAGAAGATACTTCGTATTGCTTATAGCCAGCTGACTCTAATCTTTGCTGAGCAAGATGCTCCATGCTTTCAATTTGATCCTCATTCGGCAACTTCAATTCTTTTTTGTAGAAAATAGTATTTGGTTCAATGGTGAGTTGATAAAGTGATAAATGACTAACCTGAGAGGCAATAAATTGCTCAAGAGTTTCTTCAAAGGAAACTATGGTTTGATGTTCCGTCCCATACATTAAATCAATGGTTGAATTGATTCCTGTGAGCATTTTAGTAGCTTGAAGTCCTGATGCTTTGTCATGGTTTCTGCCTAAAGCTTGAAGCTCCTGATCTTGATAACTTTGTACCCCTAGGGAATACCGATTAATACCCAGGGCAGAGAGAGCGGTGAGTTTACCAGCAGTCACATCTCTGGGGTTCATCTCAAAAGTTATTTCGGCGTCTTTGACTATAGAATATTGTTGTACGGCATCTAAAATAATACCAATGGCCTCTGCTGATGCGAGCGAAGGCGTTCCCCCACCAAAATACACGCTGCGAAACTCTCTTCCATCAATGAATGCAGCTGAATCTGCAAGGTCTTGCGCAATAGCTTGCGCTAGTTTTAAGTCATTTTTCTCAATAGGATCAGTGGTAATAGAGAAATCACAATAAGGACACTGGACCTCGCACCAAGGCAGATGAATATATAAGCTAAGAGGTGGTTTAGAGAGAGCCAAAGGTATAAATTTTTTGTCTAAGGGTTTGGGTGGCAAGACCCCGATGACTTAATACTGCCTTTTGCTCTGGTGTGATTTGTGCAAGTGAAAACCCATGGCCTTCTGGATAGAACATCGGATCATAACCAAAACCTTCGCTGCCTTGTTCGCTAACTTTAATGGTGCCTGCCAGTGTCCCTGTAGTGATTAGTGGGAATGGGTCTAGTTCATCCTTGAGCATGGAAAGCACGCAAACAAAAAAAGCTTTAGTTTCTTGGAGGCCCAGTTTTTGAAGCTCTTGTTGCAGATGTTGTCTATTCTCAGCATCCGTCGCATCATCTTTGGCATATCTTGCTGAACGCAGGCCTGGCATATTATTTAGGGCAGGCACAATGAGGCCCGAGTCATCTCCCAGCGAAGTTAGACCCGTTGCTTTGGATGCAACCCTGGCCTTATGCAAACTATTTTCAATAAAAGTTGCGCCCACCTCTTCCTCTGGAACAATGCCAAACGAGTCTTGGGTGAGGACTTCAAATTCTGGAAGCAGCAGCGTAAATTCCTTGAGTTTGCCTAGATTACTGGTTGCAATCACAACCTTGGGTTTATTTTCCAAGGAGATAAATCGCCTCTGCAGCTAAAAAATTAGGAAAGCAATTAGTAAGCCAAGATGTTTTACCTTGACTGTTAAGATAGATTTTTTTATGAATATGAAATTTCTCCACCTCGCAGAGCTCTTCAAAATCAGCAATGGTGCAAAGGTGAAGATTTGATGTCTCATACCACTTAGCTGGCAATTGAGGTGAAGAGGGCATCTTGCCTTTTAGCAAGCCAGTTCTGAGTTCCCAGTTTCCAAAATTTGGCAAAGTAATAACACATTTATTAGCCACCTCTAAAATATTTTGCAGTGCCACTTTGGGTTTTCTAAGACATTGAATTGAGCTAGCCATAATTGCAAAATCAAAATTCATATCTTTATATTGCAAGAGCCCAGCATCAATATCTTGTTGAATTACCGAAATGCCATTGGCGATACAATCTTGAATTTTCTTGGGATCATTTTCGACCCCATAGCCGGTGGTAGCTTTAGCAAGGCTGAGAGATTTTAATAGTGATCCATCGCCGCACCCAAAGTCTATAACTTTTGCATTGACCTCAACCCAATCATTCACAATGTCCTCAAGAGCATTCATCACGACCCTCCAGGAAATTTTGCAAACTTGCTGCGTACTCATCTGATCGAAATAAAAAGCTGTCATGACCATAATCGCCTTCAAGCTCTATGTAGGAACTTCTGATTCCAGCTTTTATGGCAGACATTTGAATATCTTTTCCATACTCTTTGGGGAATAGCCAGTCTGAACTAAAGGATGCAATCAATAGCTTGGCTTGAATGTGTTTAAAGCATTGCACAAGATCCTGGTTAAAATTCTTTGCTGGATCAAAGCTGTCCATGGCTTTTGTCATTAAAATATAACTGTTAGCATCAAACGTTTCTGCAAACTGCTCTCCTTTGTATTGAAGATAGTTTTCTACTTCGTAACTCACCGCAGCATCCATTTTTGTTTCTGGGTTTTGTAGCTTCCGCCCAAATCTTTTGCTCATATTCGCTTCAGATAAGTAGGTGATGTGCCCAAGCATGCGAGCAGCCTTTAGGCCTTGCTTAGGTTTGGAGCCCTGCGCAAGGTAATCACCATCACAAAAGTTTTCATCTTTTCTAATCATCTCGCGGGCCACTTCATTGAGCGCTATATTTTGAGAGCTAATTTTTGACGAAGCCGCAATGATTGCAGCCTTTTTAATTTTATCTGGATAAGTGATCGCCCATTGCAAGGCCTGCATGCCACCCAAACTTCCACCGGCAACCATTTCCCAGCAACTGATACCAAAATGATCCAACAGATTTCTTTGAGCATTAACCCAGTCTTGAACGGAGACTTCAGGAAACGCTGATCCAAAAGGCAGGTTTGTTTCTGGATTCAGGGAAGTGGGTCCCGAAGAGCCATGGCAGCCCCCAAGATTATTAATAGAAACCACAAAATATTTAGAGGTATCAATGGTTTTTCCATCACCTATCATCTGATCCCACCAACCTGCTTTACCCCCTTCATCTTTAGTACCAGCAGCATGATGATCGCCAGAAAAAGCATGACAGACGAGCACTGCATTATCTTTAAGGGAGTTTAATTCACCATAGGTTTCAATCATGAGCTCAAAAGACGGAAGAGTGACCCCTGACTCAAGCGCGAGAGGCAGCTCAAATGTTACCTGTTCAGTGCAAATCTTCATGCAAGCGAACTCAGTACTTGAATCAGCGAGCTATTAATAAGATTGAGAAGCATGAGCCCAATAATGGGTGTGAAATCTAATCCGCCCATTGGGGGGACATACTTGCGTATTGGATTCAGAACCCCGCCAGACATCTCTTCAACTATTTGAAGCATGGGGTGATTATTTCCAGGGGCCACCCAGCTTAAAATAACGGATCCAATAACACTATAAAACAGGATTCTAAAGCAGGAGTTAATGACATCAACCACTGAAATTAACACCAAGGTTAAAGGCTCGTACCCAGAAGAGTAAGCAAGATAGAAGGAAACAAATTTTAATAATAAAGCTAAGGCCAGGGCTGCCAACAAAGGATTGAAAAAAAAGAAAATAGACTTTGAGACTGGCTCTAGATAAGTTGCAAAGATTTTAACAATGGGGTTGAAGTAATTAATTCGAAACAATCTAAACATGGCTAAAATAATAAATGCATAACTTGCAAAGCCTAAAATTATTACGAGTGGTCCTGTCATGTTAGCTCCATCAAACTGTTAGTTTTCATTATTAATCTCAATTGATCTGTGCTCAGCTGCTTTAAAGGCCTCCTTAAATACTGACTCTATATTATTTTTTTCAAGAGATTCCAGGCCTGCCTGGGTAGTGCCACCTGGTGATTTTATCTTATTTATAAGGGTTTCAAAATCACGATCCTGATTAAATAAATCGCCGAGACTGCCAACAAAATCTTTGAACATTGCAATTGATTCCTCATCATTTCCCTTGTTCAGTATTTTTAGCTCATTGAGATAAATATTCAAAATGCGAAATAAGAAAGCTTGGCCACTTCCAATAATACTGGTAAAGACATGCAAATCATCTTCTTTCTTCATAACCATGACGTGACCCACTTTTTCTAATAACTCAACCGACTGCTGAAAAGCATGCAGCATTTGATTATCGGAATAAAGCGCAGTGATGCCTTTATTGTAGGTGGAAGCGGTATTTGGCATGGCTCTAATTACAAGCTGGGGATTAGGGTACTGGGCTATTTCTATTCCGGCCACAAGAGTTAATATCGGAGTGTGAGGCGCTATCCTCGTAATATCTTGAGCTGCAGCTATTGCATCTTTGGGTTTGACGGCAAGTACGATGAGATCAAACATATTATCAGACACAGACGCTAGTGGTTGAACCGAGAGTTGTTGACTCTCTAGCAGCGCTATTTTTTCTAGATTTCTTTCAATGCATACAATATCTCTTGGCGAGACATTGACTTTTAATAGACCTGAGATGATTGCTTGCGCTATATTTCCAGCGCCCAAAAAACAAATTTTCATGCTCTAGCTCCTAAGAGCGTTTCGCCAATTCGCACCATGGATGAGCCCGCTACAATGGCGTCTTGAAAATCTCCCGATGTTCCAAGAGACAGCTCATAGCATTCCGGAAAAATCATCACAAGGGAGTCATGCAACTCTTGAATGCGAGAATAAGTTATCAATTTATCTACATCACTTGCTTGAATATTAGGCATAAACATTAGACCTTTAAGTTTCAAGTTAGAGTAATGTGTATTTAGCTCGGTTGCAAAATTAATGACCTCCTCAGGCTTAATTCCAGATTTAGACGACTCATCATCAATATTAACTTGAATGAGAATGGAGATTGTTTTGTTTAAATCCTTGCACGCGGCATCAAGTTTTTTAGCGACCTTTATTCTGTCAATCGAGTGCACCCAAGAAGCTGTCTCTGCGATCAGCTTAAGCTTATTTGTTTGAATCGGCCCAATAAAATGCCACACGATATCTTGAGGGCAAGCTGCAGCTTTTTGAGCAAGCTCCTGCGCATAATTCTCGCCAAAGTGGCGTAATCCCGAGCTATATGCTTCTTCAATGGTGGTTTGTGACTGGAGTTTAGACACAGCAATTAATGTTACTGTTTTAGTTGTAGAAGCCTTGAGACTGGCTAAATCAATGGCTTGCTGAACGCTATGAATTCTTGCAGCTATGTCTTGATGCATGTCTTCAAAATCAAAGGTTGACGATTATTTCTAATAAGAACTTCTCGGGCATTGTTAACCTCTGACTTGGTTTCATAGGGTCCCGACATGACCCTAAACAAGGTCTTGCCTGGCATAGAAGAGCTAAATGTTTTTTCTACATAGGCCTCTAGATCCAAGGTCAGCATGGCTGCTAGTTGTTCTTGCGCATAGATTCTTTTGCCATAGGTTTCTATCTGCAGGCGATACTCACAATTTTCAGCTGTAACAATTCCTTCTAGCTCTATCAAGATGGTGTCTTGCTCTAAATCTACAGGATACGAAATCTCCACAGTTGGGTTCGTGACGTGCCCCCTCAGGTTTGCAACATCTGTTTTTAAAATAAAATTACTTGCTGCAAGAATTAAGGCAGCTGCTCCGCCGGCTAAAAAAAAATGCTTCAGCTTTAATGGTTGATCTAGCTGTCTTTTTGCTCGCAGTGATGCTGAGCGAGTTTTTTGCTTTGCTGAGTTGGCCGGATGTTTTTTTGCAAAATCTTTCACAAGGCTTACATCTCCTGCAGCGGTTCAATGCCAATGAGCTCCATGGAGGATGCTATTACATTTTTGACCAAATCTAATGCTCTTAGCATGTTTGCCTGATCTTGCTCTTCAGCTTTTAAAATATTGGTTTCATTATAAAAATGGTGGAATCCTTGAGCCAGGTCTCTGAGATAATAAATGATGAGATGAGGCTGAAGATTTTCACCTGCACTTTTAACCACAAAGGGGAAGTTAAGAGCTAGTTGAATTAATGGATCACATGCATGAAACCCATCAATGCTATTAAACACTTTGGGCAAGCTTCCACCCAAAGCAAGATATTTATTTTGTACCGAGCAAATTCTTGCATGAGCGTATTGCACGTAATAGTAGAGGTTGTCTTTTGAATGTGTTCTTGCTATTCCAATATCAAAGTCTAAATGTTGATCCGCCTGTTTTGAGAGGTAATAAAATCTTGCAGCATCAGGGCCAATATCATCTATTAACTGCTTTAACGTATAAAAATTACCACTACGAGTGGACATTTTTACTTTTGCGCCGTCCTCAAAAAGGTTGGCGAATTGAACCAGCTGAACCTGCATTTGGTTCTTGTTATAACCCATGGCCTCAATGGTTGCTTCAATGCGTTTGATATAACCGTGGTGATCAGAGCCCCAGACATTGATGATAGTATCAAAGCCACGATCCAATTTATTTTTATGGTATGCCAAATCTGCGGACAAATAAGTTCCTCTGCCATCCTCTCTTATAATGACTCTATCTTTATCATCACCAAATTTTGTAGACTCAAGCCATACTGCCCCATCTTTCTCATAGGCATGGTTTTGCTTGACTTGATGCAGAGCCTTTGAAATGTCTGACATCTCGTTGGACAGCTCTCCCAGGGAGGATTCAAAAAACCACTGATCAAACTCAACTTTAAATTCAGTTAAATCATTCTTAATCGACTGCGTCACATAGGCCAACCCCCCAGCTCTAATAATTGGCCAGAGGTCTGAATAGTTAGATTGAATGCGGGCAATCAGCTCATCAATTTCTGCTTCTGGATCATCTGGAAGATTTTTACATAATTCCTCTTTTTGAATATGCTGAGCATTTTCATCTAGCTTTATAGAATCAGCAATCTCTAGGACATAGCTACCTTGGTAGCCCGAGGCAGGAAAACTCTCATCATCAGTACAAGAGAATTTTCTTAAAAAGATACTGCAACCTAATATATCAACTTGCCTGCCAGCATCGTTCACATAATATTCTTTTTCTACTTGATGCCCAAGACTAGAAAGTATTCTAGCAATTGCATCACCATAGGCTGCTCCTCGGCCATGTCCAACATGTAAAGGCCCAGTAGGGTTAGCGGACACAAACTCTATTTGAATTTTTTCTTGCAGCGAGCTATTGATTTCTGGGGCTAAGTTAATGGTGTGTTCTGCTTGTTGCAAAAAAGCATCTTGGGTTAAAAAGATATTAACAAAGCCAGGGCCTGCAATCTCAACCCTATCTACACCATCAATGGCCTCAAGCACTACTGCTAGTTTGACGGCTAATTCTCTGGGGTTTACTTTTGCAATGCCGGAGGCAACAAGACACAAGTTTGTAGTCCAATGGCCCTTATCAAGTGAGTCGGCAAGATGGAGTTTATGTTTCTTGCGCAACAAGCTTGTTTGATCAGCCGCATGGCCCAGATCATTGTCAATAAAATTATTTAACGCTAATGAGAGTTGAGTAAACAAAGATTAAACCCTTCCGGAGTATTCCCCTGATCTAGTATCCACTTTAATCTTTTCACCTTCCTCAACAAAAAGAGGAACCTGAATGGTTACCCCAGTTTCTAGCTCAGCCGGTTTGGTTGCTCCAGAGACAGTATCTCCTTTGATGCCGGGATCAGATCTTGAGATAGTCAATTCTACAAATGCAGGGGGTTCAACAGAGATGGGCTCATCATTCCAAATGACCACTTCACAAGTTTCTTGGCCTATCAGCCATTTTTTTGCATCAGCTACAACTTTTTCGGTTATTCCAATTTGCTCAAATGTTGTTGAATTCATGAAATGCCAGAAATCACCATCTGAATAGAGGTAGCTCATTTCGAACGTGCTGACGTCTGCCTCTTCAACGGACTCGCCAGACTTATAAGTCTTGTCGATCACCTTGTCAGTTATTAAGTTTCTAAATTTAACTCGCATGACGGCCTGTCCTTTGCCTGGCTTGTGAAACTCATGCTCTATGATTGAGCAAGGTTGCCCACTAATAATAATTTTGAGACCGTTTTTGAATTGGCTTGTTGATATTTTCATTGTGTGATTTACTTTCTTTTTGTATTAATTATGGAGTTTGTTCGGATGCATAAATTATTATTATCTACTGTATTGCTGTCTATTGTCGTTATTTCTTCTTGTTCAAGTCAACAAGCTCCTGCCTTAAATGAATCTGATGTAGAGACATTTTTAGAGAGAGTTGAGCTAGAGGACAAAACTCTTGGCCCTGTAGCAAGTTCAGCTTACTGGCTGCAAGCTAATTTTATCACTTATGATTCTCAGAAAGTAGTTGCAGATTACGGAAAAAGATTCCAACTTCTGGCTCTAGAGCGCGCAAGGCAAGCCTCTGGCTTTGATGATATTGAAGTGTCAGAGGAAAACAGAAGAAAGCTCAATCTCATTAAGAATTCCTTTGTCATGCCGTCGCCTCTAGACGATACCTTGGCAGGAGAGATTGCCAACATCATGGCAGAGCTCGACGCGATGTATGGGGCAGGGCAACATTGTTTTGGTGAGGGTGATTGCTATGATTTAGAAGCTTTTGAAGGTGTGATTGATAATTCTAGGGACCCGGATGAGTTATTAAAAGCATGGGAAGGCTGGAGAAATATTGGCACACCTATGAAAGATAAATATCTAAGAATGGTTGAAATTGGTAATCAAGGTGCAAAAGATCTTGGTTATGACGGCCTTACTGATTTGTGGTTTAGCCAATACGATATGCCGGCAGAAGAATTTTTAGCTGAAACTGACAGAGTGTGGGATGAGCTAAAGCCTTTATACGATGCATTACATTGTCATGTAAGAAGTGAACTTTCAGAACATTATGGCGAAGAAGTCGTTTCAAAAGAGGGCGTATTACCTGCCCATGTTTTAGGAAATATGTGGGGCCAATCTTGGGCCAATGTATATGATTTAGTGTATACGCCAGATAATCCCAATGCATCTAGTGGAATTGACCTAACAAAGATTTTAGAAGAAAAAAATATTGATGAAATAGAAATGACAAAAATTGCAGAAAATTTTTTCATCTCACTTGGTTTTCAACCGCTTCCTGACACTTTTTGGGAGAGATCTCTCTTTGTAAAGCCGCAAGATCGTAGCGTGGTTTGTCACGCCTCTGCATGGAATCTTGATGCAGATGCAAATGACCTGAGAATGAAGATGTGCATAGAAAGAAATGCTGAAGATTTCTCAACCATCCATCATGAGCTTGGACATATTTTTTACTATCAAGCATACAACAGCACTCAACCCAGCATATTTCAGAGCGGAGCAAATGACGGTTTTCATGAGGCAGTAGGTGACTTATTGGCTCTTTCAATCACTCCTGAGTATTACAATAAAATTGGTCTAATATCCGAGGCTGAAGCTAAAGATGCAACATCAGATCCAATATCTCTGTTGATGCAACAAGCATTGCAAGGAGTCGTTTCAGTTCCATGGACCTTGATGCTAGATAAGTGGAGGGCTGGAGTTTTTTCAGGTGCAACCTCTGAGTCCGAGCTCAATGACTCTTGGTGGGAACTAAGAGAGTACTATCAAGGAATAGGGGCGCCAAGAGCAAGAGGAGCAGATGCATTTGATCCAGGTGCAAAATACCATATTCCTGGCAATACCCCTTACACAAGATATTACTTAGCACAAATTCTTCAATACCAATTTCATGAATCTCTTTGTAATCAAATGGGCTTTAAGGGACCTTTGCATGAGTGCTCGATTTACGATAATGAGCTTGCAGGAAAAAAGTTAAGAGCAATGCTTTCTCTTGGGCAAAGCCAAGAGTGGCAAGTAGCCCTTGAAGCTCTTACAGGGACTCGCACTCTTAGTGGAAAATCAATGCTGAATTACTACGAGCCTCTAAAGGATTGGTTGGATGCTAAAAATGCTGACCGCGTTTGTGGATGGGAAGGATGATGAAGCATTTAACAAACCTAGCTATTGCTGCAGGAGTATTTCTTTTTACGAAACTGTATGCGGATATCATTTCATTTAATAGCATAGAGCTATCCGGAGTTAATCTAGTTGGTCATTTGCTGGTTATGATTTTTGTCATTCAATGGCTTGCATACATTCCAGCTTTTCTTTTTAAAACGGAAAAATTTTATGATTTAACAGGCAGCTTGACATATATCTCAGCTATTTCGTTTGCTTTATATTCAACTAATAGCCCCCAAAATCTTGATCTTGGCAGTCTCATTATCGGCATTGCAATTATTCTTTGGGCTATAAGACTCGGCTCATTTTTATTTATGAGAATTCACAAGGATAAAAAAGATGGACGATTCGATTCTATTAAAACATCCTTCTCTCAATTTTTCATGACATGGACCTTGCAAGGCATGTGGGTTTTTATATGCTCATCTGCTGCTTTGGTTGCAATCACTAATCCAACAGGCGTACCGATAAATATTGTATTTATAATAGGCTTGGCGCTATTTATTTTAGGCTTTGTGGTGGAGGTAATTGCTGATAATCAGAAGTCTGCGTTTCGATCCATTCCTGAGAACAAAGATGCGTTTATAACTGAGGGATTGTGGGCAAGATCTAGACATCCAAACTATTTCGGTGAAATTACTTTATGGACAGGCATTACAGTAATGGGCATATCTACTTTTGAAGGCATGAACTATTTAGCACTCTTCTCGCCAATTTTTTCATATCTATTACTAAACTACGTAAGTGGCGTGAGAATGCTGGAGCTTAGAGGGAAAAAAAAATGGGGACATCTTGATGCTTACCAAGCTTATAAAAAAAATACCGGGAAACTAATACCAAAAATTTTCTAAGATTTGCTTATTTTCTTAAATGTTTACAAATAAAGCACATTTAAAAGATGTACATTTTTTATACTACTTGTGACACTAAATAAAACAAAGTCTGTACAATTACAGTGCAGATAAAAAGTTTGAATAATTACACAACACTAGTTAGACTAGTGAACCATTTTTCTAGGGAGAAAAAAAATGTCAAATAAAAGTTTATTAACTTTAGCCATGCTTGCTACATTCGTATCAGCATCTGAAATGGAACCAGTATTAGAGGTAGGCAGAGATAACACAGCGTTATCTGCTCAATCTCAAGATAAGATTGATCAAACAGAATCTGCAACTGACAAGCTCATCAACGAGTTTAAAGTTGTATCAAAGCAGGTTGAGGGTTTAAAGCTCTACAACGCTCAAAAAAGAATTCAAATTCAAGCGCAACTTGATCTTATGGATACATATGACGAGCAACTAATTCAGGTTGTAATTATGCAAAGACAAGTACCACCATTGGCACAACGCATGCTAGAAGGCCTAGAGAAATATGTAAAACTAGATACTCCATTTCATATCGAAGAAAGAATGCAGCGCCTGGACTTAGTCAGAGCCTCTCTTTCTAACCCAAAAGTCACAGCATCAGAGCAGGTAAGACAAATTTTAGAAGCCTATAACATTGAAGGTGAGTATGGAAGAAAGCTAGACGCTTATGATGAGACCATTGTTTTAGAAGGCAAAGAGATGGTAGTAAATATCTTAAGAGTTGGAAGATTAGGTATGTTCTTTCAAACAAAAGATGAAAGAAAAACAGGCTATTACGATACTGAGACTGGTTCTTGGGAAGAGTTGCCAGGAAGTTATAGAGTACAGGTTAGAGATGGCATTCGAATGGCTCAAAAGTTAGCACCCATGGATATCATGATGCTGCCTATAGTCTACAGAGGAGAAGCTTCATGAAAAATTTAAATAAATATTTACTGTCTTTTGTTTTGGTTGGATCAATTTCAGCGTTTGCTCAAGAGACCGCAGAAGGCGAACCAACCACTATTCAAGGCTTGCTTCAATTAGTTCAAGAGGGCAGAACCTCTGAGCAAACAGTGAACACTAAAAGGGAAGCAGACTTTCTTGTTGATAAGAATAAACAGGCTTCTAAATTAGCTGCTGAAAAAAGAGAGCTAGCGCGTCAAGAAAAAATTGCTGATCAGCTAGAAACAGAATATAAGACAAATGAATCTATCCTTGTAGTTAAAGAAACTGCATACAAAAAAGAGCTTGGCTCATTGGTAGAACTTTTTGGTCATCTTCAGAGTTCAGCCGGAGAAGCCAGCGCACTTTTTGCTGACTCTTTGTCTTCAGGACAGTATGGAAGAGATAGAGAAACTTTTCTGAATAATCTTTCTTCTAAAATGTCGAGCGCTACAGAGCTACCTACAATCAGAGAGCTTGAGGGTCTATGGTATGAGCTTCAAAGAGAAATGGTTGCTGGGTCTGAGGTTGTAACTTTTAATGCAAATGTTATTACCCTGGATGGAGAATCAGTTGAATGCGCCGTTACTAGAATCGGTTTATATAATGTTATCTGTGATGGCAAGTACTTAGAATATATTGGCAGCAAAGGACAGTATGCATTCTTAGGTAAGCAGCCAGAAGGTCGTTACGTCAGTACTGCAAAAAAACTGTCTAAAGCTGATGCAGGAGATGTTGTTAAATTTGGTGTAGATCCTACTGGCCCAGTTGGCGGAAGCTTACTTGCTAATTTAATTCAAAACCCAAGCCTCATGGAAAGAGTTCATCAAGGGCGTGAAGTTGGTTACATAATCATCTTTGTTGGTCTGATAGGTATCAGCATAGCTTTCTGGAAGCTATTCCAGCTATACACTATGGGTGTAGCAGTTAAGAAACAAGCCACATCGAAAACTCATGATCAATCTAATCCTCTAGGCAGAGTACTCGCTGTTGGAAAAGAGCACATGGGCAAAGATATTGAAACATTGGAACTGAAACTAGCAGAAGCTATTATGGCAGAAAGACCGACGATTGAGCGCGGTATCAATGTTGTGAAAATCATTTCAGTAGTTGCTCCTTTGGCCGGACTTTTAGGAACAGTTACAGGGATGATTGTGACCTTCCAGCAAATTACTTTGTTTGGAACAGGTGATCCCAAGATTATGGCTGGTGGTATTTCCCAAGCCCTCGTCACTACTGTGCTAGGTCTAGTAGTTGCAATTCCTACAACGCTTTTACATTCTTTTGCTAATTCTTCAGCAAGAGGCATTATTAATGTTCTTGAAGAGCAAAGCACAGGAATCGTAGCAGAGCATTCTGACAAGTAATTAGAAACAATGTTTTACGCAATTACTGAAGCATTTAATACCCTCAGGGACTTTATGTCTGCTGGGGGAAGCGTGCTTTGGCTAATAGCAATCTTGGCTGCATTTATGTGGGCCATTATCTTAGAGCGAATCTGGTACTTTAATGCAGGTCATAAGGTTTTTATGGCTGAGCTTAAGACTGAATGGGACTCTTTAAGTGACCATACAACCTGGAAGGCCAAACAAATTCAAGACAAACTTATTTCTCAAGGCAAAGAAGAGATCAATAAGCATCTTTCTTTAATAAATACTTGTGTTGCACTGGCGCCTCTATTTGGCCTACTTGGAACGGTTACAGGTATGATTGAAGTGTTTCAGGTGATGGCCTTTACCGGAGGTGGTGACGCCAGATCAATGGCAGGCGGCGTTTCTAAAGCCACCCTTCCGACCATGGCTGGGATGACCACTGCTCTTTCAGGCGTGTTTGCTACCATTTACTTAACTTCTGCGAAAAACAGAGAAGAGAATACAATTAAAACTACAATTAAAAGCTAAATAGGAGAATATTGTGAGAAGAAACGCCATATCCAGTGCAGTACAAGACGAAGAAGCAGAAATTAACATGACCCCCATGCTTGATGTTGTTTTTATTATGCTTATCTTTTTTATCGTCACAGCAAATTTTATTAAAGAGCCTGGTCTAGAAATTAACAGGCCAGATGCCAGCACTGCTGAAACTCAAGAGAATGCAGCAATTCTAATTGCAATTGGTGCTTCTGGTGAAATATGGATGGATGGCAGAAGAATCGATGCTCGACAAGTTAAAGCCAACGTTGTGAAACTCCTTGCTGACAACCCTCAGGGATCAGTTGTTATTCAGGCCGATGAAAAAGCAATGGCAGATACAATTATTAAAGTAATGGATGGCGCTAGAGAAGCAGGTGTGTTCAATATCTCCCTTGCATCCGAGCCAAAATAGAGAACTATATTGAATACAGCTGTTAATAGTTTAAATTCCGCTGCTCAACTTTTAACAAAGGTTGTTGATCCATTAGCGGCGTTATATTACAGAGCTTTTAATTATAATAAATATCTTGCAGGAACAGGTTTTGCTGCGCTTATTACTCTTGGCTTATTCTTCTTGATGGTGGCATTGATCTCTCTGGGAGATGACACTTTGCCAACCGACAACTCTCGTAAGCTTGGCGATGTGATTATGCCTGACAGAGATATCGATACTCTTTTTGATAATGTGGATAAACCTGAGGAGCCAGAAGAGCAACCCGAAGACATTGCCCAGCCTGAGTTGGATCTCGCACCGATTACAGGAATGGATGTTAGCCTTCCAAAACCAAAAGCAAATTTTGCTGCCAATGGTGGATTTTTTAGGGATGGTGAATATATTCCTTTATTTAAGGTTACGCCTATTTATCCGAGAAGAGCGCAGGAAAGAGGGATTATGGGTTACGCAGTGGTTTCTTTCACTATCACAGAAACTGGAACCGTAGAAAACTCAGAGCCGCTCGAAGGCATGTGTGGTGATCCCACCAATCCAGACACAGTCTTTAGAGCATGCTCAATCTTTAATTCAGCTGCTGCTAGAGCTGCGGGTAAGCTAAAATATAAGCCTAAAATAGTTGACGGAAAGGCTGTGAGAGTAGATAACGTACCCCATAAGTTTACTTTCATTCTGGAGGAATCTTAATGTTAAAATTATTATCTCGTAATGCATTTATTGTATTGGCTGTAAGTTTTTCATTCTCCTCGATAGACCTATCTGCACAAAATGCTAAATCAGATGGCGGTAAATCTGGAAAAACTCGCTCATATAAGAAAGCTAGAGTTCTCATGTCCTCAACGGCAAAACAAGTACAAAAAGTAGTTGAGGCTCTAGAAAGACAAAAAACTATTAAAGTTCCAGATCCTCTTAATGAAGGACAATTCATTGAGAAAGATGAAGACGATCCAGATTTCATAGAAGCCAGAAGACTCCTAACCGAGCTTCTTAACAGACAAGATGAGCTCAAAAGTTACGATAGATCCGTGATGTGGAATTACTGGGGTTATATTTATTTTAGTGATGAAGACTATGATAATGCCATGAGGTCTTATGAAAAGCTTTTAAATGAACCTGAGGCCACGATCCCGCTGAGAACTGCTTCGTTACTGACATTGGCCCAATTAAACCTTGTAAAAGAAAACTGGGATAAAGGTATTGCATTGATTCTGCAGTGGATGGATGAGGTAGAAAATGTTACGGCTCAGTCTCACTCATTATTAGGACAGGCATATTATCAAAAACAAGACTTTGTACAATCTAGAAAATCTATAGAAGAGGCAATCAGGATTGCAGAAGAAGTTGAAGAATATCGGCCAAAAGAACAATGGTACGTATTATTGGCGGCATGTCTTTATGAGTTAAAAGAAGCGAAAGTTATTAGTCAGCAATATGCACTAGAGCAGCAAGTGTTGATCTATGAAATTCTGGTCAACTATTACCCTAAAAAATCATATTTTATTCAATTGGGTGGTACATACGCTCAAATGGAAAGAGAGCAAGACTATATGCTCGTTCTCAAGGCAGCATATGAGAAAGACTTTCTTGACAAAGAGACTGAGTATCTAACTTTAGCTCAACTGCTTCTTTCTAACAAAAACCCCTACTGGGCTGCCCAGGTCTTGGTGGCAGGTCAAAAGAAAAAAGTTATGGTGAAGGATGAGAAAACAGGTAAAGAAGTGCCTGTGCCTGTTGTCAAAGACACAGAGAAAAACTTAAAGCTTTTGGCTGATTCCTGGAGAATGGCTCAGGAGATAGATAAGGCAATTCCAGTGCTTGAGAAGGCTGCCAAAATGTCTAAAACAGGAGATCTCTATGTTCTGTTGGGGAATCTTTATTTATTTGAAGACAGAATGGAAGACTCTATTCGTGCCATTGAGCTCGGACTAAAAAAATCTAAAGTTAAGAGCAGATCTCAGGCTCAGCTCGTCCTAGGGCAAGCACATTTTGAATTAGAAAATTTTGATGAAGCCAAGAAACAATTTAGAGCAGCAGCGCGAGACGAGGATAAGCGAATTAAAAAGACAGCTAACTCTTGGATTAAATATGCTGAAAATGAAGCAATTAGAGTTCAAAACCTAGCCTTAAGAAGAGAGTTTATAGAAAAATCTAACGCAAAAGCTCAGAGTAAGAGCTCTTAATTTTTTAGATACGTCTCAATTACAAAGTTATATTCATTGTCTGCATCTTTTGCATACGCCTCACTTGAGACTTTACGCCATTCCTGCAGGTTGACTGCCGGGTAAAATATATCCCCTGCAATCTCGCAATCCACTTTTGTGAGTACCAATTTATTAATTATGAGCATGCTTTCCTTAAAGACATGACCTCCACCAATGATCACCACTTCATTATCGATGTGTTGATGAGTATTCCAGGTATTTGCAGCTTCAATTCCCTCTGCTAAGTTTCTCACAACCTCAATGCCATCAGAGGAATGGAGCGAGGATGAGATAACAATATTGTGCCTATTGGGTAAAGGCCTACCTATAGACTCAAAAGTTTTCCTACCCATTACTATTGCTTTTTTTTGCGTATAAGCACTAAAGTGCTGAAGATCGCGCTTTAGTTTCCATGGCAGATCATTGTTAACTCCAATAACAGAGTTATTTGATAAAGCGACTAGATGCGAAATTTGCATACTAAATTGCCATAGGAGCCTTGATGGCTGGATGCGGTGCGTAATTCTTTAATACAAAATCATCAATACAAAGACGATCCAGATCATTGATGGATTCAATGTTTGGCATGATCAATTGGGGCAATGTTTTGGGCTCTCTTTTGAGTTGCTCACGAGCTTGCTCAATAGTATTTTTATAAATATGAGCATCACCAAAGGTATGAACAAAGTCGCCCACCTCTAAATTTAAGATATTTGCTAAAATTGATTGAAGCAGGGCATAGCTGGCTATATTAAACGGAACTCCTAGAAACATATCCGCACTGCGTTGGTACATCTGACATGACAGCCTGCCATTCGTCGAAACATAAAATTGAGACATGACATGGCAAGGCGGCAATGCCATAGAATCTATCTGCCCAACATTCCAAGCACTCAAAATATGCCTTCTTCCCATAGGATTAGAATGAAGAGCGGCAATCAATTCATGAATCTGATCTTTACCCCCCCAATCCCTCCATTGCACCCCATATATAGGACCCAGTTTTTTGATGGTGCGAGAATTTATATAGCCCAGATCAACCCCTTGATTGTTTGCATTGTCAGTCCAAATAGTAGAAAACTTATCTAAATCAGTGAGCTCATCTCTGTTTTTCTGAAATCTAATCTCAGCAAGTCGACGCTCGTCATCAGAGCCTTCCAAAAACCAAAGTAACTCTGACACAACGCCCTTCCAAGCCAGAGTCTTTGTGGTGACAGCTGGAAAGCCATCCTGTAAATTAAAACGAAGCTGGTGCCCAAACGATGATAAAACTCCAGTGCCAGTTCGGTCATCTCGACTCTCACCATTTTCAAGAATGTACTCTAAGAGCTCAAGATATTGCTTCATATTTTTTTAGTGACTTGATAAGTAATATCAGGCCAATCACAAACATCGGAATGCTTAGTATCTGACCCATGCTTAATTGTAATGTAATAAAGCCCATGTGAGCATCGGGCTGCCTAAAGAACTCAATAAAAAATCTAATAACGCCATAGCCCATCAGAAAACAACCACTTAACACTCCAGTTTTATTTGTATTTTTGCCCACCCAGATTAATAACAAGAATAGAATTATTCCTTCAAACAACATTTCATATAGCTGTGAAGGGTGCCTAGGTAATCCATAAGGATCTGTTGGAAAAATAAAACCCCAGCTTGCATCTGTGGGTCGCCCATAAAGCTCTCCATTTAAGAAATTACCAATTCTCACAAGACCCAATCCAATTGGCATAGCTGCACACACAGCATCTGCTAACCTTAGAAAAGAGATCGCCTGTTTAAGGGAATAGACATAAAGACTAGCAATAACGCCTATGAGCCCACCATGGAAACTTAAGCCACCTTCCCACACGAAAAATAAGCTTAAGGGGTTGCTCGCAAGCTGATCTAGGCCGTAAAAGAACATGTAGCCCATTCTTCCACCAAGCATGGCTCCAAATATTAACCCATAGAGAAAGACGATGTCATTCGCCTGCTCTTCAGATAATCCAAGCTCTTTAATAATGGCATGATTCTTTAAATATTGAAAAATGAAGACCGCAGACAGTACCCATGTCACGGCATAGTATTGGATTTTAATAAATCCAATATTTATAAGACTAGGGTTATTAAAAAATTCTGAGAGCTCTACAATCAATTTACTGCCACCATAATTCCAACCAGCATTAAAAAGACTCCAAATAAAATTTTGAGGGTCCGTTCAGGAATAGAGTGACTGATGCTAGCGCCAACCTTGGCTGTAATAATACTTGCGCAAGCAATTCCTAGGACTGCAGGCCAAAAAATAAACCCTGATGTCATGTGAGGCAGCCCAAGATGATCTTTGCCAAAATACATGTAACCAACAGCTCCGGCTATGGCAATGGGAGCACCACACGCTGCAGCAGTGCCTATTCCTTTTCTGATATTGTATCCTCCAGCAATCAGCAGAGGTGTTGTAAACGAGCCTCCTCCAATACCAATAATTGCTGAAAGACCGCCAATCCAAGTTCCATGCAAGGGAGCAGTTAGTCTGGAGACAATAACTATTTTTTTTGTTGGATCCATAAGTAGCTTAGAGTAATTCAGAACCATGTCTGAGCCAATGCCCAATAGAAAAAGCGTAATAATTACTTTTAAGTTATCACCGCTCAAGGATGTTGCATACTTAGCGCCAAGCAGAGCCCCTAAAACCATACCAGCAGATAAGGGCATCACAAGCCTCCATTCAACACTTTGTTTTAAGTGATGGGAATAAGCTGAGGATAGCGCCGAGAAAAAAATACTGGCCAAGGATGTCCCAATAGCAAGATAGACCACTATGGAGGAATCAAAACCCATTCGGTAGAACATAAAAATGAGCGCAGGAACTAAAATACTGCCGCCACCTATCCCAAACATACCTGCGAGCAAGCCTGTAAAGCTTCCCAAGAGAAGGAAAAGCAAGAGATCAATCATTCGCTACATCTATATATGTTGCAAGAAATTCATTTAGGACACTTAAATACACTTCCTTTTTAAATGACACAATATGCGAAAGAGGGTACCAAAAGCTTACCCATTTATAGGCAACAAATTCCTGCGGCACTTCATTCAATAAATTGATTGTCAGTTTAGTTTTTGCTTTTAATAAAAACCATTTTTGTGTTTGCCCTTTAAATTTTTTCATGACGTCAGATCTTTGTTGGTATTTATCGGGGAGATCATATTGATACCAATGCAAACTTTCTTTAATAATTGAGACATCTTTTTTAAGTATCCCGACTTCTTCAAGTAGCTCTCTGTATGCAGCGATCTTTGTGGATTCTCCAGCATCAATTCCACCTTGTGGAAATTGCCAAGTTTGTTGATCTTTTCTCCGGCAAATCAGTAATTGATTTTGCTCATTGAGCACAATTAGGCCAACATTTTTTCTATACAATTTATCATTCATGTTAGATTAACCCCTTATGAACAACCCTTCTTTAGTAATTTTTGATTTAGATAATACCATTTTAAATGGTGATTCAGATTATGCGATGATTAATTATTTAGTTCATACCAATGTGCTTGATGAGAGTGCAGGCAAGCAAAATAAAATATTTATTGACGACTATCAAAGAGGTGAATTAGATTTTGATGCTTATACAACTTTTGCCTTGAGTGCATATGTTGGGCTGATCCAATCAGAAATAGATGCATACATAACCCCGTTCGTCGCCAAAGTTATCGAGCCCATGATTAATGTTTTCGCACTTAAAATGATCCATGACCATGGCGATCAGGGAGATACCCTCTTGCTTGCAAGTGCGACCAATGAATTAATTGTCAGGCCGATTGCAAAAAGATTGCAAATACCAAACGTCATTGCGACGCAGGTCGAATTTATAGACGATAAATGCTCGGGTGCATATATCCCGCCGTCAGCCCTGGGGGCAGGAAAGCTCAAGCTGGTAAGGCAATGGATGGAGCAGAATGACTATAGTCGATTTGAAGATGTAACTTTTTACTCAGATTCAATTAACGATTTACCTCTATTAGAGGCAGTAGGTCATCCTAGGGCTGTGAATCCTGACCCATTACTTGAAAAGATTGCTATGGACAGGGGATGGGAGGTTATCGCTCTCCCAACAATTTAGGCTTCTTCTTTAAAATCAGACATTGATGGGCAGGTGCACATCAAATTTCGATCTCCATAGACATTATCAATTCTACCAACAGGCGGCCAATATTTATTTTTATCACGATTGGCTGCTGGATAGGCCGCGACAGATCGCGGATATTTATAGTTCCAATTATCGCTGGTCACCACTTCTGCACAATGTGGCGCATTCCTCAGAGGGCTATCTTCAATTGCATAATGTTTATCTTCTACATCACGTATTTCTTGCCTAATGCTAATCATGGCATCAATAAATCTATCCAGCTCCACAAGAGACTCACTTTCTGTGGGCTCAATCATCAAGGTGCCCGGCACTGGGAAGGACATGGTGGGCGCATGAAATCCAAAATCTACCAAACGCTTCGCTATGTCATCAACCTCAACCCCGCATAGCTCTTTTAATGGACGAATATCTAAAATGCACTCATGCGCTATGAGTCCATTCTGGCCTGTGTACAAAACTTTGTAATGTGGACTGAGCTTATGCGCAATATAATTTGCACTGAGAATTGCTATTTGAGTGGCCCTTCTTAGCCCGGTGGCTCCCATCATCTGAATATACATCCAGCTAATAGGTAAAATAGATGCACTGCCAAAATTTGTTGCAGAGACAGGCCCAACATTTTCTGAGGAAGCGTCATAGCTTAAGGGGTCGGAGGGTAAATGTGGCACCAAGTCTTTAACCACGCCAATGGGTCCAACACCAGGACCACCACCACCATGAGGAATACAGAAAGTTTTATGTAAATTTAAATGGGATACATCGCCGCCAAACTCTCCAGGTTTACACAGCCCAACCATGGCATTGAGATTAGCCCCATCAATATAAACTTTACCGCCATGCGAATGAATGATGTCACATACTTCGGTCACAGTTGTTTCAAAGACCCCATGAGTAGAAGGGTAGGTGATCATGATCGCCGCCAATTCATTTGAGTATTTTTCTGCTTTATTGGTGAGATCTTCGAGATCAATATTCCCTTTTTTGTCGCAACTCACTGGCACCACTTTCATGCCTGCCATTTGTGCTGATGCTGGGTTAGTACCGTGCGCAGACTCTGGAATTAGACATATTTTTCTTTGATGATCATTGTTAGCTCTGTGAAAAGCATCAATGGCTAGCAATCCTGCGTACTCACCTTGAGATCCAGCATTGGGTTGCAATGAAATAGCGGCATAGCCTGTAATAGTTGCTAATTGAGCTTCAAGCCCGCTCACTAATTCTTGATAGCCTTTGGTCTGATCGGCTGGAGCATAAGGATGAATATTTGAAAATTCTTCCCAGCCCACTGGAATCATTTCAGAGGTTGCATTGAGTTTCATGGTGCAAGAACCAAGCGGAATCATAGCTCGATCTAAAGCAATATCTTTGTCATAGAGCTTTCTGATATAGCGCAACATCTCTGTCTCAGTTCGATACAAATGAAAGACTGGATGCGTGAGGTAAGGCGAGGTTCTGGTGAGAGGAGTTGGAATTCCAAATTCCTCCTTGCTTTGCTCGGGACTTTGAGAGCCAGCAAATAAATTGATTAATGCGTCTACTGCTTCAGCAGTGGTCGTTTCATCTAGAGAGATAATCAGTAGATCTCCAGCGCACCGAATATTTATTTCTTGCGCTTGAGCCGCCTCATGAATTGATCGGGCTGAACCATAGGCTTGAATACACACGGTATCAAAAAAATGCCTTGCTCTTAATTCAAATCCATTGGCTCTAACCGACTCAGCTAACCTGATAGCTTTGTTATTAATGGTTTGTGCAATTTGCTTAAGACCCTCTGGTCCATGATAAGCAGCATAAAATCCAGCCATGATGGCTAGTAATGCTTGGGCGGTGCATATGTTGCTCGTGGCTTTCTCTCGTCTGATGTGCTGCTCTCTGGTTTGCAGGGCTAGTCGATAGGCCGTCTTACCATGCTCATCAATAGATGCGCCTACAAGCCTTCCAGGCAATGATCTTTTATAAGCTTCTTTGGTGGCCATGAAGGCTGCATGAGGTCCGCCAAAGCCAAGAGGCACTCCAAATCTTTGAGAGCTACCAATTGCAATATCAGCCCCAAGCTCTCCCGGACTTTTTAGGAGGGTTAAGGCCATCAGATCTGTGGCCATAATCACCAGGCCATTATGGTTATGCAGATTCTCGATTGCGGCAGCATAATCACAGATTTCACCATGATTATTTGGGTATTGAATCAAGGCCCCAAAATACATTTCTTCAGACAGATCTTCTAAGGATTGAGGGTCTCCAATGATCACCTCTATGCCTATGGGTTTAGCTCGGGCACTAACCACGGCAATGGTTTGAGGGAAACAGTTCTCATCTATAAAGAATTTTTGAGACTTTGATTTACCAACTCTTGAGACCAAGGTCATAGCTTCAGCTGCTGCAGTCGCCTCATCAAGCAAAGAGGCATTAGCGATCTCTAATCCTGTGAGATCTCCAACCATCGTTTGAAAGTTTATGAGCGCCTCAAGCCTGCCTTGAGAAATCTCAGGTTGATAAGGTGTATATGAGGTATACCATCCTGGGTTTTCAAATACATTTCTCAAGATTACCTTTGGGGTAATGGTCCCGTAGTAGCCTTGCCCAAGAAATGACTTAAAGACATGATTTTTTTTAGCGATCTTCTTTAATGCTTGCAGGGCTTCTTCTTCAGACATGGGCGTGCTTAATGCGAGATCGTCCTCAATAAAAATATTTTCGGGTAAGACAGATTTGGAGAAATCTTCTAGGCTGACATAGCCGAGCTCAGTTAACAGCGAGTCAACGTTGGCTTGGTTTAAACCCAGGTGCCTGAGGGCAAAATTATTATAGTGATCCATAAATATTCAAGTAGTTATAACAACAACGATTCAACAATTCTAAGGCGAAAGATCTATTTGCTAGAGTTAGTCCTCGCAGACTGCACGGTAATCCTCAGGAGAGAGTAAACTCTCAACTTCTCCCAAGTCTAACGGGGCCATTTTATAAAACCACCCATCGTCATATGGTGAAGAATTAATAATCTCAGGTTGATCCTCTAAAGTAGGATTCACTTCTATCACTTCACCAGAAAGAGGAGAGTAAACATCGGATGCCGCTTTAACAGATTCGACAATTGCCGCATCACTTTCAGCATCTATAGATTGTCCAACTTCTGGTAGCTCCACAAACACAATATCACCCAATAAGTCTTGTGCGTGATCGCTAATCCCCACTGTGACAGTGCCATCGGTCTCTACCCGAACCCACTCATGAGAAGAAAGAAATTTTAAATCGCCTGGTATGTCACTCATGAAGAAATTTTACCCTTTCTTAAGAATCTAGGCGATATAAAATTAATATTTAATGCTTTATTTCTTATCATAACCTTGCCGCTCTTTCCAAAGCCTTGATCTACTCTCGCTAATCCAATACTGGCTTCAAGTGTGGGTGAGTAGGTTCCACTCAAGATGATGCCTTGCCCGTGCTCATGAGAAATTTCATACCCGGGTCTCAGCACGCCTCGGCCTTCTAACATGACCCCAATAATTTTTTGACATGAGCTTTGGTCAATCTCTAATAAGGATTGTTTGCCAATAAAATCTCTTGAGTCATCTGCAGTATCAATGGTCCAGGCTAAATTAGACTCATAGGGATGATGAGTAACGGTCATGTCATTGCCATAGAGATTTAACCCAGCCTCAAGTCTCAGAGTATCTCTTGCACCTAGCCCAATCGGCACGCAGCCCTTCTCTAGTGCTGCATTCCAAAAGCTTAGTATGTCATCGTTAGGAACAATTAACTCCAAGCCATCTTCACCGGTATAGCCTGTTCGAGCATACAGATGATCGCCTTCAAACATACATCCAAAGGTCTCTAAATCCTTGATGGAATCAGAGATTTCATCCATAGCTAAGAGCGTTTCAACAGCTTTGGGGC
The DNA here is from genome assembly GCA_002469975.1 of Proteobacteria bacterium UBA7420. Taxonomy (GTDB): domain Bacteria; phylum Pseudomonadota; class Gammaproteobacteria; order Magnimaribacterales; family D2472; genus D2472. The sequence goes on from DKMG01000095.1 coordinate 25,163, forward strand.
CTTGTATGGCTAAAATCCCCATGTCCGATCTTTCAATCACCTCAACTCCAAACTCAGCAGCATATTTTTTATACCATGCAGCATTTTGCTCTCGCGTAGAACAGTTAGAAACCAGTCTGAATTTCTCGTCAGCATGGTAAATAATAAGGTCATCCAAGATTCCGCCATCCTCATTTAGAATGACCCCGTAGAGAGCCTTATTGGCACTGGCTATCTTTTTAATATCATTAGCAAATATCTTTTCAAAAAATCCTATCTGATCGCCACCATTGAAATCAAAGACTGCCATGTGTGAGACATCAAAAATACCAACAGATTTTCTAACCGCATGATGCTCTTCCATCAAAGAAGAGTAGCTAATAGGCATATCCCATTGGGCAAAATTTACCATTTTTGCACCCAAGGCCTTGTGTGAAGCATGCAAGGTAGTTTTTTTTGGCTCAGTCATTTGATGTATTGGGTATAAAAAGTTTTTAAATCAAAAATAATACTGTTATTTTAACTTATTTCCCTCCTTGTAAGAGGTAACTTTTTTACATGTTTATGTTATTCTAAATGAGAATGATTCTCATTGAAGGAAAATTAAAGGAAGAAGAGTATGGCTGAATTTATCATAGTGTTTCGTGAGGTGTTAGAAGCCTCATTAGTGGTTGGTATCATTTATCTTTTAATAGAAAAAACCAATCAACCCTCTCACTTTTCCAAGCTTTGGTCCGGGGTCTTCGCATCAATTCTCGCCAGCATAGCAGTTGGTTTTATAGTGATTCAGGCTAAAAATATATTAGGCAATAACTCGACTCAGGCTTTATTTGAAGCTATTTTCTTATACCTCACAGCATTCCTCATTTGGTATGTAATTTTTTGGCTATCAAAAAATGTGAGTGATAAAAAAGTTCTTGAGGGAAAAACTTTGCAGGCCATGGAGCTGTCCTCTATGGGTGTATTTTTTGTAGTTTTTTTTGCAATCTTGAGAGAAGGGTTTGAAACAGCAATTTTCTTAATTTCTAGCTTTTCCATTACCGGCACTTTTTCATACCTTGGGTTTATCTCTGGAGCCATGCTTGCAATTTTGATTGGCTATTTGATCGTTGCACAGGGCAGGAAGGTAGATTTAAAAAATGTTTTTAAATATACGACTCTGTTACTGGTTTTTCTTTCTGCTGGGATGATTGCTTATGGGACGCACGAAGCCGAAGAGTACTTGGTTAAATCAGGCAAAATTGAAAACTCTAAAATTTACAGAGTCTGGAATATATTAGAGCCAGCGGAGGTTGTTCCTGGTGTTGGCAAGGTTTCTCATATAATGCATGACAAAGGTGCCATTGGAGTTTTTCTAAAAGGATTTTTTGGGTACAACAGCAACCCCAATATTCCAGAAGTAATTTTATGGATGCTGGCCATGATCTTTGGACTCAACATGTGGCGACGTTTTTATTATTAACTAGGAGTCCAGCTGATCCATATTTTGGATTGCCTTGTTCATCTGTCTTTCTCTGGTAGCGTGTTCATTGACTGCCTTTAGCATGGCATCAGTTTTTTTCTGAAGGTCTTCGGTAGAACTTCCAAAATTTGCAAACTCTTTTTTTAGCTTGCCAAACTCTGTCATGATTTCGCCTGCCCGTTCATTTAATGCAAGAGTGCGAAAGCCCATATGAACACTGATGAGATAGGCTGCTAGGGAATTTGGGCCCATAATCAGCACTCTGTTGTCCCTAAAGATTTCTTCCCTGATGTTACCAATGGAGTCGATGAGCTGCATCAAAGATTCGCTTGGTATATACATAATTCCCAAATCGACAGTCACACCTGATTGCATGTATTTACTATTAATGTCCAAGGCATCCTTAAAGACATGCCTGCGAATATCATCAATCGCTTTTTTAATTAGCTGGGCATCACTATTATCCACAGCCGCAAGGTAACTATCGAAGAGACCTGAGGGAAATTTAGCATCTATGGGCAAGAGCAATCCCTCGGGGAGCTTGATGGCAAATTCCACTCTTTTACCAGATCCAACAATCACTTCTGCATTTGCTGTGTATTGATTGGCATGGAAGATATCTTTGATGATGGCATCGAGAGACCACTCACCAAATTTCCCGGCCAGAGTGCCGCCCGATAAATATCGATTCAGCTTACTGAGAGGGTCTTGAAAGGACTGGATGTCCTTGGATAGATCAAACAAGGTGGCTTCTTGTCTTTCTACTGCTTTATCCAGATCTCTAAGAGATTCTTTCGAGCTAACAGATGCAGCATCAGGCTTTAAATTTAAATAAATTAAGATCCCCAGCAAGAGGATGATTACAACCAAAAGTATTGATATGTACGCCACTTATTACTTTATCCTATAAAATATATTCACCAATATAGCTAATGATACTATGGAAAAATCTTTGGAATCTAAATTCACTGCCTTAAAAGCACAAGGCCTATCAATTGACTTAACTCGAGGCAAGCCAGGATCAGAGCAGTTGGATTTATCTAATTTATTGCTGAGCATGGAGGTTTCCCCTCAGAGTTCCAATGGAACTGATGTGCGAAACTATGGAGAGCCCCTGGGCATCTTGGAGGCAAGAGAGCTTGGTGCAAGCCTCTTGTCAGCCCCAATAGACAGCACCTTAGTTGGAGAGCAATCTAGCCTGTTGTTGATCTATCAATTGATTCTTGCAAACTACTTATTTGGTCTAAAAAATCCCTGGAAAGATCAAGAGAATCTTAAATTTATATGCCCCGTACCTGGTTTTGATAGACACTTTAGGCTGCTTGAAGATTTTGGAATAGAGATGTTAACCGTTCCTTTGACCGGATCTGGAATTGACATGAAAGCTGTGCATGCACTGCTGCAAGAGCATGAGAATATTAAGGGTATTATTTGTGTGCCACGGCACTCTAATCCAACAGGCGATACTTACACTGATGAAAATATTTCAGCCCTGCTTGAAGCTGGTAAAGCTTATTCTGAGGAGTTTTTATTTATTTTTGATCATGCGTATTTGCTTCATGATTTTTTACCTTCGCTATGTCAAACACCAACCTGGGAGCTAATTAAGCAATCTGAAGTAGAGGATCAAGCAGCAGTTTTTTGCTCATTCTCCAAGGTTACTTTCGGCGGTGGCGGCTTGGCTTTTGCAGCAGCAGGCAAGCCGGTCTTTGATTTATTGATAAGACAAAGAGCCTCCATGATTGTGTGCTCTGATAAACCCAATCAATTACGCCATGTACAATTTCTAAAAGATCATGCTGGGGTTATTAAGCACATGAGCAAGCATGCTGAGATTGTTCGACCTAAATTTGAACTAGCTTTTGCAGCTTTGGATGCTTTAAGTCCTGACATAGGAGATTATCAAAGACCAACTGGCGGGTACTTTATTTCATACAATGCTAAGCGACCCATCGCGACAAGAGTTATTGAGCTTTGCAAGGAAGTGGGGGTATTAATTACACCAGCAGGATCAACCTTTCCTCATTTTCTTGATCCCTTGGATTCAAACATTCGACTGGCACCTACTTTTTTAGGAATTGATGAGCTAAAGATTGCAATGGATGTGTTCGTGACCGCCTTGGAAATAGCCCATCAAGAAACTGCTTAGTTTATAGCTCTTGCCATGGGTATAAATTTACCATTTTCAAAATGAGAGAAGAGGTTTTGAATTTCAGGGTGCTTGGGCAAGTCCTCTGATTCATCGTGGAGTAAATTTTGCTCTGAAACATATGCAATATAAAAAATATGCCCATTTTCTGCAAAGAGATGATAGAAGGGTTGATTTTTAATGGGTCGAATAGAAGATGGAATCGACTGATACCATTCTTCGGTATTATTGAACTCCGGATCGACATCAAAGATCACGCCGCGAAAATCTAAAAACCTATGCTTGACCACCGCTCCGATCGCAAACTTTGTTTCTACTAACTCTTGTTTTATATTGTCCATATCAATAAGTAAATTATACCCAGTTAATAGGCACAAATAATGTTAGTTTCCTCGACCCCGACCATAGAAGGCAAAAAAATTGAAACCTACCACGGTGTTGTAACCGGTAGCACCGTTCGAGCTCGACATCTGGGCACAGATATTCTGGCGACTTTAAAAAATCTAATTGGTGGAGAGCTCAAGAGCTACTCTATTTTATTAACTGCTGCACGAGAAGAAGCAGTTGACCGAATGATTGCAAACGCAGAGGCACTAGATGCTAATGCAATTCTAAATTTTAGATTCCAAACCTCTACCATTGCAGCTGGAGCTTCTGAAGTTATTGCTTATGGAACAGCGGTAACACTAGGTGATTAACTCTATTAAAGTTTTTGGAGAGCGGCATTGCGGGACTAATGCCATCGGCTATTTTGCTGGTAAAAACTTCAATCTAAGATTTCAACATTACGATTTTCTTGGGTGGAAGCATCGTTTAGCTCCCAAGCAAGAAGAGTGGTCAAAGTTTACTGTAGATCAGTGCCTCTTTATCTTCTGCTTAAGAAACCCATACTCATGGTTGAAGGCCATGCATCGAGAGCCTTACTATGACCATTACCCAAAAATCAAAGAGCTGAGTTTTGAACAATTTATTCAATTCTCCATTGAGGATTATGAAAACTCTATAACTATGTGGAATCAAAAAAATGCGAGCTATTTAAGCATGGCGGCTGAGGTTCCGCATGCGATGATTGTTCCCCTAGAAAGATTTCATTCTTCTCAGGCAGGAGTTCATTTAGAGATTCAGCAGATTCTTGGGTATTCAGATACACCCCTCATTCCCATGCAAGATTATGTCAATGGCAGAGGGGTGCATGCTCAAAAAGATATTGAATCTGCATTAGCCATCCCCACATTAGATCAAAATGTCATAGAATTAATTAATGCCTCTTTGTCCCAAAAGGTCATGAAGCAATGCAATTATCAACAGATTTAAAACCAAGACAAAAATATGAACAACAAAGAAAAAGCTGCATTCAGGGAAAGTGTCATAGTCGTCATGATGGGCTTAGCCATCAATTTCCCCCTACAAACTTTTCTGCTTTGGCTCACCATTGACAGTTGGAGCTGGACGAATACCTTGGCCATCTCTCTTTTCACACAAGCAATTTTAACTGTGGTGGCCTTGATTAGAGTGTATTCAATTCGAATGAGGTTTCTGCGAGGAAAATTTTGAGCCTCCCAATGATCGATTATGGCTATCAGGCTCTTTATACTGAATGCCCAATGACATTATTTAATTGATCTAAGCGACCTCACATTAGATTCAATAAATTTCATAATAGCAGCGGCGACATTAACTCCAGAGGTTGATTCTATTCCCTCTAGCCCAGGTGAGCTATTTACCTCAAGCACTTTTGGGCCATCATTCGTTCTTATAATATCAACGCCGGCCACATTTAAACCAAGTACCCTAGAGGCTCGAATCGCGATATCTCTTTCCTCTTTTGTGATCTCAATTGGGCTGCCAGAGCCACCAGCGTGAAGGTTGGATTTAAATTCACCTTCTGCAGCTGTCCTTAGCATGGAGGCCACCACTTTTCTACCTACTACAAAACACCTTAGATCTGAGCCACCTGCTTCTTTAATAAATTCTTGGGAGATAAAATTTGCATCCAGCCCCTGAAATGCACCAATGACTGCAGATGCTGCCTTGCTAGTCTCAGCTAACACGACTCCCCGACCTCCAGTGCTATTTAAAAGCTTTAAGACCAAAGGTGATCCTCCCGTCAACGCAATAAGATTCTTTGTATCTTTTGGGGAACTTGCAAAAGCTGTATCTGGCATTGGAATTTTATGACGGACTAGAATTTGATGTGCAGCTAATTTATCTCTAGAGGATCCAATGGCATCTGCTGAATTTATACAATATGTTCCCATAGCTTGAAACTGACGAACTACAGCCATCCCGTAAAAAGTAACTGAAACACCAATTCTAGGAATAACAGCATCATAGTGGGGCAGAGCCACACCATCATAATGAATTTCTGGATTTCTAGAGTTAATGTTCAGGTAACATCTTTTGGTATTAATAACATCAACTTCATGATTCATGCTTTCCGCTACCTGAATGAACCTTTTTATTGAGTAATTCTTTGGACTCATCGTTAAGATAGCAATCTTTAAACTACCGAAAGATGGCTTGTTCTTGACGATCTTTTTGTACTTCTCATAAGATAGCTCTGGCTGCATAAAAGAGGCATCAGGAATTACCGTGAGTTTTTCTAGGGCTTGCCTGCCCAAGATCATTCTGTAAGCCATATTTTCTCTATTGGTTAATGAAATCTCTATGTCCCATGTTTTTGGCCCTATTTTTATAGATGTGGAAATAATATATCTGAGTTCTGATGCCCCATTTGAGGAGGTCACCTCTCGCTGATCAATTACTTTTGCTGAGCACAGAATCCTTACTTCTGGCTGCTGAACATCTGGCGACAACTCAAAAATTACTTTTCTATTTTTAGCTGTGCCAGCTAATCTAATATTGTTTGCATGAAGAGCAGAAGTTTTAGCACCAGTATCAGTTTTAATTTTTAAGGCTGAAATACCAAGTTTTGGAAATGACGCCCATTCTTCCCATCCAATTTGAAAATCTTTCATCGGCAAATTATATGCTGAAGATGGCGTTTTGATTATAGATTTTTAATTTGGAGATCAGCTTTAATTTTTTGATGCGATTGCTTAGTAATTTTATAACGTGCATAAAAAAATGCCGCAATTAAACCCCAGATCATTGCAAAAGGGCCATCAATTAAACCAAGATGAAATATAGTCTCATTAGAGATCTCTCCAGGCTTACTATTAGTTGGAAAGTTAATAAAATCCAATGCAAGCCCCGCAACCACATGACCAATGCCGCTTGAAGTCTTTGCAAAGAGGGTCCTTGCTGCATAAAAAACCCCTTCCTGCCTTACGCCTGTATTGAGTTCGTGCTCATCTGCTATGTCTGCCAAGGCAGACATCACGCTGATGTTTAAAACTGAACCGCCGACAGAGGTAATGGAGCCAAAAAAAATAATAAAGATAACTAAATTTGTTGAGCTATTTTCTGGGGCTAGCCCTAGCAGCCTTAGATTTACCGCAGCAGACCAGAAGATACTCAGCACAATTACACTGACAACCATGATCACCGGCTTATCAAATCTTTGGTGCAGCCTTGCCGTGATTGCAAACCCAAGACCGAATCCTAAAATATTATTAATGACTAATAGCCCAATTTGTGTGGGTGAGAGCTCCCAAAAAAAGGTCCCCATATAAATGGCAAGTGTTTCATGAGTTCCTATAAGAAGGGTAATAAAAAACATTCCAGCAACCAGTCTTAAATAGTTTCGATTGCCAAGCGCTCCAATAATATCTTGCAATAAATCCATAGGTGAAATTTTGGGAGTACTATCTAAAGGCTGTTTTAAATAAGGAATGCGATCTCTTGTAAAGTATGCAGAAGATAGGATGCATACAGCAATTAAGATGGTGCTGAAGATAACGATAGGGGTATATGCCGCTTGATTGAGCTGACCAATTTCTTCTCCCGAAAAATTAGGAAACACAAGAAACCATGCAAATATATGCATGATAATCACGCCCATGTAGCCAAGAAGATTGTTGTAACTCATCACTCTACTTCTCTCAATATAATCCTCTGAGAGCTCTGCGCCGAGAGCTAAATGAGGAACCGCAAACAAGGTAATGCTAACTCTCAGAATAATTGTGGTTCCAATCAACCAGGCAAATAATCCATAGTTTGATAGCCCATCAGGCGGGAAAAACATTAAGCAGATTGCCAGCACAGTGGGGAAGGGAGCAAAGAACATAAACGGATGCCTGCGTCCCCATTTAGATTTAAAGCGATCAGAGATAGATCCCATAACAGGATCAGAGATTGCATCAAAAATAATGGCTATTAATACTGCAAACCCGGTAAGAGAGCCTGAAAGACCGAGAACCTGATTATAGAAAAAGAAAGTGATGCCTGAAAATATCCAGTTTGTTGCAGCCTCACCGGTGGCGCCTATACCAAAAGCTAATTTAGTTTTTACTGTTAGTTGTTCTGCGTCCAAGTTGATACTTTTCCCTTCATTCTAGCCTTGAAAGAGTGTTTAGGTAAAATAACTAGATGGAATTAAAAATGTACCAAGTTGACGCCTTTGCTTCAAAATTATTTTCAGGCAATCCCGCTGCGGTGGTGATTGTAGAATCTCCTCTTTCAGAAGAGTTAATGCAATCGATAGCACTAGAAAACAATCTCTCTGAAACAGCCTTTGTTAGCATTCATGATACCCCGATATCTATTAGATGGTTTACCCCTTTAATTGAGGTTGACCTTTGTGGCCATGCCACTCTAGCAAGCGCTCAAATACTTTTCGAGCATTTCCCTGAACTGTCTGGTAATGAGATCACTTTTACTTCCAAAAGTGGAAAATTAACAGTCTCCAAGAACAAAGACAATCTTTGTCTTAATTGTCCTATAGACCAACCAAATATTTTGGAACCTGACCCATTATTTACAGAAATCTTGGGAAAGGAGCCAGAGAAATTACTGAAAGGAAAAGATGATTATTTAGCAGTTTTTAAAACTCAAACTCAAATTGAAGAGATGCAACCACATTTTCAATTACTGTCAGAGATTCATGCTCGTGGACTTGTGATCTCTGCTCCAGGGGATGATGTAGATTTTGTTTCTAGATGTTTTTACCCCCAGGCTGGAATTGCAGAGGATCCAGTTACAGGCTCAGCTCACACAATGCTCACTCCTTATTGGGCTAAACAATTGAAAAAAGATGAACTTTCAGCACGTCAATTATCTAAAAGAGGTGGGAATCTTGCTTGTAGACTGGCTGATGATCGAGTATTAATATCAGGTACAAGCGTGATTTATTTTGCTGGAATCATTTCTATTGTTTAAACTTTAACTTTATTTATTTAGGAGAAAATTGATGACCATTTATATTATCTATGCTTTATTGCTTACTATTACTCAGGTTTGGATTGTGCCAATGGCTTTTAATGCAAACAATTTTAGCTGGCTTACCTCCAATAGAGATGAACCAATTAATTCATCAGTCATGGCGGGGCGTGCAAGTAGAGCCAGTACAAATTTACAAGAAAGCCTTCCAGCATTTTTGGCATTAGCTTTATTATCAATGCAGTTAGATATAGATGTGACAGGACTGGCATGCTGGTGGCTAGCTTTTAGGGTGGGTCATGTCATTACATATATCGCAGGCATAGCGTTATTAAGAACATTAACTTGGTTTGGCTCTATTATCTCTTTAATCATGATGGCACTAGCCTTGATATAAGACAGAGAGATGCAAAGCAAAAAAGGGGCTAAAGCCCCTTTTTTAATTAGATAAAATACTATCTTTATTTATCTTTTAGCCATTAGGGTTGATTAATACTTTTTCACCAGTTGCTTGCTTGGCATACACCATCAAAGCCTCGAGAGTTAAGGCGCCCTCTAAAGAAACTTCTTGAGTGTACTTGCTAGCAAATGTAGTTTTGATTTCATTGGCAACCCTAGCTTGAAGCTCACCCACTTTTTCAAATCCAACTTTTCCTAGGAATGGTGTTAATAAAAATCCACCAATGCCCCAATACATCCCAAAAGTCCGATTATTTGGCAAAGTAATTCCAGACTGATTTAGCCCACCGTAAATATAGACTTGCTTGTGTTGAGTTGAACCATAGGGACTATACTCAGTTGCATTTTTTCTTGCTGCAACTTCCATGCAGGTTAGTATCTTTCCGGCTAATTCGCCTCCACCAGTAGCATCAAATGCAAGAGTTGCTTTTGTTTCAATGATCGCTGCAGTTAGCTGTTCCATGAAATCATCATCAGAGGAATTACACACAAATTGTGCGCCAATGGATTTTAATAAATCAACGTGCTCTTGTTTTCGAACAATGTTAACAAGCTGTACCCCATCATCTACACATATTTTAACAAGCATTTGGCCTAAATTAGAGGCAGCAGCTGTATGAACAAGCGCTGTGTGTCCTTCCATTTTCATGGTCTCTACCATGCCAAGAGCCGTCAACGGATTCACAAAGCTTGATGCGCAATCTCTAGGTTCGGTTCCTTCATTCATGACCATACAGCTTGCTGCAGGAAGACATCTATATTGAGAGTACATACCCCCTCCAACCACGCTCACAACTTTGCCTAATAATTCTTGCGCATTTGCGCCGGCTTCAATTACAACCCCAGAGCCTTCGTTTCCAACGGGCATTGAAATATTAAGTCTTGGCTGCATTGCACTCATAATTGCTGCAGGAACATCCATGGTAATTTTAGAGCCTTCAACCTTAAGAGTGTTGATGTCGCCAGGTCCAAGCAATAAACCTAGATCTGATGGATTAATTGGCGTTGCCTGAACCTCTATTAAGACCTCATCATCTTTTGGCACTGGTCGGGCTGAATCAGTGATGGCTATTTCAAGCTTGCCTTGGTCGGTTACAGTAGATGTAATTTGTTTATTTGTTGTCATTTTTTCTCCAAAGAGTTAAATCATATTAATATAAGAACATCACTATACAACTTAGAGCATGCTCTAAGTCAAGGAAACGGGATTTAAAAATATTTATGAACAATCTTTCTAATAGAGTCGGCATTATTGGTGGAGGAATAGCTGGCCTCACCCTTGGCTGCACTTTATTAAAAGAAGGAATTCCAGCTATTATTTTTGAACAGTCATCTGAAGAAAAATCTCACGGGGCTGCAATATCGCTTTCTCAAAACGCACTTTGTTTATTGGATAGAATAAATATTTTAAGTAACTTAAAAAATCAATCTTCCATTACTACGACAGCCTCCATTAACAGTCCGCTACAAAAAATTTGTGAATTCAAAACCCCAGAGGTTCTGACGACGCGCAGACAAATATTAATGACTCTTTTGCTAGAACAATACACAAGCCTAGGAGGAGAGATTCTTTATAACCATATTTTTAAAAGCTTTGATCAAAATAGCTGTGAAGCTTCATTTGATAATCATGAAAAATATTTTTTAAGCCATCTTGCAGCATGTGATGGCATTCGATCTTCCATTCGCGATCAGTTCTTTGCTTCAAATCAACAACCAAAATATAGTGGTTACACTGCATGGCGAGGTATAGGCAAAGGTAATCTTCAGAGTGTACATTTTACCTTGGGCCCCAGCAGTCATATTGTTTCTTATCCTATTAATAGTGATGGTGATGTCAGTTTTGTAGCCTGTGCCAAAGAGGAATATGAATTTACAGAATCATGGAAAGAGGAGGGGTCATTCAATGATTTGTTGGATGATTTTTCAAACTATGATCCAAAGATTTTTCCTGCCATCGAAGATTCTATGAAATTATATAAATGGGGCATATACATCAGACCTCCACTTAAATCGATGATAGCCGATAACCTAACCTTGATTGGTGATGCTGCTCATCCCATGGTTCCATTTTTAGGACAGGGCGCATGCATGGCTATCGAAGATGCGTATGCATTTGGGATGCTATGTAAAAAAACTAATGGTAATTTTCATGAAACACAAAAAATATATAACTTTATAAGGAGCAAGCGCACTAATAAAATTCAGAGAATGTCTATGAGACAAGGAAAAATCTACCACATGAAAAATCCATTACTGGTTTTCGCGCGCAATGCTGTAATGCGATTCACTAATATTCCAGGCAATGATTTACAAAGTATTCATGATTATGATGTGGACAATGCAATAAAAACTCACGCATAAAAAGCATCCACATCAGTTAAGACTTGATTCTGACGATTAGGGTTAATTAATCCAGATCACTTGCATCATGACGCTCAGGAATAGCATTATCTTCTGGGCTAGGAGCTCTTCCAACTCTTGATCCTCTTTTATAGGCCGGACGCTCTGCTATTTCTTTGGCCCAGCGAGTTACATGCTTATAGGATGCTACATCTAGAAAAATAGATGCATCATAAATGTTGCGGAGCACCAAAGTGCCATACCAAGCATGCACGGCTATATCTGCTATATTGAAAATATCCCCACACAAATATTGTCTTAAAGATAAATTTTTATCCAAGACATCCAGCTGACGTTTAACTTCCATAGAAAATCTATCAATAGGGTATTCAAATTTTTCTGGCGCATAAGCATAAAAATGTCCAAAACCACCTCCTAGATAGGGTGCGCTAGCCATTCCCCAAAAGAGCCATGACATGCATTCTGCTTTTTCTGCGGGCTCTACAGGCAAGAGCTCACCAAACTTTTCTGCAAGATAGATCATTATGGCACCAGATTCAAAGACCCGCGTAGCAGGATTGGTGCTTAGATCGAGCAAGGCAGGAATTTTGGAGTTAGGGTTAATCTCAACAAAGCCGCTGCTAAATTGAGCGCCCTCACCAATGTTAATTAAAAAGGCATCGTATTCAGCTCCCACATGGCCTAATGCAAGCAATTCTTCTAATAGCACGGTGATCTTGATCCCATTGGGGGTGCCCAAGGAATAGAGCTGCAAAGGGTGTTTTCCAACAGGTAACTCTTGCTCATGGGTTGCTCCAGCAATAGGCCTATTTATATTGGTAAATTTTCCACCACTTTGATTATCCCATTTCCAAACTTTTGGAGGTGTATATTTTGATGAATCGCTCATATGCATTCCTTTTAAATTGAAGCCAATAAAGTCTTGTCATATTTTGTGTCGTTCTCTGAATAAGCTAAGATAAAGAATCTTTATTATTTAGGGGGTTATATGAAACCAAGTAAATCTTTTATTGGTTTAATAATTGTATCATCAGCATTTATTTTTTATGCATCCGGTTTATATACAAATCTTCAAACCGATTCAGCTTTAGAAATAGTAGATTTTTCTATTATTAAGGACGCTGAACGTTCTCAGGACATACCCTCAAACCCTAACCGCAGTCCTTTTTATGGCGACCTACATGTCCACACAAAATATTCTTTTGACGCCTATATTTTTGGCGTCACAAACACCCCATATGATGCATACCGATATGCGACAGGAGAGGGAATTACCCATCCCCTGGGATATGAAATGAAGTTACGGGAGCCCCTCGACTTTTATGCAGTGACAGATCATGGTTTTTATATGGGCATGGTAGAGAATTACGCTGATACCTCCTCTAAGATATCTCAACAAGAATGGACGAAGCCTTTTCATAACATTAATCGAGCTGATAATATCACCCTTGCATCTGGACCTCAGAGGGCCAATATTTTTAGTTCAGTTTTAACCCAAGCTATTATCCAGCCCTATCCCTTATGGCACCCAAAAGTTATCCAAGCTTGGCTCACCAAAAACTTACAATTGGCGCTGACTTCATTTGATTATAATGTGCACAAGTCTGCATGGGCAGATGTAGCGAACGCCGCCGAAGAGTTTAATAACCCAGGAACATTCACAACCTTTATAGGCTATGAATTTACTACCTCAACAGCTGTAGAGGGTGGCAATCTGCATAGAAATGTTATTTTTAATTCTTCGAATGCTCCGATTAGACCTTGGACTAGAATTGATTCTTTAAACCCGGAAGATTTATGGACCTGGATGGATAGCTTAAGAGATAGAGGCGTAGATTCGCTGGCTATCCCACACAATAGCAACGGCTCTAACGGTCAAATGTTTGAAGTAGAGACTTTTAGAGGAAATCCGATTGACCTTGCGTATTCTGAACAACGGATGAGAAATGAGCCAGTTGTTGAAATAACTCAAGTTAAAGGCACCTCTGATACTCACCCACTGCTTTCCCCAGATGATGAGTGGGCAGATTTTGAAATCATGAATAAGCGGGTTGGGAGCAGACCTCCTTCATACAGCATGCCGCAAGGTGGTTATGTGCGAGATGCTTATTTAAGAGGCCTAACTTTGGACTGGAATAAGCAAGGCAACCCTTACAAATTTGGCTTAATTGGTTCCTCTGATACCCACACAGGAGCTGGATCTTTTGATGAGAATAACTACTGGTCAAAAGTTGGCATACTCGATGGTACTGCTCAAGGCAGAGGATCTGTTCCCCTAACTGACGAGAGAATTGCGCAGTTAACCCAATACAGTGCGGCATATAATCAACCGCCATCTACTCAAGAGCTAGAAGGCAGAACCTATGCTGACACTGGTTTTGAGCAGTGGGGAGCTTCAGGCTTAGCAGTCGCCTGGGCAGAAGAAAATACAAGAGATTCAATCTTTAAGGCCTTTAAAAGAAAAGAAACATTTGCAACAACAGGAACAAGACTAGCTGTCAGATTTTTTGCTGGGTATGACATGGACTCTATTGCGCTAGATTCTGAAGATATGGTGCAAGAAGCCTATGCCAAAGGCGTCACCATGGGCGCTGATTTATTTGCAAGTAACAATCAAGTGCCTCAGTTTTTAGTATGGGCACAGCGTGATAAAAATGGAGCTCCTCTGCAGAGAGTGCAAATCATTAAAGGTTGGGTAGAGAATGGATCTGGAACTCCTCATGAGAAAATCTATGATGTTGCCTGCTCTGATGGTTTAGCGGTAGATTCTTTGACTAACAGATGTCCTGATAATGGAGCAAGAGTTAATATCAATGACTGCTCTATTTCAAATGATGTGGGCGCAGTAGAATTAAAGACTACTTGGACAGACCCTGATTTTGATCCTGCCATCAAAGCATTTTACTACGTGAGAGCTCTCGAAAATCCTTCTTGTAGATGGTCTACCTGGGATGCTGTGAAAGCTGGGGAGACGCCTAGACCTGATCTTCATCAGACAATACAAGAACGCGCTTGGTCCTCTCCTATTTGGTACATTCCAGAACAGAGCAAGGTAGAGATTAATATCTTATAAATTTAAGGAACACCAAGTTGAATCTCAGAATACTGGTATTTTTTTTCATTGGCTTATTCATTTTTATAATTGACACTGGCTTAAATTCTGACGAGAGCTCTAAAGATATTTATATTTCCGATCAAGAGTTATCGAGCCTGCTATCAGCATGGACATCTCAGGTGGGGCGCGCCCCAACTGATGAAGAAGTAGTAAATATAATAAACAATCTAGTGCAAGAAGAGATTCTTTATAGAGAAGCGTTGCTTTTAGGCTTGGATCAAGAGGATAGGATCATTAAGAGACGACTGGCACAAAAACTTACTTTTTTAAAACAAGAAACAATGCCCGTAGACCCAACCGAGCAAGAGCTACTAGATTTTTATGAAAGCAACAAAGCTAAGTACTTTATGCCGCCAACCTATTCTTTTAAGCATCATTATTTCAGCAAGGAATCTAATGCAATAGAGCGTGCTAATAATTCTTTAAATGCTTTGATAGATGGTGATATGGAGCTCACAGGCGATCCTTTTTTTCTTGGTAAAAACTTTAATCAAAATACTGCAGCCGAGATTGAAAGAAGCTTTGGAGCTTCTTTCTTGTCAGCATTTGATCAGCCAAAATTAAATCAATGGTCGGGACCTCACGAATCCGCTTTTGGCGAGCATTTGCTTTTTATCACAGATACCTCAGATGGTTTTTTTCCACCATGGAATAAAATTGCAGCCAAGGTTACCCAAGACTATGTAACCAAAACTCAGGACGACGCCGTGAATTTATACCTGAATGAAATTAAATCCCAGTATCGAGTCATTATTAATCCAAACTATCAATTCTAATGCTTCAAAGGTTTTGTAGAGTTTTGATTCTTGCACTTTGCTCCTCTTCACTTTTTGCGCACGAATTTAATCCTGCCCATTTGGTTGTGGACGAAGTCCAGAACAATACCTATAAAGTGAACTGGATGTATCCATCTAAAAACATAGGATCACGGGCCGGGGTCTTATTCCCAGTAGGCTGTCAAAGGGAAGGACAGTCACCCATTCAAAAAGGAAAGTATTTAGTTGAAACACTACTATTAACTTGCGACCAATCACTCAAGGGTCAGGTTATTGAGGTAAGAAATTTAAGTGTTTTGACCGATGCACTGGTCACTATCTCGCACTTAAACGGAGAAGTTTTTGAGGGTCTGATTAATCTCAAGCGATCGTCCCTCACTGTCCCACTCAAAGAGCAAGTTTATCCTTTGGGCTATTTTAGCTTAGGCATTGATCACTTAATGAGTGGCAAAGATCATATCTTATTTATCCTAGGCTTACTTTTTTTAGTATCGGGCCTCCTTAATACAATCAAAACCATCACAGCTTTTACATTGGCACACAGCGTCACACTTGGTCTGTCTGTATTTGAGGTAGTCACATTGCCGCAAGCTACGGTCGAAGCAATTATCGCCTTGACCATTATTTACCTCGCCATTGAGATCAGTGATCGCAAGCGTTACGCATCAACTCCATGGCTTATCGCCTTTGGATTTGGATTACTGCATGGGCTTGGATTTGCAAATGCCTTAACAGGCATTGGGATTGGCAATGAGCAGCTATTCCTGTCCCTCTTATTTTTTAATCTTGGGATTGAAGCTGGGCAATTATTGCTACTCCCTATATTTACTTTTTTGATCTGGTTGGCTCATCGATTCAATTTATACAAACAATCCGCCACACTGACTTCATTGATTTTAGGTGGCATGGGTTTTTTCTGGCTCATTGATAGAACCCTTAGCATCCTAGGCTGAGATTCAGCTTTAAATAAATTGCTGATAGTCTATAGCAGCATTCTTATCTATGCTTTTAGTTGCAGGAGGCATAGGATATTTTAATCCAGTGGCACAATTAAATAGAATGACTTGGTCGCCCGGGCTAATTATATTTTTTTCAATGGCTGCTTGATATCCTGCGGCAGTAGCAGCCCCTTCTGGGCAAAGTAGCAAACCGTCTTGCTTTGCAATGAGATCTCTGGTTTCCATAATCTGTTCATCATCTACCGCAAGGGCACATCCATTAGATTGCCTAATCGCCTGAAGAATTAAAAAATCCCCTATGGCTATTGGGACTCTTATCCCCGAGGCAACGGTATACGCATCTTCCCATAAAGGGGCATGATCCAAGCCCTCATTAAATGCCTTCACAATAGGTGCGCATCCAGATGATTGAATGGCAATCATTTTCGGCAGCTTGCCTGTTAACCAGCCTAAGGTCTTAAGCTCTGCAAAAGCCTTCCACATACCAATTAATCCAGTTCCCCCTCCAGTGGGGTAAAAAATTGCATCAGGCATCTTCCAATCTAGCTGCTCTGCTAGCTCAAAACCCATGGTTTTCTTACCTTCAATTCTGTAGGGCTCTTTCAGGGTTGAGACATCAAACCAACCAGTTTCTTCTTTGCCTGCTAAAACTATTTTTCCACAGTCATTGATGAGCCCGTTGACCAGATACGTATCTGCTCCTTGTAGTTGAATTTCTTGCACATTAATCAATGGAGTGTCATCTGGACAAAAAACAGTTGCTTTCATGCCTGCATGTTTAGCATAAGCAGCTAATGCAGCCCCAGCATTACCATTGGTTGGAATTGCAAGGTGCCTTAAACCGAGTTGATGCGCCATAGACACAGCAAGACATAGACCTCGCGCTTTAAAGGATCCTGTTGGGAGTCGCCCCTCGTCTTTGACAATAATATTTCCTTCGATACCTCCAAGCAACGCGGCACTTTTTTTCAGCGGAACCAAAGGAGTCAGTACCTCCCCCAAAGAAATTCTAGATTCATTTCTGGATACAGGTAGCAGTGCCTGATATCGCCAAAAACCTGGAGCAGATTCAACACACCAATTCTCTCTGGTGAGGTCGCTCTTCATTTTATCAAGATCGTATTTCACCAACAATGGTTTGCCAACCTCCGAGAGGTTGTGGACCTCATCTGCTGGATAGACTTTGCCTGTGGCCGAGCACTCTAAATGAGTAATGTAAGACTTCATTTAAGAGTGTGTTGTTCCAAAGTTATCAGTTGCTTTGATTAACTCGTGAATAATTTCTGGCTCAAATGCTGTATGGCCTGAAAATGGGGCAATCACCAAAGAAGCTTCTGGCCACACTGCAGCTAGCTCATAGGCGGTTTGCGCTGGACATACCATGTCATACCTCCCCTGAACAATAGTTGCTGGAATACCTCTTATGGCCTCAACCCCTTTTAACAATTGATCTTCAGTTTCAAGAAAACCATGATTCATAAAATAATGATTTTCAATGAGGGCAAATGCAAGAGCAAACTCTGGATTAGAAAAATCCTCTACCCTTGATGGCGAGTAATCCATGCTGCTGCATGCAGCTTCCCAGCGTGACCAGGCAATAGCAGCATTTAGGCTTTTCTGACGGTCTGGGCCAGTAAATATTTCATGGTATGCCAGCATGAGATTTGCGCGCTTATCAATGTTAATAATCTTTATAAAATCTGCCCAGGCCTCTGGAAAAATATGGCTGGCACCGTCTTGATAGAACCAATGCAGCTCTTTTTTTCGTAGAAGAAATATTCCTCTTAGAACCATTTCACTGACAGAGGTCGGATGAGTTTGCGCATAAGCTAGTGCCAAGGTGCTTCCCCAAGAGCCCCCAAAAACTAGCCATTTATCAATTATTAATTTTTCTCGAAGAGATTCGATGTCCCTTACCAGGTCCCAGGTTGTGTTATTTTCTAAACTAGCATGTGGCTTACTTCTGCCACAACCCCTCTGATCGAAAACAATAATTCGATATGTATCAGGATTAAAAAACCTTCTTACATTTTCGCTTCCACCCCCGCCTGGTCCCCCATGTAAAAAGATAGCAGGTTTTCCTTGGGGATTTCCGCACTGCTCATAGTATATTTTATGCCCATCTGCATCCATAAAACCAGTCTCATAGGGCTCACACAAGGGGTAAAGTATATTGTGATCATGCAGCATAAAATAAATTTAGATAACGCTAATCTCTAAAATTATCAAACTGTAATGGCATATCATATTTTTGATCTTTAATTAACTGCATGATTTCTTGCAGCTCATCTCTTTTTTTGCCATTGATTCTAACGCTTTCGCCCTGAACAGATGCTTGAACTTTTACTTTAGACTGCTTGACCAGGGTCGTAATTTTTTTAGCTAGCTCTCTGTCGATGCCTTCTTGCAGACTAATAGATTGACGAGCCTCACCAGTTGCTGAGTCTATGGAACCAGGCTGGAGTGTTCTTAAATCAATACCTCGTTTCGCCATGGCTTCATGCAGCACAGGCTCCATTTGTTTAATCTGGAAATCTTCTTTTGCCAACAAAAGAATTTCTTTGGCGCTAAGTGAAAAAGATGCATTGGTTCCCTTAAAGTCAAACCTATTTTGTAAGACCCTGTTTGCCTGGTCTACAGCATTGGTTAACTCATGTTTATCTAGTTCTGATTTAATGTCGAATGAAGCCATATTATTTTTCCATACCGCAATTTTTATTTAAAGGAATAACCACGTCCATCATTGCGGGGGATGGCAGGTCCAAGGAATTCATTATATTTACAAAAGATTCCTTATTATTATTCAATCTTGGATTAAATGTTACCTCTTCTTTAATAGTGCTTTCCGTAAACCCATTATAGTCATGACCTGGAAAGATTTTAGTAGTTTGTGGCAGAGTAAATAATTTTGTGGTGATGGAATCATAAAGCGTCCCAGGATCTCCATTTTGAAAATCTGTTCTTCCAGTGCCTCTGATCAATAAAGTATCTCCAGAAAACAGGAAATAGGGCTCAACTGATTCTAGCAAATAAGAGTAAGAGTCATCCGTATGTCCTGGTGTAAAAATTGCCTTTATTCTTACTTCATCAATCTCAAGAATTTCTTGATCCTGGATATTATGAGATGAGCATTTTGGACCTGAAACACCACTAACTGTTTCGCAACCCAGCAGCTCCCTTAATTGGCCAGAGCCAGATGTGTGATCTGCATGAATATGAGTATCAATGGAGTAGGACAAAGTTAGTCCTAGTTGCTCCAGCAATGTTTTATATACCAAATTTTTATCAAGCACTGGATCGATAATCACAGCATTGCCTTGTTTTGAAGCCAAGAGGTAAGTAAAGGTTGATGAGCTTG
>DKMG01000039.1 GCA_002469975.1 Proteobacteria bacterium UBA7420
GTATGTTTTTTGACCATATTGATGCCATTGACAACTGCCTTATTATTAAACTTTGAGATTTTTTTCAGAGTCCCCTTTTTTCCAATGTCTTTACCAGTGATGACTACCACCTCATCCCCTGTTCTGAGCTTGGTTATTGTTTCAATATTTTTTTTCATTACAAAACTTCCGGTGCTAAAGATAAAATTTTCATGTGCTTGCCTTCACGCAGCTCTCGGGTGACAGGTCCAAAAACTCGTGTACCAATTGGGGCTTTATTTCCACCAATTAAAACTGCAGCGTTTTCATCAAACTTGATCAAAGAACCATCTCTTCTGCGGACACCTTTTCTTGTTCTTACAACCAATGCATCTACAACCTGACCTTTTTTTACTTTTCCCTGGGGGATAGCCTCTCTAATCGCCACCTTAATGATGTCACCAATGTTTGCATATCTTCTCTTAGATCCACCAAGCACCTTGATGCACATAACACTTCTTGCGCCACTATTGTCAGCAATATTTAAAATTGTTTGCATTTGAATCATGATAGATCCTCTGCAGCCACAGCTGATGGTGAAGTTGAATTTGCATTTTCTGAAAGCAACATCCAAGTTTTTAATTTAGATAAAGGTCTGCATTCCTGAACTGTGACCAAGTCACCAATCTTTGCTGAATTTAGCTCATCATGCGCGTGCACTTTAGTAGAGCGAGTCATGATTTTGCCATAGGTCGGATGTTTAACCTTTCTTTCAATCTTTACAGTAATTGTTTTATCAGCCTTATCGCTGATGACAATTCCTGTTAGCTGTCTTGGGTTAGTACTCATGCGGATTCTTCCTCAGATTTTTTTTCATTGATAACTGTTTTTATTTGGGCAATTTTTTTGCGGTCAGCTGTAAGCAAATGAGATTCATTAAGCTGTCCTGTTTTATGCTTCATTCTATTTTTAAACTGATTCTCCCGAACCTCAAGAACGAGACCCTCAAGGTCCTTGATATTCTTGCCACGCAAATCTTTTAAATCATTTGTTAACTTTGCCATTTCTATAATGCCTTTTTGATAAATGTAGTTCTGACTGGTAATTTTGCAGCCGCAAGTTTAAATGCTTCTCTTGCGACTTCCTCAGAGACACCGGCCATTTCATATAAAACGGTTCCAGGCTGAACGAGACTAACCCAATACTCAACGTTACCCTTGCCTTTTCCCATTCTTACTTCCAAAGGTTTCTTTGTTATTGGTTTGTCAGGAAATATTCTTATCCAAATGCTCCCTCCACGTTTGATAGATCTAGTCATAGCTCTTCGAGCTGACTCAATCTGCCTAGCAGTTATCCTGCCTCGCGTTGTTGCCTTAAGAGCATACTCGCCAAAAGCAATGGAATTGCCTGATTGAGCTAGACCTCTATTACGGCCTTTATGCATTTTTCTAAATTTTGTTTGTTTTGGCTGTAACATAATTAACTTCCCTGGTCCTCATCTTTAAAAGGATCACCTAATACTTCTCCTGTATAAACATGAACCTTGACACCTATAAGTCCGTATGTGGTTAGAGCCTCAGCTACACCGTAGTCTATGTTCGCACGCAATGTATGAAGTGGTACCTGACCTTCTCTGTACCATTCCGCTCTAGCAATTTCTGCGCCACCCAATCTACCAGAAACCTCTGTTCTGATTCCCTTAGCCCCTTGTCTCATTGCGCTTTGCACTGCTCGCTTCATAGCTCTTCTGAATTGAACTCTTCTTTCTAACTGCTGAGCAATACCTTCTGCCAATATAGTTGCGTCTAGGTCAGGCTTTCTTACTTCCTTGATATTAATTTGTACAGTTTGAGTAACTAGCTTTTGAACGGCTGATTTAAGCGATTCAATCTCTTCACCTTTTTTTCCAATAATGATTCCAGGTCTAGAGGTATGGATGTTAACTGTAAAAGTTTGAGCAGACCGCTCGAGATCTACTCTGCTTATAGAAGAAAATCTCAATCTTTCTTTGATGTAGTTTCTAACTTTTAAATCTTCAATTAAATTAGTTTTGAAGGCTTTACCTTTTGCATACCATAAAGCATTATGTTTTTTAATGACGCCAAGACGAAAACCAATTGGATGTACTTTCTGACCCATTATTTCTCCTGATCCGATAAGATTATTTCAATATGGCAGCTAGGTTTAATAATCCTATCTGCTCTTCCTCTAGCCCTTGGCTTCATTCTTTTGAGCCTCATACCTTGATTAACAATAATTGATTTAACAACTAATGAATCAATGTCAGCTTTGTCATTATTTTCTGCATTAGCGATAGCTGATTCTAGAAGTTTTTTGATTACCTCTGATGCTTTCTGTTTATGGAATGATAAGAAATCCATTGCAGCCTCCACAGATTTACCGCGAACTACGTCCGCAACTAACCCTGCTTTCTGAGCAGATAATCTTGTTCCTTTTAAATAAGCTCTTGTTTCCATTATTTTGACTTCCTGTCGCCTGAGTGCATTCTAAAGGTTCTTGTAATAGCAAATTCACCTAACTTATGGCCCACCATATCTTCATTTATAAACACTGGAATATGTTGCCTGCCATTATGCACAGAGATAGTTAGTCCAACCATTGTTGGGCTAATCATCGATCTTCTGGACCAAGTCTTAATTGGCTTTTTGCTATTTTCAGTTATAGCTTTATCCACAGCTTTCTGAAGCGACAAATCAATGAATGGTCCTTTTTTAAGTGATCTAGGCATGAATATTATTTCCTCTTAGCTCTTCTTCTGACAATCAAATCATCTGTTCTTTGATTTTTTCTAGTTTTGTAACCTTTGGTTGGAATGCCCCATGGAGTTGAAGGATGCCTGCCACCAGAAGTTCTTCCCTCACCACCACCATGTGGATGATCCACAGGGTTCATGGCCACACCTCTGACAGTTGGCCTAACACCTCTCCATCTTTTCGCGCCGGCTTTACCCAGTGAGCGTAGGTTATTTTCTTGATTTGACACGGTTCCAAGAGTTGCTCTGCATTCAGATAAGATCTTTCTCATCTCGCCGGATTGAAGCCTTAAAGTTGCATAAATGCCCTCTTTGGCTATTAGTCGAGCTGATGTTCCTGCGCTTCTTGCTATCTGAGCCCCTTTACCCGGCTTCATCTCTACGCAATGAATAGTGGTACCAAGAGGAATATTCAATAGTTTCATGCAATTTCCAGGTTTCATTTCTGTCTGGTCGGCAGACAGCACTGGATCACCTACTTGAATTTTACCCGGGGCAATAATATATCTTCTTTCTCCATCAGCATACTTTAGTAAGGCTAAATGAGCTGAACGATTAGGATCATATTCAATAGTTTCGACTACAGCAGGTACATCGAATTTATTTCTCTTAAAATCTATAATTCTATAATGCTGTTTGTGTCCGCCACCTTGATGCCTGACTGTAATGCGGCCATTATTATTACGACCACCATTTTTAGACTTCTTTTCCAGCAAAGCTTTGTGCGGCTTTCCCTTATGAAGATCGGATTTAATGGATATGACACCCCTTCTTCCGGGACTTGTTGGTTTTGCTTTGATAACTGCCATGATTAATTAATGCCTTCGAATTGAATTTCAGAACCTTCTTTAAGAGATACAAAGGCCTTTTTAAAGTCAGATTTTTTATATATGCCAAATTTATTTCTTTTCTGCTTACCTTTCTGAGTCGCAGTGGTAACTCTTTCAACTTTTACATCAAATAACTGCTCAACTGCTTTTTTTATTTCTAGCTTATTAGCTGTAAGAGAGACCTTAAATACTACTTGATTGCGCTCTGCAGCAGCAGTAGATTTCTCTGTGATGTAAGGAGATTGAATGAGGGTCAATAGCTTTTCTTTATTCATTAGACCCATGCCTCAATTAACTTAAATGCAGCAGGTGTAACAGCTACTTTCTCAGATCTCAAAAGAATTACTGGATTGATCTCTTTCACAGTAACGACCTCAACATGAGGAATATTTCTGGCTGAAAGATAAAGATTTGTATCCATCTCATCTAAGATTATTAACACTTTTTCAAGATTGAATTGCTTTAAAAATCTACTCATCTCTTTAGTTTTTGGTGTTTCAAATTTTGGCTGCTCGATAGCTACCAATCTCTCGTTACGATGAAGTTCGGAAAAAATTGAGCTGATGGCGGCCCTATACATTTTTTTATTAATTTTCTTAGAGTAGTCTCTGGGAGTTGCTGCAAATGCTACTCCACCACCTCTCCATATTGGACTACGTATAGTACCTGCTCTGGCTCTACCTGTTCCTTTCTGTGCGTATGGTTTTCTACCACCTCCACGCACTTCTGATCTAGTTTTTTGCTTGTGGGAACCCTGCCTGGCGCCTGCTAAGTATGTAACAACTGCTTGATGCACAAGAGTTTCATTGAAAGCTTTGCCAAATGTAGAATCTGAGATCTGTAAATCTTCTTTTTTATTTTCAGTGTTAAGTATGTCTAATTTCATCTTTGTTTCACCGCAGGTGTAATTTTCAGAGTTGATCCATTAAATCCAGGAACTGCTCCTTTTACATACAGCAGATTGTTTTCAACATCTGCACCCATTAACTCTAAACTTTGGATCGTTTTTGTTTCATGGCCCATGTGACCTGACATTTTCTTGCCTTTCCAAACTCTTCCAGGGGTCTGACATTGACCAATTGATCCATGGGCTCTGTGAGACAGTGAGTTACCATGAGTGGCATCTTGCATTGCAAAATTATGACGCTTAATTACACCAGCATAGCCCTTACCTTTAGAGGTGCCAGTAACATCAACCATTTTACCAACCTCGAACATATCCGCTGTTAAGTGATGGCCGATCTTAAGATCATCCGCCGCTTCAGTCCTAAACTCAAAAAGCTCACCATTTGCAAGGTTTTGCTTCTTAAAAAATTCAGTTGAAGATTTTGTTAAGTTTTTTGAGGTATTCTTTGAAACTACTACCGCGCTATAGCCATGCTTTTCGTGAGTTTTGATATCTGCTACAAAGTTTGCAGCAACTGATATGACTGTGACAGGAACAGACGTTCCGTCTTCCTGAAAAAGTCTAGACATACCTGATTTTTTTCCAACTAAGCCAATGCTCAATTTATTCTCCTTTTATACGGGGCTAATAACCCTCTATGGCCGCTAAGCGTTAAAAATTTACAAATTAGCCTAAGCTAATTTGCACATCAACCCCAGATGATAGGTCTAGCTTCATTAAAGCATCAACCGTTTTATCTGTAGGTTCTACAATATCCATAAGTCTCTTGTAAGTTCTAATTTCGTATTGATCTCTAGCATCCTTATCTTTATGCGGAGACGTTAAAATGGTTGTTCTTTCCTTCTTGACTGGCAATGGGATCGGTCCCTTTACGATTGCACCAGTTTTTTTGGCTGTTTCAACTATCAATTTAGTCGAAGCATCAATCAGACGATAGTCAAATGCTTTTAAGCGAATTCTGATTGATTGATTGTCCAATTTATATGTATCCTATATTTAGCTTTATGCAAAATGTTGCGTATTCTATGACTCTAAGCCCCCTAATGTCAACAGATTTAGAGGATTTATCATCTATTGTTTTACCCTGATTTTAACTGTTCCGCGATATTGTTAGGAACTTCTGCGTATTTAAGAAATTCCATTGAAAAACTAGCCCTTCCCTGAGTCGCAGATCTTAGATCTGTTGCATAGCCAAACATTTCAGATAGAGGTACTTCTGTTCTAACTGTTTTACCTGTTGGAATTTCATCCATGCCTAAAATGATTCCCCTTCTTCTATTTAAATCACCAACAACATCACCCATATGCTCTTCAGGCGTTACTACTTCTACAGCCATCATCGGCTCTAACAGAACTGGTCTTGCCTTTAGGCAACCCTCTTTTAATGCCATAGATCCAGCTATTTTAAATGCCATCTCGCTTGAATCGACATCATGAAATGACCCGTCATACAAAGTCGCTCTGAGTGCTAATAGTGGATACCCTGCAATCACACCGTTTTTCATTTGCTCTTGGATGCCCTTATCGACTGCTGGTATATATTCTTTGGGTACAGCGCCACCTACAATTTTATCAACAAATTCATACTCATCATCCAAACCAAGTGGCTCTAATTTTAACCAAACGTGGCCATACTGACCCTTACCACCGCTCTGTCTAACAAATTTACCCTCAATCTCAATTGATTCTCTAATAGTCTCCCGATAAGAAACTTGTGGTTTTCCGATATTTGCTTCTACATCAAACTCCCTTCTCATTCTATCAACTAGAACGTCTAAGTGGAGCTCACCCATACCTGAAATAATTGTTTGCGCTGATTCTTCATCAGTATGAACTCTAAATGATGGATCTTCTTGTGCAAGTTTTCCAAGCGCTATGCCCATTTTTTCTTGGTCGGCTTTAGTCTTTGGCTCCACTGCAACTGAAATTACAGGTTCTGGAAAATCCATACGCTCGAGAACTACCTGATCTTTAAGATCGCAAAGGGTGTCACCGGTAGTAACATCTTTTAAACCAATACAGGCTGCAATATCACCAGCTCGAATTTCTTTAATTTCATTCCTATCATTGGAATGCATTTGAACCATTCGACCAACCCTTTCTTTTTTTTCTTTTGTGGAGTTCATCACCCCATCACCAACTGATAAGACGCCAGAGTAAACTCTGATAAATGTTAAAGTTCCAACAAAAGGGTCTGTTGCAATTTTAAAAGCCAATGCAGAGAAAGGCTCATCGTCAGATGAAGTTCTCACTACCTCAGCCTCTTCATCACTCGGGAGTGATCCTTTTATGGCTTTGACTTCATTTGGAGCTGGAAGATACTCAATCGCAGCATCTAAGACAGCTTGAACTCCTTTATTTTTAAAGGCAGATCCACAGAATGCTGGAATAATTTCATTAGCTAGAGTTCTAAGTCTAATTCCTTCTTTAATCTGCTCATTTGAAAGTATGCCAGTCTCAAGATAAGCATTCATCAATTCTTCATTGGCCTCAGCTGCACTCTCCATCATTGATTCTCTTAGGCTGTCACATGTTGCTTGAATATCTTCAGGAATATCTCTTTCTTCGAATGTAAGCCCTTGATCTTGTTCATTCCAAAAGATGGCCTTCATCTTCACTAGATCTACTACGCCTTTAAAATTTTCTTCAGCGCCAATGTTATATTGCATGGGAACGACATTAGCTTTTAATCGATCCTTAATTTGATTAGTGACTCGTGTAAAGTCAGCCCCTGCTCTGTCCATTTTATTAACAAAAACAATTCTGGGGACTTCATACCTATCAGCTTGACGCCAAACAGTCTCTGACTGAGGTTCAACACCAGAGGTTGCACAAAATACTACAACTGCGCCATCAAGAACTCTTAGGGATCTTTCTACTTCAATTGTAAAATCTACATGACCAGGAGTATCGATAATGTTAATTCTATGCTGAGGAAACTGTTGCTCCATTCCAGACCAGAAACAAGTAGTTGCAGCTGAAGTAATAGTGATACCTCTTTCTTGCTCTTGCTCCATCCAATCCATGGTTGCTGCACCATCATGCACTTCACCAATTTTATGGGATAAGCCTGTGTAAAATAATACTCTTTCAGTTGTTGTTGTTTTACCAGCATCAACGTGGGCACAGATACCAATATTTCTGTACCTACTAAGATCAGTGTCTCTAGCCATAATGTAAACCTAAATAATGAATTATATTAAAAACGGAAATGAGAGAAAGCTTTGTTGGCCTCAGCCATGCGATGAACATCTTCTTTCTTTTTAACAGCAGATCCTTTTCCTTCTGCTGCATCAGTCAGCTCTCCGGCTAACCTATGATCCATCGATTTTTCACTTCTTTTTCTTGCTGCTTCAACCAACCATCTCATTGCTAGCGCCTGTCTTCTTGACGGTCTGACTTCAATAGGTACCTGATAAGTTGCTCCACCGACTCTTCTGGACTTAACCTCGACCATAGGACCGATGGTCTCTAAAGCTTTCTTAAATAGTTCAACTGGATCAGATTTAGCTGCTTTATCAATTTTATCAAAAGCACCATAAACAATTTTTTCTGCAACAGATTTCTTGCCATCTCTCATGATGTGATTCATGAACTTAGCAACTATGACATCTTTATATTTCGGATCAGGTAAGATTTTTCTTTTCTCGGGACTTCTTCTTCTTGGCATAATTATTTACCTTTTTTGGCTCCATATTTTGATCTTCTTTGTTTTCTGTTAGCAACGCCGGAAGTATCCAGTGAGCCCCTGACAGTATGATATCTAACGCCAGGTAGATCTTTGACTCTGCCACCACGAATGAGAACAACAGAATGTTCTTGCAGGTTATGCCCCTCACCACCGATGTATGAAGTAACTTCATATCCGCTGGTTAATCTAACTCTGCAGACCTTTCTGAGAGCTGAATTAGGTTTTTTTGGAGTGGTTGTATACACACGCGTGCAAACACCTCTGCGTTGTGGAGATTTCTCCAGAGCAGGTACGTCAGTTTTCCTCACTTTTGGTTTGCGAGGTTTTCTTATTAATTGATTTACTGTAGCCATAATTTCCTAGTTGGTCGCGATTTTATAGAGAGGATTCACTGCGGTCAACATTATTCCTCGCTTTCTTGTAATTCTTGTCTTAACGCTGCTTCGATATCGTCCTCAGAAAGCATTGATTCTGATGAATCACTAGCTTTCTTAGCAGCCATTTTGTCGTGAAACTCCATACCAGTACCAGCTGGTATAAGCCTACCCACAACAACATTCTCTTTTAATCCTCGCAAGTAATCTACCTTGCCAGTCACTGATGCTTCGGTAAGAACTCTTGTTGTTTCTTGGAAAGAAGCAGCAGAAATAAACGAGCTAGTTGTTAGAGATGCTTTTGTTATGCCAAGTAACACTCTTTCAAATTGTGCCGGTTCTTTACCGGCAGCTGTAGCTTTAGCATTTTCTTCAACAAGTTCGGCGTATTCAACCTGGTCTCCTTGAATAAATTTAGTGTCTTCGCCATCAATGATTAAAGCTTTTCTGAGCATCTGCCTAAGAATAGTTTCAATGTGTTTATCATTGATGAGCACGCCTTGAAGCCTATAAACATCCTGAACTTCATTAACAACAAAGTTGGTCAGTTCTGGAATACCTCTTAGCCTTAAAATATCATGCGGGCTAAGTGGACCATCAGAGATAATGTCACCTTTTTCAATTCTTTCGCCCTCAAATACTGTCAGCGTTCTATGCTTTGGAATAAGCATTTCAACTGTATGAGATTTCTTTGTTGCGCCGTCTAAAGTGATGACTAATCTAACCTTGCCCTTAGTTTCTTTTCCGAAAGCAATAGTTCCACTTTCTTCTGCAAGCACCGCAGCATCCTTGGGCTTCCTTGCTTCAAACAAATCAGCAACCCTTGGCAAACCACCAGTAATATCTTTTGTTTTAGATCCCTCTAACGGAATCCTAGCCAATACTTCACCTGCATATAGTTTCTTGCCATCTTTTAAGTTAACGAGGGCTTTAGCAGGTAAAGAGTAGTTAGCAGGAGTTTTGTGCTCTCCTAAAGTTACAGGTTTGCCCTTGGCATCTACCAAGGCTATAGCTGGAATTTTATCTTTACCGGCCGTAGGTCTTTCTGCAACATCAATAATCTCAATACTACTTAAACCTGTAAGATCATCAGTTTTGGATCTGACTGTTACGCCATCCTCAATATCAGAAAACTGCACAATACCCTCAACCTCTGTAATGATTGGTCGAGTATATGGGTCCCATCCAGCAACTTTGACACCAGGCTCAATAGAGGTTTCATTCTTAACAAACAAAGTAGACCCATAGATCACTTTATGTTGCTCAATAAGCTTGCCTCTCTCATCTGTTAAGGTGACTTTGCTATTTCTAGAAACGACAACCTCTTGTTTATCTTTGTTTGTAACTGTTTTGATATCAGAGGAGAATTTAATAACCCCTGAGCTATTCACAACAATTGCATTATCCTCAGAAGTACTAGATGCAGCTCCACCAATATGGAATGTTCTCATAGTAAGCTGTGTTCCAGGCTCTCCAATAGATTGAGCAGCGACCACACCAACAGCTTCGCCACGATGTACTAGATGTCCTCGGGCAAGATCGCGACCATAACATGTTGCACAAACACCATAGCTTGCTTCACAGGTCATAGGCGATCGCACTCTTAGAGAGGCAAGATTTAATTCATCAATTTTCAGCAATGAATCTTCATCAATTAAATGGCCTGTAGGAAATAGCTCTTCACCCTCAGCATCAGCAATGGGTTCGGCTATAACTCTGCCAAGAATTCTTTCGGTTAATGGCTGGATAATTTCTCCACCTTCTACAATAGAAGAAACGACAACAGATTCTTGAGTATCACAATCTGCCTCGACCACAACTGAATCCATGGCAACATCACAAAGCCTTCTAGTTAAGTATCCAGAGTTAGCTGTTTTCAGAGCCGTATCTGCAAGACCTTTTCGAGCTCCATGGGTGGATATAAAGTACTGCAATACTGAGAGACCCTCTCTGAAATTAGCAGTAATCGGAGTTTCAATGATTGACCCATCTGGCTTAGACATAAGTCCACGCATTCCAGACAACTGCCTAATCTGTGCAGGTGATCCTCTGGCCCCAGAATCTGCATAGATAAACACGGAATTAAATGATGCTTGATCAATTTCATTTCCGTCTCTGTCAATGACTTGGTCAGTACTAATCTTAGTCATCATGGCCTTAGCAACTTTTTCATTGGCTCTTGACCAAATATCAATTACCTTGTTGTAGCGCTCGCCTTGAGTTACGAGACCAGATTCAAACTGCGTTTCAATCGCTTTGACTTCTTTTTCTGCCGCATCAATAATTCCTGCTTTCTCATCAGGGATTACAAAATCATCTACGCCAATCGATGAGCCGGATCTTGTTGAGTGATCAAACCCTAGATACATTAACTGATCCGCAAAAATCACTGTAGATTTAAGCCCAGCCTTTCTGTAAGAAATATCTATAAGCTTTGAAACTGATTTTTTATCTAAAGTTTTATTGACATTATCGAATCCAACTTCAATTGGGGTGATTCTCCAAACCAAGGTGCGCCCAACAGTTGTTTCCTCTAAAAAAGTACCTTTATCAGCATTAGTAATTCTACATTTAATATTTGCATGAATATCAACTGTTTCTGCCTCATAGGCTCTCAGAACTTCATCTGGGTTGCTAAAGATTCTGCCGTCACCTTTAACATTGACTTTATCGCGTGTCATGTAATACAAGCCCAACACAATATCCTGCGTAGGATTGATAATTGGTTCTCCGTTAGCAGGTGAAAGAATGTTGTTTGTAGACATCATGAGCGCTCGAGCTTCGAGTTGCGCCTCGATCGTCAGCGGCACGTGGACGGCCATTTGGTCACCGTCAAAGTCTGCGTTGTAGGCGGCACACACCAAGGGGTGCAACTGAATGGCCTTACCCTCAATGAGCACAGGTTCGAAAGCTTGAATGCCCAACCGGTGCAGCGTGGGCGCCCGGTTCAACAATACCGGATGCTCACGGATGACCTCGGCCAGAATATCCCAAACCTCGGGCGGCTCGCGTTCTACCATTTTCTTCGCAGCCTTAATGGTGCTCGCCAGACCGCGGTGCTCCAACTTACCAAAGATAAAGGGCTTAAAGAGTTCTAGAGCCATTTTCTTGGGCAGGCCGCACTGATGTAGCCGCAGGGTGGGACCCGTCACAATGACCGATCGTCCCGAGTAATCTACGCGCTTACCTAGGAGGTTCTGGCGGAAGCGACCTTGCTTACCTTTGATCATATCTGCCAGAGACTTCAAGGGACGCTTGTTAGAGCCGGTGATTGCGCGACCGCGACGACCATTGTCTAACAAGGCATCGACAGCTTCCTGCAACATGCGC
>DKMG01000022.1 GCA_002469975.1 Proteobacteria bacterium UBA7420
AAAAATAACATTGTCTCTCGAAGGCCACGCTGATGAAAGAGGAACCAGAGAATATAACTTGGCCTTAGGGCAACGCCGCGCTGAATCTGTTACCAATTACCTTATAGCTAATGGCATCAAGAGAAGTCAATTGTCTCCCAAGAGCTATGGAGAAGAGAGACCGTTATCCCTGGGCTCTAATGACACAGCTTGGTCCAAAAATCGAAGGGTTGAAATCAAATAGATTAAATTTTTATGAGATTCTTTCTTGCTACCTGCCTTCTCACTTCTGCAGTAGCGCAAGCACAGGATGTTGACGCCTCAGACATCTTATTTTTAAAAGTTCAAGAGCTTGAAGGTGAGATTTCAGCACTTAGAAGTGAGCTTGAAGCGCAAGCTTACCTCATAGATAAATTACTAAATGAGAATGAGGTTTCATCCCCTCCAAATATCCAGATTAGCCAAGATACCTCTATACCAGATAACACCTTTAGATTTGAAGGCATCAATGATAGCCAGAGCATCGAGGAAGTTTATGACCAAGGAATCTCTGCATTAAATAATAAAAACTTTGCAGAAGCCAAGAAAGCTTTTGGTTACCTGGCCTCTAATTTTAATGATGACGAAAAAATTCCCCTAAGTCTATTCTGGCTCGGTGAAATCTCTTTACTAGAATCTAAGCTTGAAGAAAGCGAAGATTTTTTTCAAAATCTTGCAATTAATTACCCTGAGCACTGGAGAACCCCTTTAGCTCATAAGAAAATGGGCGATATTTTAATGATGTCCGATGAGACTGAAGCAGCTAAGATTAAATATCAATTTGTTGTGCAAACTTACCCAAGCAATGCTGCATCTTCTTTAGCCTTGCAGTTATTGGAAAATATGGAATAATCACCTTTTTTTATGAAATCCTTTCCCGGGTCGCTAGCTCAGCTGGTAGAGCAGTTCGCTTTTAACGAATTGGTCACAGGTTCGAATCCTGTGCGACCCACCATTCATTTTTTTGATCAAAAGGTTAATTCTTGCAAATAAAATCTTTTACGAACCCAATACTTAAGGCCATCAAAAGGCTCGCTCTATCATTTACAAAAGAATCTTTGCTGGCAGGTTTTTTCTTTTTCTTAGTTTTGTGCTCTTGGTATATTTTACGGCCTGTTAGGAACGAGATGGCAGTTCAGAATTCTGAAATTCTTCCATACCTCCTTGGGATTGGAGCCTTGGTGATGCTCTTTTTAAATCCAGTGTATTCTTGGCTAGCATCTAGAAAAAATCTCCGCAGTGTCTTGCTCGGTTGTTATTCCTTTTTTATACTCAACCTATTGAGCTTTATTATTTTATGGCAATTTTTTGATCTCTCCTCGTCTATTTTACTGAGTCAGATCTTTTATATTTGGTGCAATGTCTATTCTTTCTTTGTGGTATCAATCTTTTGGGTTGTAATTATTAATCTGTTTAGAGGGGACAGTGCTGCAAATGTATTTGGGGTAATCGCTGCTGGTGGTTCATTGGGAGCTTATCTAGGCTCAGAAATATCCAAGCAACTTGCATCTACATTCAACGAGTCAGGCATTATATTTTTTACCATGGTTGCCATTATCTTTTTATTGCTGGCATTGCTGACAGGTCTGGGTCTCATGAATAGATTTAGAGATCTGCAGGGCATCAATGATTCACCTGGAGGCTCTAGCTTTGATGCTATCAAGAATTTAATATCTTCCTCTCAAATACGTTCAATAGGCTTGTATATGTATCTATGGACTGCCCTGATGACGATTCACTGGGTTACTTCTGTTGAGATAGTGAATGCATGGTCATCAGATGGCGGAAATAGAATAGTGTTTTTTAGCAAGATAGAGCAAACAGTCACAATCTTAACCTTATTCACCCAATTTTTTTTAACCTCGGTTATCCTGCGCCTAGTTAATGCTAAATATATCTTGATGACCTATGGATTTTTATTTACCGGAGTATTTGTAGGGTATTTTTTAAATCCTACTATTGGGTATGTTTTTATTGTCACGATTGTTCTAAGATTATTTGAGTATGGCGTAAACAAGCCTACAAGGGAGCTAATCTTTAGCTACTTAAAAAAAGTAGATCGCTATAAATCCTCAGTCTTTGTAGATACATTTTTAGTTCGTCTTGGAGATTTTTCTGGCAGTGGGTTTATTCTTGTTTCAAAAACATTTGGTATAGCTTTTTCTCAAGTGCCATTATTGGCAATACCCTTTGCAGGGTGCTTGGCTTTCCTGGGATTAAAAATTCCATCCAAAAAAGATTGAATGTTTAAAAACCTCTTTTTTGACCCAATCGATCCTGGGCGTATTTAATTTTAGTCATAATCAGCTCAGAGGTTTGAAATGAATTGACTGACAACCTTAGCGCCAGCTGAAACTGATTGAGAGCATTCTCCAGATCGCCAATTAGCAGATAGTACTCCCCACGACTCAGGTGATACCCAACAATATTTTTACCTGCTCGCTGAATTTCTGATAGCAGCCTCCAAAGGTGCGGATCATTATTCTTTGTAATTAAAAGCTCTCTAAGAATTTCCTCGGCTTCAATCGTTCTTTGTTGTCCACTAAGAATATTTGATTTAATAATTGAAGCAGGGTAATTACCCGGTGAAATATTTAACACTCTATCGATTTGTAAGCTCGCTTGATCAAAATTTTGATTTGAAAGATGTATCTCAGATTTTGTGATATTAAGAATTAAATTTTTTGGATGCCTCGCAAGCAATTTCTCAAGATTTGACAGAGCCTTCTCAAAACTACCATTCAGCTTGAGTGCAGCAACATACGCATATTGGTTCTCAACGGTTGGATTGTCCAGGGCAAGTTTTTCAAAATACCGCACTGCAGATTGAGGAGGCAAAGATATATATCGCGCTTGAAGTCTGCCTTTAACCAGCTCGAAGTTAAGAGTGTTTTTTTTCCCTCCTGAAAACTCTATTTGATCTGCTGCATTTAACGCATCGCTGACCCTGGAAGAAGAGACGGGATGGGTTAAAAGAAACTCAGGGGGGTTATCTCCGGCAAGTTTTCTAATCTTAGCCATGTTCTCAAACATTTGACCCATAGCAGTCGGGTCATAACCTGCAGCAACTAAGTTATTGAAACCATAACGATCTGCTTCTCGTTCAAAGATTCTGCTATATCTTAATTGTTGCTGAGCTAGAGCAGCTGGCCCTGTCATAAAGGCTGTAGGATTATTTGAAACAAGTGCCAAGGCAATTGCAGAAACCATGACCAATGAAGATGCTATATTTGTATCACGCCCCCGCAACACTCTTCTTGCAAAATGCCTCTGGCTCAAGTGCGCAAGCTCATGCCCAAGGACTGATGATAATTGCGCTTCGTTGCCAGCATTTAAAAATAAACCACCATTCACCCCAATGACTCCACCCGGGGCAGCAAAAGCATTTAATGATTTCTCATCAATCAGGATAACAGTGAAATCTCTATCGTTAACTTGGGATGATTCAGAAAGTCTGTAGATAAGTAACTCTGTATATTCCTGAATAACAGGATCATTGATCAAAGGTGCTTGAGCATAAACTTGCTCTACAAAGCTTTGACCAAGCAACTTTTCTTGCTCAAGAGATATTACTCCTGAGACTCTATCCCCCAAGCTGGGTAAATTTAAGTCCTTGTCTTGAGACAGGACTCCCTGAGAAATTAGTATTCCTGCAAGAATTATCAATCTAATAATCATGGGTCTATCTTAGCTTATGCTTACACTATTGATTAATTTGAATTAACATATATATCTTTGACAACCTAAACCATCAAAAGTGCTAGAAGAAATAAATAATTTATTTAAAAAGATTTTTTCTAATGAGGAGACTCTAGTCTTTACCTTGTTATTAATACTGGCTTTCTTAGTTTTATTTTTCCTTGGGAGCATCCTTACACCTTTTTTGATCAGTATTATTTTTGCATACCTATTAATTGGTATGCAAACCAGGTTTGAGTCCTTTGGTATCAATGGCTCCATTGCATTATTTTTAACCTACAGCATTTTTTTATTACTTGGAATTGCCCTGATGGTCTGGCTAGCTCCTTTGGTATACCAGCAGCTTCAAGCAATCGTGTTGGAGGTTCCCAAGTGGCTGAATTCATTTGTATCTTTTGTTCAAGGCATTCCGGCAAAATATCCTGATCTAGTTTCCTCTGATCAAATAACAGCTTTTCTTCAGAGTGTGTCTGGTCAGGTCTCCACTTTATCTCAAAATTTTGTTACAGCCTCAATTGCTGGAATTCAAAATACTGCAACTGTTGCTATTAATTTAATTTTATTGCCCATTCTTGTCTATTTCTTTCTGTGTGATCGAGAGTCAATCATCTCGGGTGTTTTAAGCATCCTACCAAAGGATAGAAAAATGCTAAACAATATATGGATTGAGATGGATGATCAGCTCAGCAATTACGCTCGAGGCAAGGCTATCGAAATTGCAATCGTGGGTTCTATTGCAGCAATTATTTTTATGTATTTTAATTTAGAGTACGTAGCATTATTGTCTGTGCTAGTTGGTTTTTCTGTGTTGATTCCATATTTAGGTGCTTTTATCGTCACAATTCCAGTTGCAGCTGTTGGTTTGCTGCAATTTGGTCTCACATTTGAATTTTGGTTGCTCATGGGCTCTTACCTAGCCCTTCAAGTCCTAGATGGTAATTTACTAGTCCCAATTCTTTTTTCTGATGCTGTGAAGCTTCATCCAGTCGCTATTATTTTGGCGGTCTTTGTTTTTGGAAGTCTATTTGGATTTTGGGGGGTATTTTTTGCAATTCCAATCGCTACCTTTGTTAAGGCTATATGGAATGCATGGCCAGAGAAGCTATCCGATTAACTTAGGCTTATTTTACGAGATCCCTAACAGCCTCAAGAACCTCTTGAACATGACCTTTCACTTTAACTCCTCTCCACTCTGTTTGAATTTTTCCTTTTTCGTCGATAATAAATGTACTCCTATCAACCCCCATGTACTCTCTTCCATACATTGATTTAAGCTTCATCACATCAAATGCTTTGCATACCTTTTCATCCGGATCTGATAGAAGCTCAAAGGGAAAATTTTGTTTCAATTTAAAATTCTCATGAGACTTAATAGATTCTCTTGAGACCCCCAAAATTTCAGTATTCATTTTTTTAAATTCTTTATAGTTATCTCTGAACTCTTGGCCCTCGATTGTGCAGCCTGGAGTACTATCTTTTGGGTAGAAGTAAACCACAAGATTTTTTCCTACAAAAGAAGCATTAGATAGAGTTTGATTGTTCGTTGCTTCAGCTTCGAAACTAGGACATTTTTTACCTTGTAAGTTTTTAGTCATTATTTGTTATAAAAAAAGTGTATAGTTTCATTTTTTACTGAAAATAAGAATGATGCAACCCCTTCAAGGTAGTTTTGTAGCCTTAGTGACGCCAATGCATGGGGATGGCAGTGTCGATTATGTCTCTTTGGAGGCGCTGATTGAATGGCACATTGCATCGGGCACAAGTGGTATAGTATCCGTCGGAACTACCGGTGAATCAGCTACGGTTTCTATTTCCGAGCATCTTGAGATTATTAATAAAACCATTCAGATTGTAAGTCAAAGAATCCCTGTCATAGCTGGAACAGGAGCAAATTCTACACAAGAGGCAATTGAATTAACTGAAACAGCCGCATCACTCGGTGCAGACTATGCTTTGATAGTGACCCCTTATTACAATAAACCAAATCAAAATGGCTTATTCCAGCATTTCACCAAAATTGCAGACTCAGTAGACATTCCTCAAATTTTATATAATGTTCCATCTAGGACAGCTTGCGACTTAAGACCTGAGACCGTTGAAGATTTGGCAGCTCACCCCAATATTATTGGAATCAAAGAAGCTACAAATGACTCGTTGCGATTGGGCGAGTTAATGGCGATTGCTGAAAAATTAGCAGATCAAAAATATTTTTCTGTTTTATCTGGTGATGACCCCAGCTTCAATTCCTTTATGGCAGAAGGGGGCGATGGAGTGATTTCTGTAGCTGCAAATATTTTACCAAATGAAGTGTCAAAAATTTGTAGTTTGAATCTTGAGGGGTGCATCGATGATGCTAGAGAACTAAATGAGATGTTTTTAGATATTTACGAACTTTTATTTATTGAATCTAATCCAATCCCTGTGAAATGGATGCTTGCGAAAATGAAAAAAATTAATCCAGGCATTAGATTGCCCCTTATTCCCTTGGCTACCGAGTATCATGATGCAATAATTAATGAATTGACTAAATTAAAATTACTATGAAATACATAAGACATTACTTCTTCGTCTCTTTTGCAGTTTTTATGGGATCTTGCTCTTATATTACTGGTCCAGAAGGCCTATATCCAGAAACAAAGTATGAGTTTTTTGAAGAAGAGATAAGTTCAGAAATTCAATTAGATAATGATAGCTTTGCGATTGTTTCAGATGACCACTATCCACCAATCACAGAGGGCATCTCAACTGCAGAAGTTCAAGATATCCCAGCCCCCAGACAAATATTTTCCTCAGGAGAGTCAAACGAAGTTCAACTCAGAAGGTTGGGAGAATTAATGTGGGTTTATATTGAGACTCTCCCATCAACAGCATGGCCTATTACCAAAAATTATATAGAGGCTTCTTCAATGTCTATTATAGGTGCCGATCCAGATGCTGGTAAATTCACCATCCAATATTCCGAAGACTTAAACCTGATTCTAACTGTTGAGCATGGCATCAAAGAAGCCTCCACAGAAATTTTTTTAACTCCAGAGATTTCTAATGGAGCAATCAGTCCGGATGCAGACATAGCCTTTATTCAAACTGAGCTTGAAAAGTTGGTGCAATATTTTGCTAGCTCTGCTGCATCTTTTTCTGGCACATCGCTTGCAGCACAAGGCTTAAATGATAGGAAGAAAGCAAAAATCTTTAACTTAAACAATCAAACAACTATTCAACTAGATCTAGGGTTTGATAGGGCCTGGTCAGCCGTGAGCAGAGCATTAATCGCTGGTAATATTACTTCCAATGATATTGATAGAGAGAAGGGAATTTTTCTAGTCAGCTATGCAGTTGAGTCTGAAAGCAATGGATGGTTTAATTTTTTAAACTTTTCAGATGAAAAAAGCTCTGATTCATTATTGCTAAAAGAGCAAGCTGAATTTAAAATTATTTTAACAAGAGCTGATCAGAAGACTAATATCTTTGTTGAGTCCCTATCGGGCTCTCCTGAAGATGCCGAAGCTTTGATCTCAACAATCAATGAATTACTGAGTTAAATTTATGGACAAACTCTCACAAATCACTACAGGTAAGGCTAAGTCTTTATTCTCAACGGCTCACCCAGATCAATTGATTATGGAATTCAGGGATGACACATCTGCATTTGATGGGAAGAAGATGGAGGCTCTAGATAATAAGGGAAATGTTAATAACCAATTCAATGCTTTTGTCATGGAGTTCCTAGCCACCAAAGGAATTGAAACGCACTTTATTGAGTTGCTCTCAAGTAACGAATCTTTAGTTAAAAAGTTGGATATGTTTCCAATTGAGTGTGTGGTTCGAAATAGAGCAACTGGCTCATTATGCAAAAGATTAGGTATTGAAGACGGGCTAATACTTGATCCACCCTTATTTGAATTTTTTTTAAAAGATGATGCCTTGGGAGATCCTTTAATAAATGATCATCACATTGTCTCTTTTGGATGGGCAAGCCAGGAAGAGGCTGACACAATGAGGGAGCTAACCCTTCAGGCCAATGATATTTTGGTGAATTTTTTTAGTGAAGCTAACCTAATTTTGGTTGATTACAAGCTAGAGTTTGGAATGTTTCAAGGAAAGATGCTTCTGGCTGATGAATTTACCCCAGATGGCTGTCGACTTTGGGATAAAGATACTTTAGCAAAAATGGACAAGGATAGATTTCGTCAAGATCTAGGCAATGTTATAGAAACTTATAGCGAAGTTGCAGAACGTCTGGGCATGCAGATAAAACTTGACTAAAAGAGTCAGGTATTGATAATACCTGTATGAATTTCACCACAAAAAGCCGCTATGCTGTAAATGCATTAGCTGATCTTCAATATCTCTCTAATCATTCTAATCCAGTGGCTCTCAAGGATATTGCAGTTAGACAAGGCATTGAGTTAACTTATCTTGAGCAATTATTTAGGAAGTTAAGAATTGCTGGGATAGTAAAAAGTATTCGTGGTAGAAATGGTGGCTATATATATGCTGCAGAGCCAGAGAACATTACCATCAAATCAATCATGGATGCAGTTGAGGAGAATCTTGATGCCACTAATTGTGCCGGAACTTCAGCTTGTCTCTCTGGGAAACAGTGTAACTCTCATCAATTATGGGATGATCTTAATAACGTTGTAGATAGCTTTTTAAGTAAAATATCTATTGCAGAGCTTGTGGATTCACCAGATCATCAAATTACTTTAAAGGAAATACAATAATGAGCACCAGTATAAATTTACCCATTTATTTAGATTATGCATCGACCACACCAGTCGACCCGCGTGTTGCTCAAAAAATTTGCGATCATTTAACCTTAGATGGTAACTTTGGTAATCCCGCATCACGCTCCCATAAGTTTGGCTGGAAAGCAGAGGAAGCAGTAGAGGAAGCGAGATCGCATGTTGCAAACCTTGTTGGCTGTGATCCTAGAGAAATTGTTTGGACTTCAGGTGCAACCGAAGCTAATAATCTTGCAATCAAGGGCATTGCAAATTTTTACCAATCTAAAGGTAAGCACATCATCACTTCTAAAATTGAGCATAAGGCAGTCTTGGATGCTTGCAGGCAACTGGAGCGCGAAGGATTCGAGGTTACATACTTAGAACCTAGCGAGGGTGGTGTTATCACTATTGAATCTATCAAAGCTGCAATAAGAGAAGATACAGTCTTGATTTCATTCATGCATATTAATAATGAGCTTGGTACCATCAATGACCTAAAGAGCATTGGTGAGCTGGCAAGAGCACAAGGTATATTTTTTCATGTTGATGCTGCTCAAAGCACTGGCAAGATTGAAATCAATCTAGCTGATCTGCCTGTAGATTTAATGTCTTTCTCTGCACATAAAACTTATGGCCCAAAAGGCATAGGTGCTCTCTATGTTAGTCGAAAACCAAGAGTTAGAATCGAAGCTCAGATGCATGGAGGAGGCCACGAAAGAGGTATGCGCTCCGGCACTCTTCCAACTCACCAAATCGTTGGCATGGGCGAAGCTTTTAGAATTGCAAAAGAAGAAATGGTACAGGACACCAAAAGAATTCAAGCCTTGCATGATAGATTCTATGAGTCTGTTTCTGAGATTGAAGAAATTTACGTCAACGGTGATCTATCTAAGAAAGTAGGCAATATATTAAATATTAGTTTTGCTTATGTAGAGGGTGAATCACTCATTATGGCCTTAAAAGACATTGCTGTATCCTCTGGGTCCGCTTGTACCTCAGCGAGTCTTGAGCCCTCTTATGTTCTTAGGGCATTGGGAAGAAAGGATGAGCTGGCTTCTAGCTCCATTAGATTTTCTTTTGGTAGATTTACCACAGAAGAAGATGTGGATTACACCTTAACTTTAATTAATCATGCAGTTGAACGATTGAGAGAGCTATCCCCACTTTGGGAGATGTATCTTGATGGAATTGATCTTGACACTGTTGATTGGCAAACACACTAAACTTTAGGAGAACATCATGGCGTATAGCAAAAAAGTAGTAGATAAATTTGAAAACACTATCAATGAACCAGCAAAATATAATGTTGGTAGATTTGATCCAAAGGAACTGAATATTGGTACTGGAATGGTTGGGGCGCCTGCTTGCGGTGATGTGATGAAGCTCCAGATTAAATGTGAGCGTCAGGGCAATACCCATGTGATCAAGGATGTAAAATTCAAAACATATGGTTGCGGCTCTGCTATAGCATCTTCCAGCGAGCTTGTGGAAATGCTGCTTGGAAAAACACTTGAGGAAGCCAAAGAAATTAAAAATATTGACATTGTGGAGGCTCTCGAACTTCCTCCAATTAAGATTCACTGCTCAGTTTTAGCTGAAGACTCAATTAAGCAAGCGATAGAAGACTATGAGCAAAAACAATAAGCATGGAAAAATTTTCTCCTGAAGTATTAACTTTTTCTGATAAAGCTATTGCTCACTTTCTGTCTAGCATTAAAAATCGAAGTGGAGCCCATGGCGTGAGAATTGGCGTGAAGAAAGCTGGCTGTTCTGGGTTTGAATATTTCTTTGATTATGTTGACGACCCCTCTAACTCAACTCCCGATGATAAAATATTTTTAGAAGGAAAATGTACAATTTATGTTGATGCTAATAGCCTAAGCTATCTCAAGGGGAGCATGGTCGATTATTCAGAAGATGGGCTCAATAAGGGCATTAAATTCCATAATCCAAATGCTAAGGCTGTATGTGGTTGTGGAGAAAGCTTTACTATTTAAAATGGCCACTATCAAATTACTTCCTCATTTTGAGCTTTGCCCAGATGGAGCTGAATTTGAAAATAGAGCTGAAGAATCAATATGTGAAGCTGCTCTAAGAGCAGGCATTAGAATTGAACATGCCTGTGAGATGTCGTGCGCATGTACAACCTGCCACATCATTGTCCGAGAGGGTTTTTTGGAGCTAAATGAGGCGTCTGAAACTGAAGAAGATATGCTTGATAAGGCATGGGGACTTGAACCTAATTCACGGTTAAGCTGCCAAACTTGTCCAGTTGAGGGCATTTATACCGTTGAACTACCCAAATACACAATCAATCAAGTATCCGAGGATCATTAGAGATGGAGTATAAGTGGTCAGATATCATTGATATTGCTATAGACCTTAATGATACTTATCCAGAGATAGACCCTCAGTGGATTAGTTTTCCTGATTTGCATAAAAAAATCTGCACTCTGGCAAATTTCAATGATGATCCATTAT
>DKMG01000084.1 GCA_002469975.1 Proteobacteria bacterium UBA7420
TATGTTCTGACCAAGGATGAGGGCGGTCGTCATACACCGTTTTTCTCGAACTATCGTCCACAATTCTATTTCCGCACAACTGATGTGACCGGATCTGTAGAATTGCCGGAAGGCACCGAGATGGTTATGCCTGGTGATAACATTAAGATGACAGTGACTTTGATTGCCCCGATCGCTATGGAAGAAGGTCTGAAGTTTGCGATTAGAGAAGGCGGCAGAACAGTTGGAGCTGGCGTAGTAGCAAAGATTATTAAGTAATTAAACAATTTTACAATTGTGCCGAGATTAACGCTCGGCATTTTTGTCTCTATTTATAGGAGAAAATTTAGGCCAGTAGCTCAACTGGTAGAGCGACGGCCTCCAAAGCCGTAGGTTGAGGGTTCAAGTCCTTCCTGGCCTGCCAAGGAGCTGGTTTAAATTAAGAAATATGGCAAAGGGTAAAGCATCAAACATTGCCGATAAGATTAAGTGGCTTCTAGCCATCGGTATCTTTTCAGTCGCTGTTATTGGAAATGGTTATTACACTGAAGTTGCATTCCTATACAGAGTGCTCGCAGTTGTAGCACTATTTCTTGTTGCTACATTTATTCTTGCTAACACAGTTTTTGGCGCAGGCGCTGTGAAGTTAATGCGTGAATCTAGAACTGAGATGAGAAGGGTGGTTTGGCCGTCGAGGATAGAGACCACTCAAACCTTCATGGTAGTTTTTGGTTCAATTGTCGTGCTCTGTTTATTTTTTTGGGCTTTAGAGTCATTGTTGAGTTGGTTAACTAAATTAATTTTAGGATAGTAATAAAGTGAATTGGTACGTAATAATGGCATATTCCGGATACGAGCTTAAAGTGAAAGCTGCGATTGAAGAGCGTATTGCATTGGCGGGATTAGAGGATCAATTCGGTGAAATACTTGTCCCTACAGAATCTGTAGTTGAGCTCAAAAGCGGCGCTAAGAAAAAAACTGAAAGAAAATTTTTTCCTGGTTACATCTTAATAGAGATGGAGATGAATGATGATACTTGGCAGCTTGTTAAGCACACGCCAAGAGTTAGCACCTTCGTCGGTGGCAAGAAAGACAAACCATCCTCTATTTCAAAGAGCGATGTGGATAACATATTAAATCGTATAGAGGTAGGCGAAGAGGCTCCTCGTCCTAAAACATTATTCGAACCAGGCGAAGTAATCAGAGTCTGTGATGGCCCATTCAATGACTTTAATGGGATTGTTGAGGAAGTAGATTACGAGAGAAGCAAGGCGAAAGTCTCGGTTCAAATTCTTGGTAGATCCACTCCAGTTCAGTTAGATTTCATGCAAATAGAGAAAACATAATGGCAAAGAAAGGAAAAAAAATAGCAACAATTTTGAAACTGCAGATTCCTGCGGGCGAAGCTAATCCGAGTCCACCTGTTGGTCCAGCCCTAGGTCAGGCAGCTGTTAATATCATGGATTTTTGTAATGCTTTT
The DNA here is from genome assembly GCA_002469975.1 of Proteobacteria bacterium UBA7420. Lineage (GTDB taxonomy): Bacteria > Pseudomonadota > Gammaproteobacteria > Magnimaribacterales > D2472 > D2472. The sequence continues at coordinate 1,460 of DKMG01000084.1, forward strand.
AATGCTGCCACTCAAGGCACAGAAAAAGGTTTACCACTGCCAGTAGCTATCACTGTATACGAAGATAAATCTTTCACTTTCGAGGTGAAATCAGCTCCAGCAGCAGTTTTGATTAAGAAAGTCTTGGGATTAACGAAAGGAAGTGCTGTCCCAAATAGAGACAAGGTTGGAACAATTACCAGAGCACAGCTTGAAGAGATTGTGACAATGAAGCAAAAAGATCTCAATGCAAATGAGATGGATCAAGCGGTAAAAATTATTGAAGGTACAGCCCGTAGTATGGGTGTTGAGGTTAAATAATGACAAAGTTAACAAAAAAGAAAAAACAGTTACTAGAGCTGGTGAACCCAGAAACTACTTACTCTCTTGATGAGGCTATGACTATTTTCCAAACAGTGAAATCACCTAAGTTTGATGAATCTATAGACATAGCATTAAGACTTGGGATTGATGCTAGTAAATCAGACCAGAATGTTAGAGGCGCAATTACTCTTCCACATTCACTTGGCAAAGCTGTCTCAGTAGCAGTTTTTGCAGACGGCGATCAGGCCAAAGAAGCTACAGATGCTGGAGCAGACTTTGTAGGCCTCGACGATCTCGCTGAAAAGTTTAAAAAAGAAGAGATTTCTGTAGACGTAGTAATCTCGACTCAGGCTGCCATGAAAGTTGTGGGTCAACTAGGTCAGGTACTAGGTCCAAAAGGACTCATGCCAAACCCTAAAACTGGTACAGTCACTGAGAAAGTTGGAGATGCCATTAAAAATGCAAAATCTGGCCAAGTAAGATTTAGAACAGATAAGAATGGAATTCTGCACGGATGTATCGGCAAGGTTTCTTTTTCTGCCAATCAAATACAAGAAAATGCAGCCGCTATGATGGACGAGGTTAAGAAATTAAAACCCGCTACTGCAAAAGGTATTTATATTCATAGTGTTGCCTTAAGTAGCACGATGGGACCAGGAGTCAAGGTTGCTCCTGCATCCTTAGTATAGTTTTAGGGTCTTTTTTGACCCTAGATTGTTGCGATTATCGCAGCCGTCAAAGACCGTAGGTGCGAAAGCTTAATTTCCTACGTAGGTGGTGTTCAAATTGCGAAGGCGGTTTGTCACTGATTAGCCGAAAGGCATTAAAAGGAGAATTGCTGTGGCATTAGCTAGAGAAGATAAAGAGAGAATTGTTCGAGAAGTTAAGGAAGTTTCGGCTTCTGCCTCTTCGCTTGTGATTTCAGATGCCAGGGGCCTTAAGGTTTCTGAGCTGACTGAGATTAGAAGACAGGGAACAGAGTCTGGTATTCATATCCAGGTTATTAAAAACTCGCTTGCAAAATTGGCATTTGAAGGAACTGACTTTGGTTGCACCAATGACGTTCTGACAGGTCCCTCATTATTTGCATTCTCATATGCAGAGCCAGGCGCAGCAGCGAAGATGTTAAAAACATACGCCAAAAATTTTGACGCTCTTGAGGTCAAAGCTTTGGTAGTAGAAGGGCAACTTCTCGATGGATCGCAAATTGATGTATTAGCATCATTGCCTTCAAGAGAAGAGGCATTAACTCTTATCGCTTCTGTACTGCAGGCACCTATAGGTAAATTTGCAACACTTCTTAATGAAGTGCCAAGCAAATTAGCTAGAGTTCTTGCAGCAGTTCGTGACAACAAACAGGCTAACGCCTAAATCTAGGAGAAAAAAAATGGCAATATCTAAAGATGATATTTTAAGTTCGATTGAAGAGATGTCCGTGATGGACTTGGTTGAGTTAATCTCAGCTATTGAAGAAAAATTTGGTGTAACTGCTGCTGCTGCCGTAGCTGCTGCCCCGGCTGCTGCTGGTGGTGGAGAAGAGGCTGCCGAAGAACAAACTGACTTTGATGTCGTTTTGACTGCAGCTGGCGATCAAAAGGTTCAAGTAATTAAAGCTGTTAGAGCAATTACTGGCTTAGGTCTCAAAGAAGCTAAAGACTTAGTAGACGGCGCTCCTAACACTTTAAAAGAAGGCGCACCAAAAGCTGAAGCTGAAGAGATGCTCAAGCAATTAATTGAAGCTGGAGCAACTGCAGAACTTAAGTAAATCTGTAATTTAAATAATATTTCAAGAGCAACATATGTCCTATAGCTACACCGAGAAAAGAAGAATTAGAAAAAACTTTGGAAGACTGCCAAAAGTCATGGAGCTTCCAAAACTCATCAAAACTCAGCTTGATTCTTACACACAGTTCCTTCAACAGCATGTTGAAGTTGGTGCAAGAGAAAACAAGGGTCTAGAAGAGGTTTTTCAAACTCTTTTCCCGATTACCAGCGTATCGGGCAATGCTGCTCTTGAGTATGTTTCCTATGAGCTTGGCAAGCCTGGATTTACGGTTCAGGAATGTTTGATTCAAGGTTTAAGCTATTCAGCCCCCCTAAGAATCACCGTTCGATTAGTGATTTACGATAGAGAGACTAATTTCCAAGACGTTAAAGACGTAAAAGAAGGCGAAGTGTTTATGGGCGAAGTGCCCCTGATGACAGAGAATGGATCGTTTGTGATTAATGGCACTGAAAGAGTCGTTGTAAATCAGTTACATAGATCACCTGGTGTATTTTATGATCATGATAAAGGTAAAACCCATTCATCTGGCAAGGTTCTTTATTCTGCAAGAATTATTCCTTACAGAGGCTCATGGTTAGATTTTGAATTTGATCCAAAGGATAATTTATATTGTCGAATTGACCGCAGAAGAAAAATTCCTGCAACGATTATTCTTAAAGCCCTGGATATGGGCACTGAAGAGATATTACAAAATTTTTATGAAATTGATACTGTTCACGTTGAAAAAGCAGGCATCAACATTGAATTAATTCCCTCTAGGTTACGTGGCCAAACATTGCCAGTAGACCTAAAAGTTAAAAGCAAGGTAATTGTAGAAGCCAATAAAAGAATTACTGCGCGTCATGTTCGAGAACTTGAGCAAGCTAAAATTTCATCATTAAAAGTTGAGGATGATTTTTTAATTGGCAAGGTTCTCGCAAAAGATGTTTTTAATCAGGAGACTGGAGAGGTTTTAATTCCAGCAAACACAGAGCTAGATCTTGCAACTATTGAAATCTTAAGAGAATCAAAGGTTACTGAGCTTCATTGTTTGTACATTAACGAGCTTGATAAAGGTCCTTATATTTCCACAACCCTAAGAGCTGACCCTACCTCTAATAGACTAGAGGCTTTAGTTGAAATTTATAGAATGATGAGACCTGGTGAGCCACCAACCAAAGATTCTGCAGAGCAGTTATTCCAAAACTTATTTTTCAACCCTGAGAGATACGATCTTTCTGAAGTTGGCAGAATGAAATTTAATAGAAGATTGAAAATTGAATCTGAGAAAGAAGTCCCAGGCATTTTGGATGCTGATGACATCTTGGGTGTTATGAAGGGAATTGTAGATATTAGAGATGGCCATGATACCGTCGATGATATTGATCATCTTGGAAATAGAAGAGTTAGATCTGTTGGGGAAATGACGGCTAATCAATTTAGAGTTGGTCTGATAAGAGTAGAGAGAGCTGTTAGAGAGAGACTGAGCATGGCAGAAGCTGATGAATTAGGTCCACAGGATCTTATTAATGCTAAGCCTGTGACTGCTGCTATTAAAGAGTTTTTTGGTTCTAGCCAGCTATCACAGTTCATGGATCAGAATAATCCATTATCAGAAATTACTCACAAAAGAAGAGTTTCTGCTCTAGGGCCTGGAGGCCTGACAAGAGAAAGAGCAGGGTTTGAGGTGAGAGATGTCCATCCTACCCATTACGGCAGACTATGCCCTATTGAGACTCCTGAAGGGCCAAATATCGGCCTAATAAATTCTTTTGCTTGTTACTCAAGAACTAACTCATATGGATTTATTGAAACTCCATACAGAAAGGTTATTAAGAGCAAGGTTACTGATGAGATTGTATTTCTTTCAGCTATTGATGAGGCTGAGCATGTTATAGCTCAAGCGAATGCTGTGCTTGATAAAGCAGGAAAATTTACAGATGATTTGGTTCCGGTTCGTCATAATGGTGACTCAGCCTTAATGAGTCCAGAGCGAATTGACATGATGGATGTTGCTCCTCAGCAAGTTGTTTCTGTTGCAGCCTCCTTAATTCCATTTCTTGAGCATGATGATGCGAATAGAGCCTTAATGGGCTCCAATATGATGCGCCAAGCTGTGCCTGTGTTAAAACCTGAAAAACCACTTGTTGGAACTGGGTTTGAAACTATTGTTGCTGGTGATTCTGGCGTATGTGTTGTATCTAAGAATAATGGTGTTGTAGAAAATGTTGACGCAGCTAGAATAGTTGTGAGAGTTACAGATTCTAAGAACTCAAATAATGCCGTAGACATATACAACCTTACAAAGTTCACGCGATCAAATCAAAACACTTGCATTAACCAAAGACCTCTAGTGTCTGTTGGGGATAAAGTTAAGTTTGGTGATATTTTAGCTGACGGCCCTTCTGTTGATAACGGAGAGCTAGCCTTAGGTCAAAACATTCGTATAGCCTTTATGCCATGGAATGGATATAACTTTGAAGATTCAATCTTGATGTCAGAAAAAGTCTCTCGAGAGGATAGATTTACGTCAATTCATATTCAAGAGCTTACTTGTATTTCACGAGACACGAAACTTGGCTCAGAAGAAATCACATCTGATATCCCAAATGTGGGAGAGGGATCGCTGAATAAGCTAGATGAGTGTGGCATGGTCTATGTAGGTGCTGAAGTTAAAGCTGGTGATATTTTGGTTGGTAAGATCACTCCAAAAGGAGAGACGCAGCTTTCGCCTGAGGAAAAATTATTACGTGCTATTTTTGGAGAAAAAGCTTCAGATGTAAAAGACACCTCTCTAAGAGTACCGTCTAGTATTAATGGAACAGTTATTGGTGTCGAGGTCTTTACTAGAGATGGCATGGAAAAAGATGAGCGAACTAAGTCAATCGAGTTAGATCACCTGTCTGCAACTAAAAAAGATACAGATGACCAGATCAATATTATCAATGATGCAACAAGAATTAGATTAGTTGATCTTCTGAAAGGTACAAAAGTTTCTAAAGGCCCTGGTCTTAAGAAGGGCGCTAGTATCAATGCAGAAGATCTCAAGGAACTATCTTTAGATGACTTGCTGTCAATTAGAACTTCAGATGATTCAACAAATGACAAAATAGAAGATGCTGAAAAGGCTCTCAAGCTATACCTCAAAGATATTGAAGAAAGCTTTCAAGAGAAAAAACAGAAAATTATCAGAGGTCATGATCTTGCTCCAGGCGTGATTAAGATTGTGAAAGTCTATCTTGCTGTCAAAAGAAGAATTCAGCCTGGTGATAAAATGGCTGGAAGGCACGGTAATAAAGGTGTGATTTCAGAAATTATGCCAATTGAAGATATGCCATATGACACAGAAGGTAATCCAGTGGATATCGTTCTTAATCCCCTAGGTGTTCCATCAAGGATGAACGTAGGACAAGTTCTTGAGACTCATATGGGCGCAGCTGCCAAGGGCATAGGCTTAAAAATCAATAAAATGATTAAAGCTAAAGCAAAAGCTGATGAGCTTAAAAAATATCTTGATGTTTTGTACAACAAAAATGCGACCATTAAAGAAGACCTCAATTCTTTTAATAATTCAGAGATTCAAACACTTGCAGAAAACCTTCAAGATGGCTTGCCTATAGCAACGCCAGTATTTGATGGTGCAAAAGAATCTGAAATCAAAGAGCTGTTGAAGCTTGCAGATCTCCCTGAGTCTGGTCAGCTAACTCTATTTGACGGTAGGAGCGGCAGGAAATTTGAGCGCCCTGTTACAGTGGGGTACATGTATATGATCAAGTTAAATCACTTGGTCGATGATAAGATGCATGCTCGTTCAACTGGCTCATACAGCTTGGTTACACAGCAACCTCTTGGTGGCAAGGCGCAATTTGGCGGACAGAGATTTGGTGAAATGGAAGTATGGGCTCTCGAAGCTTATGGTGCTTCTTATACCCTCCAAGAAATGCTCACAGTCAAATCTGATGATGTGGCAGGTAGAACCAAGATGTACAAAAACATCGTTGATGGAAACTATCAGATGGATGCCAATATTCCCGAGTCATTCAATGTACTGACGAAAGAAATTAGATCGCTTGGAATAAACCTAGAATTAGATTCAGAAAATTAGGAGAAATAATTGAAAGATTTACTAAACTCATTAAAAGCCAAGCAAGAAGACTTTTCTTCCATTACTGCTGGTCTAGCTTCTCCTCAAATGGTCAGATCTTGGTCATTTGGTGAAGTAAAGAAACCTGAAACTATTAACTACAGAACTTTTAAACCAGAAAGAGATGGTCTTTTCTGTGCAAAGATTTTTGGACCGGTGAAGGATTACGAGTGTGTCTGCGGAAAATATAAACGCATGAAACACAGAGGTGTTGTGTGTGAAAAATGTGGGGTTGAAGTTACTCTTGCTAAAGTTAGGCGAGATAGAATGGGACATATTGAACTGGCTGCACCAGTTGCTCATATATGGTTCTTAAAATCTCTTCCATCAAGAATAGGTCTATTGCTAGATATTACATTAAGAGAAATTGAGCGCGTTCTTTATTTTGAAAGCTATATTGTTACTGATCCAGGCTTAACTGAGCTAGAGAAATGCCAAATACTAACAGAAGAAGAGTATGTTGAAGCCTTTGATGAGCATGGAGATGAATTCACAGCCTCGATGGGCGCCGAAGCAGTTCAAATGCTTCTGCAGGAATTAGATTTAGCAGAGGAGATTAGAATCATCAGAGAAGAGGTCCCTCAAACTAACTCCGAAACTAAGCTCAAGAAACTATCTAAGCGTCTCAAGCTCTTAGAAGCATTCAATGAATCTGGAAATAAGCCAGAGTGGATGATTATGAATGTTCTACCAATTTTACCACCAGACCTTAGGCCTCTTGTTCCTTTAGAGGGCGGACGTTTTGCGACTTCTGATCTGAATGATCTATACAGAAGAGTTATCAATAGAAACAACAGATTGAAACGTCTGCTGGAGCTCAGTGCACCTGACATTATTGTAAGAAACGAAAAGCGCATGCTTCAAGAGAGTGTTGATGCACTTCTTGATAATGGCAGAAGGGGCAGAGTAATCACTGGAACTAATAAGCGACCTTTAAAATCTCTTGCAGATATGATTAAAGGTAAGGGTGGAAGGTTTAGACAAAACCTGTTGGGTAAACGAGTAGATTATTCTGGTAGATCAGTTATTGTCGCGGGTCCTAATTTGAAGTTACATCAATGCGGCTTACCAAAGAAAATG
>DKMG01000016.1 GCA_002469975.1 Proteobacteria bacterium UBA7420
GCTGCATTAAATATTCAAGATTTACTGAAAGCCACAACAGCAAGCGCGGCTTAAGCTTTTAAGATATAGCGAGCTTTAAATTTTTAGCCTTAAAATCATTTGTAACAAAGGCTTTGGACTGACCTTGAAGCAAGATTAAATTTAAATTTCCCCTTTGTACTTTTTTATCCCGAAAGATGAAGGGTTTTAAGTCTAAAAATTTGTATTGATGAAGGGAGAGATCAAAATTATAGGCCTCTAGCAGAGAGTAAATCTTTGAAAATTCTTTTTCAGAGATGTGACCTTCAAGCCAAGATATCTTACTTGCAATTAGCATGCCTTTTGCAACAGCTTCACCATGAAGAATATTTTTATACTTTCCATGCGCTTCTATCGCATGACCAAAAGTATGCCCAAAATTTAATATTGCCCTGATACCAGTTTCTTTTTCATCCTGAGTAACAATTTTTGCTTTAGTCCTCAGTGATTCAAAAATTATTTGCTCTACTATTTGAGATTTGCGACTCGAAATATTAACAATATTGCTTTTCAAGAGACTCAGTAACTTTGTATTTTGAATTAAGCCGTACTTTATGACTTCTGCAAGCCCAGCATTAAATTCTTTTGCTGGAAGAGTGTGAAGTGTATTTGTATCGATAATGACGCCCTTAGGATTATAGAATGCACCTACAAGATTTTTACCTGCAGGGATATTAATTGCTGTTTTGCCGCCCACAGATGAGTCTACCTGTGCCAAAAGAGTGGTTGGAATTTGAATAAATTGAATGCCACGAAGGTAGCTGCTTGCAACATAACCAGAGAGATCTCCAACTACCCCACCGCCCACAGCAATAATTGCATCTGATCTATCAAACTGATGCTCAATTAAAAAATTAATAATTTTTTGAAAGTTCCCCAGAGATTTTGATTGCTCTCCTTGTTTTAAAGTGAAGGTGAAAACCTTAGAAGTGACTTTAGAAATTGTATGCACTTTCTTCAGGATCTCTCCAGGAACTCCTGAATCTGAGATGATAAGAATCTTTTGGTGCTTTTTAACTAGCAGAGAGAGATTTTTTTTTGAGATAGCATTTTGACCGATATAAATCTTATATTGGTTATTTTTAGGACCAGCAACAAGCTCTTTAGCCATAATTTTTAACCAGCTTCACAATTTCATTTGCAACCTCAGAGCCGCTTTTGCCTTCAGTATTAATAATGTGATCTGATACCTCTTCATAAAATGCCTGTCTAGATTCTTGAAGCTCTGCCAATACTTTTGAGGGGTCTTGGCCCTTGAGCAATGGTCTATCCTTATCTTTTGAGGTGCGATCAATTTGAGTATTGAGTGGAGTATGCAAGTAAAACACAGTACCTCTAGAGGCTAAGAGCTCTCTATTTTCAGACTCAATCACTATGCCTCCCCCTGTGGCCAAAACAATAGAATTAGATGCAACTAAATCCCTTAGTACAAGGGTCTCTCTTTTTCTGAAACCTTGTTCACCCTCAATATCAAATATCCAATCAATGGTAACGCCTGTCTTCTCTTCGATTGTTGCGTCTGTGTCATGAAATTCTAAAAATAGCTCATTCGCAACTATCTTGCCAACAGTAGTTTTTCCTGAGCCCATAGGGCCAACAATAAATATATTCATGCTTAGTATTTTAGAATGCAGATTCTACCATTTAAAGAGTTAAAATAATTCTTATTATGAAATCCATATCTTCAATTGCTAAATAGTGAATAATTTTTTATCAGTTTATGTTTCTTAGGTTTTTACAGTGGTCCTTATCAATTATGATGCTGTCGACCATAACGGCTATTGTCATTATTCTTTCCGTGTATTTTATTTTAAAGCCAAGCCTGCCCGAGATTAATCTGGTAGATGAAAATGTTTTGCAGGTTCCATTGAAAGTACTATCTGCAGACGGAGTATTAATTGGTGAGTTCGGAGAGCAAAAAAGAAGAACAATTGAGTATCAGGATATCCCCCTTAATCTTAAAAATGCTTTTTTAGCAGCAGAGGACGATCAATTCTTTGAGCACAACGGCATTAGAGTTTTATCTTTTGTTAGAGCATTTGTTCAGCTCATTAAGTCTGGTGAAATTGTTAGTGGCGGCGGGACTATCACCATGCAGGTGGTGAGAGGATATCTGCTATCAAGAGAACAGAAGATTCTTAGAAAAATTAAAGAAATTTACCTTGCCTTTGAGTTAGAAAGCAGCGCCTCAAAAGAAGAAATTTTTTCACTCTACCTCAACACCATATTTCTTGGTAACAGAGCTTACGGAGTTGAGGCAGCAGCTGATAAGTATTTTGCAAAGTCTATCAATGAGCTCACATTAGCCGAGGCTGCTTTGCTTGCTTCTTCTGCGCAATTGCCTTCTCGCATCAACCCTATTCGCTCCCCAGAGCGTTCAATTGTTAGAAGAAATTGGATTTTGGGACGCATGTATAAGCTTGGGTTTATAGGCCGCGCACAATTTTTACTAGCAAAAGAAGAGCCAATAACATTGGATCAACTAGACTCAACCTTTGACTTGGATGGAAGATATCTAGCTGAGATTGTGAGGCAGGATATGATCAAGCGCTTTGGTTTAAATGCATATGCTGATGGGCTATCTGTGTATACAACTTTACAGTCATCACTGCAAAGATCAGCAATTCAGAGTGTTCAGAAAAACCTATTTGAGTATGATAAACGCCACGGCTGGCGAGATCCGGTGAATTATTTTAATGTCTTTTCGTCTGACCTATTTGCTCAACTGGGTGCCGGCAATCTAGAGGTATTAAATCAAGAGGTAGAGGCGCAAGATGATCTGGGTATGAGCCAAGCAGTCATCGCTGTTCTAAGAGATCTTTTTGATGAATCTAGCAGCCTAGACTCTCATATCAAAGCTCTGGTTGTGGATATAAAACCCGAGCGTATTCTATATCTAGATAATAATTTTAATCTTAAGACCTTATTTTGGACAGATGACTATCGCTGGGCTAAGCGCAGAATCACCATTAATGTTTTTGGACCAGTACCTCAAAATTTTTATGATATTTTAAAAATAGGTGACTTAATCTATCTTTTAAATAGTGATGTAGAGAGGAAGCTGGATCAGATACCAGAAGCTGAAGCGGCTTTTATAGCAACTAATCCGACATCTGGTGCAATTCTTGCCTATCAAGGAGGATTAAATTTTTCAAAAAGTAATTTTGATCGAGTCAAGCAATCATTCCCCCAGGCAGGTTCAAACTTTAAACCATTTATTTACTCAGCTGCTTTTGCAAGCGGTTATTCCCCAGCTGATACTATTAATGACGCCCCCATCTTATTTGAAGATGCAAACCTCGAGAGTATTTGGCGACCAGAAAACTATACGGGTAAGTTCTATGGACCTCTTAGGCTTCGAGAAGCATTAGTTCAGTCTGTAAACCTTGTATCAATCAAGCTCTTAAGAGAGCTTGGCATAGAGCCAACTCACAACTACCTTGCAAATTTTGGATTTTCTAAATCAAGGCTGGCCCCAGATTTATCACTGGCACTTGGATCTTCAAGCTTTTCTCCAGCAGAAATTGTTAGAGCCTATAACTTTCTTGCCAATGAAGGCAAAGGCGAAGATTTATATTTCATTGAAAAAATTTTAGATAGAGATGGCAATATTATTTTTCAGCATCCGCTGTCCTCAGAGGCATCTGAGTCTGAAGAGGGTATTAGTGGCTTCCCATGGTTTGCAGAGCAATCAGCAGAAAAAGTAAAACCTTTTTTATTACTCCCGACATTAGGTGGTGAGAGCAGGTCTATTGATCCTAGGGTAGCCTTTGTAACCAAAGATATTCTTGGGGATGTTCTGAGGAGAGGCAGCAATGGCAGAAAAACAAAAATTTTAAATCGCTCGGACATAGCGGGCAAGACCGGTACAACCAATGATGCGATTAGCACTTGGTTTTCTGGCTTTCATCGCAAGCTGTCTGCAACCGTTTGGATTGGTACAGATGACTTCTCTTCGCTTGGAGATAATGAATTTGGTTCTTCAGTAGCCTTACCTATCTGGATAGACTTTATGCAGGACGCCTTGGTTGATCTGCCTATAGATCCTTGGAGGGCGCCTGCAGGAGTTGTATACAAGAAAGTAGATAGCCGGACTGGCGAAGTCGTTGAAAATATAGAGCAGAACTCTTATTTTGAATTATTCCTTGAAGAGGCTATGTGATAGCAAAACCCAATAATTCTCTAAGTAGCCACTTGGAGTTTCCTTGAAACCATTTCTAATAAACCTTGAAATAACTCCCTCTGATAAAGAGATAATAAGGTGGGCAGATATTCCTGGAGTGAGCTGAAGCAGCTCTTTGTGGGGAGTGAGAATTTGTTTCATTGCCAGTTCTAATCTTTCATAAAATTGATTCACAGCATCAATGACATTTTTTTCATTTGGACCCAAGGCTTCCCGTGAAAGAATTCTGGCAAAGCCTTTATTTTTTTCTAGGAAAATCATAAGAAAGAAAAAAATTAATCGAATTTTTTCTGCTGGCTCAATGGAGTCATCTTTTTTAATATCACCAACTTTTTGAAAGATCGTTTCATCACAAAAAGTAAATAATTCTAGAAAAATTGATCTCTTGCTTGGAAAATGCCTATATAAGGCTGCTTCTGTTATACCGCTTTCTTGGGCAAGGATTGCTGTTGTAACCTTAGTTGGATTTCTTTCCTCTAGAAGTTTCGCCAAACTTTGAAGGATAATTTGCTTTCTTTCTTTTGCCATGCTTCTAGCTTAGCTCAATCTGAATTGATTCATCAATGCTTTGTAATTGTGTAAAAAATAATTCTTGAATTTCAGACAAGCGCTCAGCTGTTTGAGCTTCGAATCGTAGTACTAATTTTGGTGTGGTATTAGATGCTCTTAATAACCCCCAACCATCGTTAAAATTTATTCTTAAACCATCAATGGTAATTTTTTCTCCCCCAGGAAAATGGGATGTCTTAATAAAAGCCTGGACTATAGAAAATTTTTTTTCTTCCTCAACATCAATATTAATTTCTGGGGTTGAGAACGCTTTGGGTAGCTCTTGAAAAATAGAAGAGAGAGAAGTATTGAGTCGGGTAATAATATCAATGAGCCTGAACGCAGAATAATGCCCATCATCAAATCCATACCATTGGTCATTAAAAAAAATATGTCCGCTCATCTCACCAGCCAAAGGGGCTCCTGATTTTTTAAGAGCATTTTTAATATGAAAATGACCAGTGGCTGACATGACAGCTTTCCCCCCGGCCTCTTCAATTACTTGAGCGAGTAAATTAGAGCACTTAACATCAAAGATGATCTCAGAACCATTATTTTTTGCAAGAACATCTTTTGCAAAAATCATCATCAGCTGATCTGGAAAAATTATTTCTCCACGATTCGATATAACGCCAAGTCTATCTCCATCGCCGTCAAAGGCTATGCCAATGTCTGCGTGGTTTTCTTCTACCGCCAAAATAAGATCTTGTAAGTTTTCTGGTTTACCAGGATCTGGGTGGTGATTAGGAAAATTACCGTCTATTTCGCAAAATAGCTCGGTTACCTCATGCCCAAGAGCTCGCATCAATTTTGGTGCAATTTCACCTGCAGCTCCATTGCCACAATCCACAACTACTTTTAACGTTTGGGTGGATGAAACTTGTGAGCAAACCTCTGCAATATAATTATCTAATAAATTAGTTTCATGCCTTTCTTTGGCAGGTGAGGATAACTCTGATAATTCCTCATTCACTAGTTTGAGCAGCTCAAGCCCAGAGACTGGAGCATCATTGATCACTACCTTAAATCCGTTATAGTTTTTTGGATTGTGGCTTCCCGTTATCATTACACCAGATTGTGAATCTATTTTTTTTGCAGCAAAATATAGAAGAGGGCTGGTAACTAGACCAACATTTATAATACTGATGCTCAACTTTCTAAGCTCCAAAGAGAGCACATCCATGATCTCTTGCCCTGATAATCTGCCATCCCTGCCTAGCGCTAACTCAGTAACTTTTTCTAGAGCACATTTTTTGGCAATAGCCCCTGCTATTATTTTGATGGATGGAGTGTTGAGTTGCTCTGGAACTGTTCCACGAATGTCATATTCTCGGAAAATAGATTGATCAATCATATTAATTTAGATTTCTTTATAGTGGCTGATTTGCCATAATAACCGAGACTTTAAACCATAAACAATATGTTTCTTAATACTGATTCTAAATATATTTGGTTAAACGGCTCTTTTCAGCCTTTTAACGATACCAATATCCACCTCTTGTCTCATACATTGCATTATGGCCTTGGTGCTTTTGAAGGAGTGCGAGCTTACAAAACCAATGATGGGGGGGCGATTTTTCGACTCAAAGAGCATACCGAGAGATTATTTGATGCAGCAAGTAAAATTAATATTTCTATTCCATATTCCATAGAAGAGCTGGAGACAGTTCAGCGAGATGCAATGACTAAGAATAACCTGCAAGAAGGGTATATTAGACCAATTGTTTTTTTAGGCAGTGAATCTATGGGGTTGAGGGCAAAAGATTTGGTCTCTGTGAATGTAGCTGTTGCATGCTGGGAGTGGCCCTCATACATGAGTCCTGAGGCGAAGGAAAAAGGCATTTCAATTATTAAGTCCCCTTATCAGCAATATGAAAACCCTCTTTATTCAAATAATAAGATTATAGGAACTTATATTAATTCCATTATGGCCCTGCATGATGCGCTGGCTAAAAATGCAGACGAAGCAATTTTACTAGACAAAAATGGTTTTATTTCAGAGGGCAGTGGTGAAAACCTCTTTATTATTAAAAATTCTAAATTGATGACACCCAAAACAGATTTTTGTTTAAATGGGCTAACTCGCCAAAGCGTCATTCAGATTGCTAAAAATCTTCAAATAGATGTGGCAGAAACAGACCTAACTTTTGAGGACTTACTTGATGCAGATGAGGCTTTCTTCTCTGGAACAGCGGTTGAAATTACGCCGATTACCAAAGTTAACGAGACCACTATTGGCAAAGGCGTTATAGGAACAATGACTAAAATTCTACAATCAAAATACTCAGATATTGTTTGTGGCAAAGACGATACTTACTCATCCTGGCTCACAGCTATTTAATTTTTAACAACCCTTTGAAGAAGCCACTAAGCATTGCTATTTTGAGCTATCGAAGCGCTCCTTTTGCTGGAGGTCAAGGTATTTATGTATATGAGCTATCTAGAGCTTTGAGCGGTCTTGGTCATCAAGTAGATGTGATTTCTGGCCCACCCTATCCAGATCTAATATCCGATGTAAAACTTATTGAATTACCAGGCTTAAACCTTTTTAGCACTTTTGATTTCAAGGAAAGAGTTAAAATTTTTATTAGACAAAAAGGAAAATCATTAGATGATTGGTATGAATTCATGTCCACTCTTCTTGGCGGCTTTCCTGAGTTAAAAACATTTGGGAATAGAGCATATATTTTTTTAAAATCTCAAAAATATGATGTCGTGATTGATAATCAATCCATTAGCTACGGGATGCTTGGTATACAAGCCCTCATACCTTTCATTGAAATCATGCATCATCCTATTACTAGAGATTATTACTATGATATAAAGTTTTCAAAAGGAATAGTACAGCGCTTATCAAAGATGAGATGGCACTCTTTTTTAAGAATGCAAAAAAAAGTTGCTAAAAAAATTCAAGTTATTGTCACCCCTTCTTTTAATTCCAAAGCGGACATCAATCTTGATTTTGAAGTTCCCATGGAAAATATACAGGTAATTCATAACGGAATTGATTCTAATATATTTTGTCCATCGCCTACTATTTCATCCACTCCTCATAAAATTATTACCACAGCCAGTGCAGATGTACCTCTCAAGGGATTAGATTTTACTTTGTACGCAATGGCTAAATTAAAACTTGAATACCCTGACATACAGCTAATAGTTATTGGTAGTCCGAGACCAGGAGGTCACACCGAAAGGCTGATTAAAGATTTGGCACTAGGCAAACAGGTAAGCTTTAAAACTAACTTAACCAAACAAGAAATTGCAGAAGAGTATGCGCACAGTGCTGCTGCCGTCGTGAGTTCATTGTATGAAGGATTTGGTTTTCCTGTTGGTGAAGCCATGGCCTGCGCAACACCTCTGGTGGCTTCAAATGTTGCATCCATTCCAGAAATCACAGGGCCTTTTGCTCAACTTATCATGCCAGCAGATGCGGATGCGATTTACAGGGGGATTAAAAACATTTTTCAAAACCCTGAAAAGTATAAAATACAAGCAGATCTGGGTAGACAACATATAATAGAATATTTCAATTGGAGAACGATTGGTCTGGAGTATGAAAAGTTGTTGTACAAAACAATTGATAAATTTACATGCTAACTTTTAACTTGCAGGACTTAAATCTAACTGCTGGTGCTCAGATCTTGGATGTTGGGTGCGGAGAAGGCAGGCATATATTTGGTTCACTTCAGGCTTTTGAACAAGCCTATTGCATTGGCTACGATCAAGATCTTCCTTCTTTAGAAGTCTGCAAGGAAGGACTGGCTTTTTTTCAAGAATTGAATGCAGGCTCGACAGTTTTTATGCAGGGCTCAGTTTATGAGCTCCCTTTTGCAGATAATAGTTTTGACTTAATTTTCTGCTCTGAAGTTTTGGAACACCTGGACGATTATCATCTAGCTTTAAAGGAAATACACAGGGTATTAAAAACGGGTGGTAAATTCTTGCCCAGCGTTCCATCGTTTTGGCCGGAAAAAATTTGTTGGTCTCTATCAACGGATTATCAAAATATGCCTGGCGGTCATGTGAGAATATTTAAAAAACGTCAGATGATTTCAGATATTACCGATCATGGTTTTCATTTTGAATCTTCCGAGCGCTTCCATGGCCTGCACAGTGGTTATTGGTGGTTGAGATGTGTATTTTGGAGCACCCAAGAATCTAATTGGATGGTAAAGAAATATAAGCAGCTATTGGAGTATCAAATTCTTAGCAATCCATGGTGGCTGCAAAAACTTGAAAGATTCTTGAACCCCATCTTTGGGAAAAGTATTGCATTTTATTTTCATAAAAAATAATGTCCTTCCCCCACCTATCAACATTAGACACTTCCTCTCTTGAAGGTATGGCACATCTCGGTGTGTTTATTTCTTCGATGCAAAAAAAATCTGGAGCTATTCCTTCAAACAAGAATGGATCTCACGATCCATGGGATCACCTCGAGGCAGTGATGGGGTTAGCTACATTAGGATATATGGCTGAAGCTTTAAAAGGCCTGCAGTGGATGAAGACTAATCAAAATACTGATGGGAGTTGGTATAACCTTTATCAAGATAACCAGGCAAGAGAGAGAAATAAGCAATCTAATTTTTCTACCTATCTTAGTGTTGCAGTTTGGCACTATTACTTATTAACAGATAATAAATCGATTCTAGAAGAGTTTTGGGATTCTATTGAGCAGGGGATATTGTTTGCCCTGACCCTTCAGCATAGCAATGGAGCCATTGCATGGAATATGGATGAAGCAGGCCTAGTAGATGAAGATTATCTGCTCACAGGCTGCAGTTCCATTGCCAAGAGCATTGAGTGCACCATCGCCATATGTGACATCTTAGGGAAGCAAGAAATGAAAGCCAAGCTACTGCTGGCACACACTCATTTACTTAGTGCAATTACAAGTCCAAGTGGGATTTTTGATTTAAAAAAAGATAGAAGTAGATTTTCCATGGATTGGTATTACCCAATTTTATCTGGAGTGACAGAACAGAATTATATAAACGGCTTGATGCAAAAAGTTCAAGAAGTATTTTGGGTTCCAGGTACGGGAATAAAGTGTGTATCAGATGAGCCATGGGTAACAGTTGCTGAGACATGCGAATGTTCTATTGCTTTTAACAAACTGGGCCATAAAAAATTTGCTAATGAGCTGCTCCTTAATGCAGCCGCCATTGTAGATAATCAAAATATTCCCTTCATGGGGTGGCAGCTAGACGAAGAGATTTACTGGCCAGACGAGCAGCCTAGTTGGACTTCCGGAGCTTTAATTTTGGCTGCAGATGCTAACAATGAGTTAACCAAAGCTGCAAATTTATTTACCTCCAAGCAGTTTATTGCTTGATAAGGCAAACAATAGTATCGACTCTTTCATGGAGCTCAAATCCCTCTGATAAGGCTTGTTGATAAATAATAAACGGAGCTTGGCCACCTTCTTCTGGGCTTTCATAAATATCATGAATGATCAGGGCCCCTCCCGTAAGAATTTTTTCTTTCCAGTTAGTGTAATCATTTTGGGCCGATTCCTCAGTGTGACTGCCATCAATAAACAGTAAACCCAAATCAATGGACCATAAGTAAGCAATAAAATTTGCATTAGTGATAATGGGTACGATAAATTTTCCTTCCTCAAACTGATTTAGATTGCTCTGCATGAGTGGAACGGTGTTGACTCGCTCGAGCGTCTCATCATAAATATCTGCATCAAAGTACTCTTCTCCGCTCTGATGTTCTTCTGAGCCGCTATGGTGGTCAATGGTAAAAACCACCTGTTTATTTTGCGATGTTCCTGCGGCAATAAATAAACTGGATTTACCTCCAAAGGTTCCAATTTCCAGAGCGGGACCAAGAGTAGAAAATTCTTTTGACCATCTTGCCAGTGCCTCACCTTCGTGCAGAGGCATAAAGCCTTTGAGTTTATTGAGTTTATTGAAATCCATGTGATCCTCTTAATTATAAAATTTCTTTCCTAGGGTTGATTTAAATCTACGATGTGACCATAAATACTCCGCAGGTTCTAGAGTAATTTTTTGCTCCATTACATCATTAATTTTTTGTGCAAGCTCATGCTCATTTAAACCTTCTGATGCAAGCATTTCAAGCTCTAGGTGTAATTCTTCATCTTTATAAAATGAATTGATAAATAATAGGTTGCATCCAGTGATATCAAGAATTTTTCTCGTGGTAGTGATGGTGGCTGCAGGGGTATTGAAAAAAGTTAATTCGATAGAATTGCTCCATCCATAATCCTGATCTACTGCATACAAAACATTTTTACCTTCTTTTAACCATTTAATAAATTGCCTGGGGTTATTTTTATCTGCGGTTGCTTTTACGCCTGAGAGTCTTCCCTTGCTTTGGAGTGCATCCATGGCTGCGGAATTATGTGAGCGGGCGACACCAAATACTTCAGCATTCATTCCCAGCAATCTAGCGTCCAGTTCAAGATGCTGCGAGTGTTTAAAAAGTATTAAGTTGCCCTGAGTATTTGGATTCTCTATGAGCTCAAGACCCTTGATTTTATAAACTAAATCTCTTTGAATTCTCTCATTGGGCCAGAACCAAGCCACACCTGTGTGAAATAATGACTGCCCCAGATTTATAAAATTTTGTCTCAGCAGCTTTCGCTGCTCGGTAATTGAGAGTTGGGGCAAACAAATTTGAATGTTTATTTTTGCAATTTTCCATCTTTTCTTTGCAAATAGAAGAAGCAGGGTTCCACAAAAACTGCCAAGTACTTTTTGCCATGTCAGCGGTAGAGAGCATAGAGCTTGCCAGAATATTGAGATCACGTGTATCAAATTTACGAGTACTTAAAAATTAAAAAATGTATTATTACATTAAATTAAATATTCCTATGCTATGAAGCTCGCAATTTATAACGGACTGATCTTATTGCTAATACCAATATTGCAGATTCGCCTGCTATTCAAAAGCTTAAACGATATTGGATACAGAGCTTTTATACCTCAAAGGTATGCAGCGCAGCTAACCCCCATAAAAAGACAAAAGGAACAACTAATTTGGTTTCATGCAGTTAGCTTGGGTGAAGTTATAGCCTCTCAAGGCATGATTAAGAGCTTGCTTAATAAATTTGATGTAGTTCTGACCACGACCACCCCCACTGGATTGAGGAAAGCAAAGGAAATTTATAAAGACTCTGTAGCAATTAATTACGCACCATGGGATCTAGGCCCTTTGATAGTAAAGTTTCTTGAGTTCTACCAACCATCTGCACTGTTAATTTTTGAAACTGAGATTTGGCCATCAATGATCACTGCAGCACATAAAAAACAGCTACCAATTTTTTTAATGAATGGTCGTTTGAGCGATCAATCTTTTAACGCATATTTAAGAGTATCGTGGTTTTTTAAAGATATTTTACAAAAAATTACTTTTATATTTGTTCAAACCGAAGAGCATAAAAACAGATTCCTGAAACTTGGTTTAAATACCTCCAATATTGCCGTTGCAGGATCTGTTAAATTTGATGCGCCGGGATCTCAGCCTAAGTTACTGGACTTACCAAAATTTATTCTTGGAGCTAGCACCCATCCTGGAGAAGAGGAGATTGTCCTGCGAGCTTTTCAAAGGATGCGCCCTCAACATTCTCACAAATTATTTATTTGCCCCAGACATCCTGAGCGTTCTATGGAAGTTCTAAAAATTGCTAAAAAAATGAATTTTAAAAGTCAATTATATTCTCAGCTTGATCAGCAGGAGTATGAAGTTTGTATTATTGATAGTGCTGGATTGTTGCTTGATTTTTACAATGGGGCTGAACTAGCTTTTGTTGGTGGTAGCTTAGTGCCAAGAGGTGGGCATAATTTAATTGAACCTGCGGTGATGGGCACTCCCATAATCATAGGACATCAAACCTTTAATTTTGAGGAAATAGCCGATAACTTTACTAAATCAAATGCATGTATTCGAGTCACCAATGAGCAGGAGCTGCTTCAAGGTATTTTATTAATACTGAATGATGCTGATTTTGCAACTCAACTTACTGCAAATGCAAAAAATCTGGTCCTTCAAAATGAGGGCTCAACACAAACCCAGGTCTCTTATATAATAGATAGACTAGGAGTATTACATTGAAACTAATCACAGCAATTATTAAACCATTTAAGCTCGAGGAAGTGCGTCAATCGCTTGATGCCATAGGAATATCTGGAATGACCATTACAGAGGTGAAGGGATTTGGAAGGCAAAAGGGTCATACGGAACTTTATCGAGGAGCAGAGTACGTCATTGATTTTCTTCCCAAAATTAAAATTGAAATTGCAATTTCTACAGATCAATGTGACGAGGCTATTGAAGCTATTACTAAGAGCGCAAGTACTGGAAAAATTGGAGATGGAAAAATTTTTGTATCTTCCTTAGAGCAGGTGATTCGAATTAGAACTGGTGAAGTAAACCAAGACGCTATTTAGGTTGAGTGTTGCAAACACTAAAGCTTCCAGTTATTTTTCTTTTAGGGCCCACAGCCTCTGGTAAGACTGATTGGGCTATAGAGTGGCAGAAGCTTTTCACGCAAATAGAGATTATCAGCGTTGATTCAGTCATGGTGTATAAGGGGTGCGATATTGGCTCTGCGAAACCTACTGCCGATATACTCAAAGCACATCCCCATTACCTAGTAGATAAGGTTTCTTTAGATCAAATATTTTCCGTTGCTGATTTTTGCTTAGAAGCGAGTATCTTAATCAAGAACATTCATGAGAGAGATCATATTCCGTTGTTAGTCGGCGGCAGCATGATGTATTTTAATTTACTAAAACATGGCCTAAATTCCTTGCCACCAGCAGACCCAGCATTTCGTTTAGCCCTAGAGGATCGTATTAAAACAGAAGGCATTGCTTCTCTGTATGAGGAGTTAAAAACTAGCAATCCAGAAGCCGCCCAGTCAATTAAGCCGCAAGATACCCAGAGAATTTCCCGCGCGCTGGAGGTTGACCACCTTACTAAAACTAATTCTGAAGAATTATTCGGTGAGGGCTTATCTTCTGCGCCCTTGGCTGCATCATATCGCTTGCTTGAATATGGAATTTTTCCTGAAGATAGGGCTCAATTACATCAGCGCATTGAAGCTCGGCAGCATCTTCTCATCAAGAATGGACTGCTTGCAGAAGTACAGGGCTTAAATAAGGCCTATCAGATATCGCCAGACCATCCAGCAATGAAAGCAGTAAACTATAGGCAAGCTCAGCAGGTTTTAAAAGGCGAAATCCAAGAAAGTGAATTATTTGAACGCTCTCTTTATGCTACCCGTCAGTTAGCTAAGCGGCAATGCACCTGGCTTAGAGGGTGGCAAGATTTAAATACTTTTGATGTTGATGGCTTTAATCATGCAAGTGAAGACTTAGAAAAACAGCTTTATTTGCCTGCAAGTCTTTAATTCTCAGGACTTACCCCCAAATTATCTTTATAATAAAACTTTACATTTACAGGTGCTTTTGTGAACTGGGACAATCAAAATAACAATAAAGACGATCAAGATCCTTGGGGTAGAAAAAATCAAGATGATTTATCGTTCGATGATCTAATCAAGAAATTTTCAGTGATGTTTGGAAGCCAAACATCTGGTGGTTCTAATGGATCTTCTGGCGGAGCAGGCATGAACTTCCCCACTAAGAAAACTTTTTTATATGCTTTTTTTGGGTTATTGGTATTGTACGCAAGCATGTGTGTTTACCAGCTAGATTCACCTGAAAGAGCAATAGTTTTAAGATTCGGTGAGTATCACGAAGAAACTGGCGAAGGCTTAAACTTTATGTTGGCTGGAGTCGATGAAAAATATGTTGAAAATGTTGCCTTAACTAGACGATATTCCCAAACAGCTAATATGCTAACCAAAGATGAAAACTTGGTTGATGTAACTGTTTCCGTGCAGTACAGAATTAAAAATTTACGAGATTTTGTTTTAAGTGTAAAAGACCCTGAAAGCAGCCTCAGGGAATCCACTGAAAGCTCATTGCGACATGTGGTTGGCGATAATACTCTAGAGGAAACTTTGACGACTGGAAGAGAAACTATCGCTCAAGATGTTAGTGCAAGACTTCAAAGTTACTTAGATCTTTATCAAACTGGTTTAGTGGTGCAGCAGGTCAACATTGAAAAGACTGATCCTCCTTCAGCTGTTAAAGCATCTTTTGATGATGTGGTAGCAGCAAGAGAAGACAAGGTGAAGCTTCAAAATGAAGCTGAAAGATATGGCCTATCAATTGTTCCAGAGGCAAGAGGCCGTTCTTTTGCAAGAATTCAAGCTGCTGAGGCATACAGGGAAGAAGTTGTAGCCAATGCCGAGGGTGAGGTTGCCAGATTTGATAAGTTGCTTGCTGAATATCAAAAAGCACCGAAGGTTACTCGGGATCGTTTGTATCTTGACGCCATGCAAACTCTATACAGCAATTCTACAAAAATTATGGTCGACGTCGAGGGAGGTAATAACTTAATGTATTTGCCTCTGGATAAAATTCTTGAGCAAAATAAATCACGTGAGGAAGACAAATGAATAAAGCTTTAAATCTCCTAGTTTTAGCTGGGCTTATTGTGGCGTTAATTCTGAACAGCCTTTTTGTTATTGACGAAAAAGAAGATGGGATTGTTTTCCAGTTTGGAGAGGCGATTAAATCCGATCTACCAACAGGGCTAAATTTTAAATTACCCATAGTGCAAAATGTCAAAAAATTTGACTCTCGACTTCAGACTCTGGATGAAGAGCCTAATAGAATTTTGACTGTTGAGAGCAAGTATCTGATTGTTGACTCTTTTGTTAAATATCGCCTTACAGATGTGAGAACTTTTTATGATGCTACCAGCGGAAGCTTTATTAATCTCAATAACTTGCTGGGCCAAAGAACAGCATTTGAGTTAAAAAATCAGTTTGGACGAAGAACTGTTACCGAGCTTGTTTCTGGAGAGAGAGATCAGCTGATGAAAGATATGAGAGACAATCTTGGTTCCTCAGTTTCAGATCTAGGAATTGAAATTATAGATTTTAGAGTCAAGAGAATTGATTTGCCTCCAGAACTCAGTAATTCCGTTTACGAAAGAATGCGCTCAGAAAGAGATCGCTTGGCAGAAGAATTGAGAGCTCAAGGCAACGAACTCTCTAATGAGATACGCTCAACTGCAGATAAGCAAAGGGTTATTTTGCTTGCAGAGGCCTACAAGACTGCTGAAGAAATTCGAGGAGAGGGTGATGCAACTGCTTCAGCTATTTATGCAAAATCTTTCTCTCAAGATCCTGAATTTTATGAGTTCACAAGAAGTCTGCGAGGCTATGATGCTACCTTTAATAATAAATCTGATGTGCTGCTCATTGACCCCAGATCAGATTTCTTTAAATACTTGAATAAGTCTGACGGCACTGCTCCTTAGGCTCAATGACGGTTAATACCCTGATTCTTGGTCTGCAATGGGGTGATGAAGGCAAGGGCAAGATTGTAGACGCGCTCGCTGAAACTTCTGAAGCTGTCTGTCGCTTTCAAGGCGGCCACAACGCTGGACATACTCTCAAGGTAGATGGAGAGCAGAAAGTTCTTCATCTTGTACCCTCCGGCATTCTTCATCCATCTGTTCACTGCGTTCTTGGCAACGGGCTTGTGATCTCTTTGCCGGCTTTAGAGAAAGAGATTGTAGAGCTAGAACAAAGTGGAATTAATTTCGATGGTCGTTTTTATGTGAGTGGCGATTGCTCTCTAATTCTTCCAACGCACATAGCAATAGACCAAGTTCGCGATAAATCTGAAGGGATTGGCACTACTGGAAGAGGTATTGGCCCAGCTTATGAAGACAAAGTAGCCAGAAGAGCCATTAGATTTGGTGATTTGCAGGATTGGCAAGCACTGCAGCCAAGGTTAGAAAAATTAATTGCATACCATAATAAAGTCTTGGTCCATCTGTATGATGCGGACCCTGTTCCCCTTGAAACTGTAATAGATGAATTGCGTGCGCATCAGCATCTTTTTCAGAAATTTCATTGCGCGACTCAAACCTTATTAAGGGGCTGGGTTAAAGAAAATAAAAAAATTATTTTTGAGGGTGCACAAGGCTCAATGCTTGATATTGATCACGGAACCTACCCATATGTTACCTCATCTAGCACAACTGCTGGTGGTCTTTCGACCGGCTTAGGTGTGGGACCAAAACATATTGGGTCAATTCTTGGTATCACCAAAGCCTACACCACACGCGTTGGCGAGGGGCCTTTTGCAACCGAACTATTTGATGAGAATGCTGCTCAGCTTGCCAAAATTGGGCATGAGGTTGGAGCTACCACAGGAAGGCCAAGAAGATGTGGCTGGCTAGACTTAAAGGCTTTAGAGACCATTGTTTTTATTAACTCAGTTACTAGCCTATGTTTAACCAAGCTTGATGTTTTAGATGGTTTCAAAGAGATTAAAGTGTGCACAGATTACGATGATGATGGCTCCCCAATATATACAACCTTGCCAGGTTGGGAGCAAGATATTTCTGGGATTAAAGAATTTGATGCTTTACCTAAATCTGCCCAGGACTATATACTCTTTATAGAAGATTTTTTAGAGAGTTCAATTGATATTGTTTCAGTTGGACCCTCAAGAGATCAGACGATTTATAGAAATTAAAATTTTTTCTTCAATGGGGGGTCTATGAAGAAACTTCTTCTGTCATTTTTTTTATTATTTATTTTTAGTGGCATCATTTTTTTTGGTGGCGCTTTCTTTAAAATGTTTGGCACCTTGGATGGACCAGGCACCATAGAGGGAAAAGCATTGCCCATGTCAGTTTTGCAGAGCAAAGCTAAAAATATTAATGTAGTAAAAAATGAGCTAGATATCCTAGACGAGAAGCAAATTCTTTTTGGCGATCTCCATGTGCATTCTACTTATTCTACCGATGCATTCATGTGGTCACTTCCGTTTCTGAATGGCAAAGGGGCATCTCCCATAGCAGATGCTTGTGATTATGCTCGCTTTTGTTCAGCCCTAGATTTTTGGTCTATCAACGATCATGCTGAGGCAAGCTCTCCTAGAAAATGGCTAGATACCAAGGAAAGCATTCAGCAATGTAACAATTTATCAGAAGGCTCTGATGATTTAGTCAGCTTTCTTGGCTGGGAATGGACCCAGGTTGATCGAGATCCTGAAACCCACTATGGTCATAAAAACGTGATGTTCCTTGAGACAGATGATGCTCTTGTCCCGCCTCGAGCCATTGGCTCAGGTGGCCTTGCTCCTCTAGTTATGAGGCTTGGGTTGCCATGGACTATGTCGGCTTTACCAGCCACTCTAGATCTCAAGAACAGAGATAGGTTTTTTGCTTTCAATAAATTTTTTGAAGAAATACAGGACACACCTATCTGCCCCCAGGGAGTGAGTACCAAAGACCTTCCCTTGAATTGCTATGAAGAAGCAGAGAATCCAAATATCTTATTTCAAAAATTAAAAGAATGGGAAACTCCATTCATGGTGATCCCGCATGGAACAACATGGGGGTATTACACACCACCCACCTCAGATTGGCGCAAGCAGCTTGAAAGCTATCAAGATGATAGCTCACAGTTTTTATTTGAAATTTATTCTGGTCATGGTAATTCTGAAGAATATCGTTCTTGGAATGATGCTCGTCTTACTTTACAGGGAGATATCTATTGCCCTGAAGCCTCCGATGCTTTCCTACCCACATGCCAACAGGCCGGAAGAATTATGGCTCAACGGTGTGAGGACTCTGGTCTAGATGCCAATACCTGCTCCCAATTAGTTGCAAAGACTAAATTTAATGCTGCGAACATGGGCTCAGCTGGATATTTAGCTGTCAATGAAACAGAGCCACATGACTTTCTAAATGCCGGACAGTGCAATGATTGCTTCTTACCATCGTTTAATTACAGGCCTCTTGGCTCTGCGCAATATGTTCTTGCTTTAAGAGACTTTACTGCGAATGGTAATCCTAAACGTTTCAAGTTTGGATTCATTGGCTCGAGTGATAATCATGGCTCAAGACCTGGCACAGGATACAAAGAAGTAGATCGCTTATACAACACGGAAGCCAACGGTTTTTCAGATCCACTGTTTGATAGTCTGAGCGATCGCAGTAGAGAAAAAGGGCAGTTATCCACGTCATTTCAAGATTTAAATACCGGAACTCTGACCAGCATTATGGATTTAAATATTGCTACAGATGCGGAGCGACAAAGTGCCTACTTCATGACCGGCGGCTTGGTTGCTACCCACGCTTCATCTCGCAGCAGGGAATCTATTTGGGATGCTTTAGAACGCAAGGAAGTATATGCTACTTCGGGCCCTAGAATTCTCCTATGGTTTGATGCGCAAGCTGGTACCCAGTCCCTAAGCATGGGCTCAGAACTTGAAGCAGAAACGTCCCCCATCTTTACTGTTAAAGCCGCAGGCTCCTTGAAACAAAAACCAGGATGCCCTGAATACAGTAGCAATGGCTTATCACCAGATAGGTTGGAAAAAATCTGTAATTCAGAGTGCTATAACCCGAGCAATGAAAGGCGTTTGATAAGCCGAATTGAGGTTATTAAAATCTTACCTCAGCAATTTGAGGGGGAACCTATCGAAGGCTTGGTGGATGATGTATGGAAGTCTTTTCCCTGCAATAGCACTAGTTGCAAGATCTCTTTTGAAGATGAGCAGTTTTCAATTGGAAGGCGTGATGCAGTCTATTATGTACGTGCTATTGAAGAGCCAACCGCAACCTTGTCTGCAGACCCATTAAGCTGTGAGTTTGACGACAATGGTCAGTGTATTCAGGCTGAGGTGTGCAGAGTGGGTGTGAACAAAAATCGAGGAGAATGCATTGCCCCTGCAGAGCATCGAGCTTGGTCTAGCCCAATTTTTCTTAACTATTCTTCTTAAGCCAATCCTGTTGATTGGTCTTTAGCCAATCATCTAATTTTGCATTGATGAACTTAAAGGAATTGGGGTTAGAGAACTTTTTTGATAATCGAATGCATTCATCCATGATCACAGGATAGGGAAGTTCATTAGCTCTGATCTCGACCATGCCAAGCCATAAAATAGCCTCGTCAATCATTTCTAGGTTCTCGCCTTCCGTGGTTTGCACATCTCTGGTTATATCCCTTAGATTCTCAGCTTGCTCAAAGATATTTTTGAGTCGCTGCTTAAAATAAGGAACATTAATTTTTTTTGGAGTATTTTCCTCCAGGAACTGCTCTACGAGTAAGCTTAAGGAAGTGGCACTAAAAATATATTGATAGATAGCTTGAACTAGACATTCCCTTGTTTGAAGTTCTTGTTTGTATTGACCTAAATTTTTTGACATATTTCCTACTGCAGCATTTCGGCAAGAGATTGAGCAATTTCCTTACCTTTGTTAAGGGCCTCAGGGTCACATCTTCTGTGGGCTTGCTCAAAGTTCTCAGTTGCAATCAAGCCTAGTGCGAGCGGTTTATTTGCATTAATACTAATCTGCATTAGACCTTGTGTCACTGACTCTGAAATTAATTCATAGTGCGTTGTTTCTCCTCTAATAACAACGCCAAAGCTGATCACCCCATCACAATCAACTAAAGCTTTTTGCGAGGCATGAACTAGTTCCCATGATCCTGGTACATGCACTGTGTTGATATTATTAAAGCCTAGCAGAGATAGATGTTCTTGAGCTGCCTTCACCAATGCATTGACCAAATCACCATTCCATTTGGCAGCAACAATGGTAATTTTTTTTGAAGAATCAACCATCCCTTTATTAAATGTAAATGTACTGTCACTCATTGCTCAAACCCTACAACTTCGAGGTCGAACCCAGACAAGGAAGGGTATTTCACTGGAGTTGCTAGCAGTTTAATTTTTTTCAACCCCAGCTCTTTGAGGATTTGCGAGCCAATGCCTACAGTTTTTGTTTCAGGAAGAACTGTTACTGGAGTTCCTTTTAAATTATTAATGATTCCCTCTGGGTCTTGATTGTTTCCGATGAGTATAAGAACCCCGCACTCTTCTTGGCTAATGCGCGCAAGTGCAGCTTCAAGGTTAAGCCTCTCTCCAAACTCCTCCAGGCCCACTAAGTCATGCAAGATATTTGGAACATGCACTCGAACCAAGGGCGCATCCACTGAGCTGATATCCCCTTTTACAAATGCAAGATGCAAGTTATTAAAGATAGTATCTGTCCACGCAGATAATTCAAACGCAGTTCCTTTGAGCTCAATAGATTTTGAGTATTCAAATTGAACTGATTTTTCTTTTAAGGTTCGATATTGAATTAAGTCAGCAATCGTACCAATTTTCATTTCATATTTTTGTGCAAACTCAACCAAGTCATCTCTGCGGGCCATGGTTCCATCTTCATTCATGATTTCACAAATTACTCCTGCCTCTTCTAGACCGGAGAGTCTAGCAAGATCACAGGCCGCTTCAGTATGACCGGCTCTACTTAGGACTCCACCCTCTGATGCTCGAAGGGGAAAGATATGTCCTGGTTGCACAATATCGCTTGCTTGAGCATCTTTATTTGCAGCTGCTTGAATTGTTAGAGCTCTATCTACAGCAGAAATCCCTGTTGTAATTCCTTCTTTGGCTTCAATAGACACAGTAAAGCCCGTGCCATGTTTTGCACGGTTATTATTAGTCATCATCGGTAGATTTAATGTGTCACATTTTGCAGGAGAGAGCGGAAGACAAACTAACCCTCGAGCTTTACTAATCATAAAATTAACTTTTTGAGCATCAATCAGCTCTGCAGCACAAACCAAGTCACCCTCATTCTCTCTATCTTCATCATCAAGCAAAATTACCATTTTGCCTTCGGCAATATCCTGAATTAGTTCTTTAGTGGTATTAAATTCCATGTCTATTGTGCAATTTTAAATATTTAATTAATTCAATGTTCCAGCAAAGTATGTAGCCTTAATATCGCTATTAAAGGTTTCTACTTTTTGTAATTTTAGCGCAGATGCATCTTTAATCTTTATTGGTGATTCCGAATTAAATCCACTCAAGCTGTTTTTTCCTAAAATAATGGGAGCAGTATATAGTACCAATTCATCAAAAAGATTATTGCTTATAAAAGCATTCATGGTCTCTTGCCCACCTTCTACTAAAATACTTGTCACACCTCTTTTTAAAAGGTCCTGCATAAACTCCTCTAAAAAATTCTTACGCAGGTATTGAATATGCTCAACATTCCTCTTTTGAAGTCCTGCTCCGCGAGACCCAATAATTACTTTAGCGTTTTTGGCAAAAAGATTCTTTGTAGATTTAACGTCAGTTAAATTTCCAAGGATAATTTTAATAGGCTGAGGCAAGGCAGTATTTTTTTTCAACCCCAGCTGTTTGTAATCAAGCCTCATGGTCAGATTAGGGTTATCAGAAAGGGCAGTGTTTTTGCCTACCAATATACCCTTAACTCTTGCTCTAAGGAGGTGAGTATCTTGTCTGGATAGGCTGTTTGAGATCCAAGAACTAGCCCCGTCTCTTAATGCAATCTTGCCGTCTAAAGATTGAGCAGCTTTTAAAATAATATAAGGCCTAGCTTTTTTTTGATTGATAAAAAAAATACGATTTAAGGCTTCACATTCTTTCTTCAGCATTCCTATAGCTGTTTTGATGCCAGCTTTTTTTAGCAGAGTTATTCCAGCGCCATTGATCCTAGGGTTTGGATCCAAGGTCCCGCATACAACTCTCTTAATTCCATAACGAATGACCGCATCGACGCAGGGCGGAGTATTATTCGTGATAGAGCAAGGCTCTAGGTTGACATATAAATCAGAGCCCTGAAGAAGTT
The DNA here is from genome assembly GCA_002469975.1 of Proteobacteria bacterium UBA7420. Classification (GTDB taxonomy): domain Bacteria; phylum Pseudomonadota; class Gammaproteobacteria; order Magnimaribacterales; family D2472; genus D2472. The sequence goes on from DKMG01000016.1 coordinate 22,499, forward strand.
TGAGCGCCTGCTTTGCACCAAATCTTTTTTTACAGCTCTTGATTGCTTCAACCTCTGCATGATGACCACCATAGCTCTGATGCCAGCCCTCACCAATGATTGTATTGTTTTTAACAATGACACATCCAACCATGGGGTTTGGTTGAGTTGTTAGCTCACCTTTGCGAGCAAGTTCAATTGCACGCAGCATAAACCTACTCTCTTTCATTTTTTCTTTTTACGAGTCTTGGGTTTTTCTTTGGCTAGTGATGAAATTTCTTCAGCAAATTCTTTGATATCTTGAAAATCTCGATAGACAGAAGCAAACCGAACATAGGCAACTTGATCCACTTTCTTCAAATTGCGCATCACAATCTCACCAAGTTGGCGAGATGCAATTTCTCGCTCTCCAAGTTGTCGAATCTCTGTCAAAATACTTCCAAAAATAGCTTCCACTTCCTCGGTAGAAAGGGGTCTTTTCTCCAAGGCTCTAAGCATTCCACCCTTGAGCTTAACGCCGTTAAAAGGTTGTCGCTCCCCGTCACTTTTTATGATTCTTGGTAAAGCTAGGTCAGCCGTTTCGAAAGTTGTAAAGCGAGCATGGCAGATCTCACATTCTCGTCTCCTTCGAATTTGAGAGCCATCTCCTATCAGCCTTGAATCAATAACTTTGGTGTCTTGAGCTTGACAGAATGGACAGAACATTATTTGTAGACAGGAAAATTTTTACACATTGAAACAACTTGCTCCTTGATTGAGTTAATTTGATTAGTATTTTCTAGATCTAAAGCGATATCACAGATCCAGTTACTTAATATTTCTATTTCTGTTTTTCCAAATCCTCTGGTGGTCACTGCCGCAGTTCCAAGTCTAATGCCGGAGGTGACAAAGGGGGACTGAGGATCATCAGGGACTGCATTTTTATTTGTAGTAATATTTGCTTGCCCAAGAGCTAATTCACAATCTTTGCCGGTTATGTTTTTACTTCTAAGATCCATTAGAACAATATGATTATCAGTTTTTCCTGATACCACATCAATACCCCTAGATTGAATGACGTCACACATGAGTTTTGCATGATCCATAACTGCTTGCATATAGACTTTAAACTCTGGATCTAAAGCTTCTTTAAAACAGATTGCTTTTGCTGCAACCACATGCATAAGAGGGCCGCCTTGAGAGCCAGGAAATACAGCAGAATTTAATTTTTTTTCAAGAGCTTCATTTTTTTTGGCCAAAATAATACCTGATCTAGGACCTCGAAGTGTTTTGTGAGTCGTTGATGTCACAACATCTGCATAGGGAACTGGGGAGGGATATAGACCAGCAGCAACTAGGCCAGAGATATGGGCCATATCAACTAAGAAATATGCTCCAACTTCATCTGCTATTTCTCTAAAAGTTTTCCAATTAACTATTCCCGAAAATGCAGAAAATCCTGCAATGATTAATTGAGGATTATGCTCTTTAGCTAAGTCTCTGACCTGATCATAATCAATGTCATGAGTTTCTGGGTGCAATCCATACTGAAACGCTTTGTAGTTTTTACCAGAAAAATTTACTTTAGCCCCATGTGTTAGGTGCCCACCATGATTAAGACTCATACCTAAAATCGTATCATTGGGTTGAAGCATGGCTAGGAAAGCCGCAGCATTAGCCGAAGATCCAGAGTGAGGTTGAACGTTTGCATAGTCTGCTTTAAATAACTCTTTAGCACGATTAATAGCCAATTCTTCTGCCACATCCACATACTCACATCCACCATAGTATCTCTTATGTGGGTATCCTTCAGCATACTTATTAGTTAGTAATGAGCCTTGAGCCTCCATGATTCTTTGGCTGGCGTAATTTTCTGACGCAATTAATTCAATATGCTCTTCTTGTCTGTTCGATTCACTATGCATTGAACACCATAAATCTGGATCATAGGCCTCTATTGATTGTGGGTTTGCAAAGATTGAATCTGCTTTTGATTCCATTGAACGCTCCAAAGGTAGTGATTAATAATTAATACAAGAAAGATAATATTCTAAATTATCTAGGGCTTCTTGTGGGAAAAAGGTCGCGATCTTTTGGGAAAAGTTGCTCTACAAATCTCACATTTTATGCCGTGACATTGCTGGGCCTGGCAGAATTCTCTACCCCAAAAAATAATCTGGAGATGCAATTTGTTCCATAGAGCTTTAGGAAAATTTTTTTTGAGGTCCTTTTCCGTTTCAACTACATTTTTTCCTTTGGTCAGCCCCCACCTTTGAGCTAAGCGATGAATATGAGTGTCTACTGGAAAAGCTGGCTGACCAAACCCTTGACTAATAACCACTGAAGCAGTTTTGTGACCCACTCCAGGCAATTTTTCTAGGGCTTGAATATCAGATGGAACTTTTCCTTGAAAGGAGGAGATTAAAATATGAGAGAGCTCATAAATTGCCTTAGATTTCTTGGGCCCTAAGCCACATGGTTTGATAATTTGATAAATCTTCTCTGGACTGAGTTGGCTCATGTCCTTTGGATTATCTGCAAGTTTGAATAGCTCAGGAGTGACTTTATTTACTCTTTCATCAGTGCATTGCGCAGATAGAAGCACTGCAACCAAAAGAGTAAAATGGTCCTTGTGATCCAAAGGTACTGGAGTTTCTGGGTAGAACTTCTCTAGCGTCTGGGAAACGATTAGTGCCCTCTCAGTTCTTTTCATTCTCTACAAAATGTTATGATGTGTTATTACTATAGATTGTATCCTTGCATAACAATTTAGGCACACAAGTGTTAGAATTTTATGCTCCAAAACACTTATTTATTTCCATATTATTATGCAGGACTATAAGACCGAACAGCCTTTTGACATCACAATGAGCGAAGACCAGCAAATGACCTGGGATATGCTCATGAAATTTGCAGAAACTGAAATGCGTCCAAATGCTCGAGATACAGAGGCTTTGGGCCGCCCTGAAAAAGCATTGATGGAAAAAATGCAGGCATTAGAACTAATTTCCTTAATTATTCCAGAGGAATACGATGGTATGGGCCTCGAGCAAGACGCAGTATCTCAAGCCCTTGCTTTAGAAGCATTGGCCTATGGCGACTTATCATTGGCGATGTCGCTCTCTGTGCCCTTGTTTACTGCCAAGATTATTTCTGAGCATGGAAGTGAAGAGCAAAAACAAACTTTTTTAAAACCCTATTGCTCACAATCACTTTTTCATGTTGCCCTGGGCATGAATAATGCATCTGCGATGGGCAATCCATTAAATTCAAGCGTGCTGGTTGAAGAGGACTCAGCAGAACTCATTCTGAATGGAACCAAGGCAGGTATTGCTTATGCTTCAGAGGCATCATCTTTTCTTATTGCAGCAACCAATTCTAGCGGCGAGACTAATTTATATTTTGTAGATCATGAGAGCGAGGGGTTAGACATCATTGCAAAAGAATACATGGGTTTAAAGGGCTTGCCTTTATCAGATATTACATTTTCAAACTGCAAAATTAAAACCTCTCAAAAACTTGGTGGGCATAACTACTCGATAAATTTTCAACAGCTATTAGACTCCTCAAGAATTGGAATGTCAGCATTAGCTCTGGGAGTTTGCCAAGCCGTTTTAGATTACGTGGTGCCATACACCAATGAGAGAGTTGCGTTTGACGAACCGATCTCTAATCGTCAGTCTGTGGCTTTTTTAGTTGCTGATATGGCTATAGAGATTGAGGCTTTAAGACTTATGGTCCACAAGGCAGCGGCACTCAAAGACTTAGGTGCAGACTTTCATAGACAGGCATCCTTAACCTATAGATTTGCAGCCCATCACGGAATGAAAATAGGAACCGATGGCGTTCAACTTTTGGGCGGACATGGTTTTACTCACGAACATCCAGTGGAGCTTTGGTATCGCAATCTTAGAGCTATTGGAATTTTTGAAGGCGGAGCAGGAGTTTAAAATGATACACCCACTATTACCCAATCAATTACAGAAAACACAAGAGACCATGAGGATGGCAGCAGAATTTATTTTGCGCCCCATTTCAAGAAAATATGACAAGGCTGAACATGAGCCTCCTGTTGAGATGGAGCAATTAAATCAAGCTGCAGCGGCTCAAAAAGAATCGACTGTGGGTGATGATTCAGTTAAATCTATGGATTTAAAAGGTAGGAATCTATGGGCAGTGATTTCATTGGAGCAAATGTGCTGGGGTGATGTGGGCTTATTTTTAGCGCGCCCAGGAACTGGACTTGGTAACGCAGCCATCATGGCTGTTGGTAATCCCGACCAAAAAAGTCAATGGGGCAAAAGATGGGCATCCATGGCCATTACTGAACCTGCCGCTGGCTCTGACTCAAAGAATATTTCCACTACTGCAGTATTAGACGGAGATGAATGGGTTATTAATGGTGAGAAAATTTATGTGACCGATGGAGATCGCTGTGACTGCGTTGTAGTGTGGGCCACCTTAAATAAAGCCTTGGGTAAGACTGCGATCAGATCTTTTATAGTAGAAAAAGGCACTCCTGGATTTTCGGTGGCTCGACTAGAAAAGAAACTTGGCATTAGGGCTTCGGATACAGCCACCTTAATTTTTGATAATTGCAGGATCCCTAGAGAAAATTTACTTGGCGGCAAAGAGGAAGTTGAAACAGATATTGACGCAGCCAAAAAATCTTTTGGCGGTGCCATGCAAACCTTTGATAATACAAGACCCATGGTTGCCGGAATGGCAATTGGCTTGGGTCAAGCTGCCTTGGATATGACTAAGGCGTTGCTTGCAGAAGAGGGCTATGAGGATAGTTATGGCACTTCTATGGGTCAGCAAACTGCCATTCAATATGAGCTTGAGATGCTGGAAGCTGAGCTCGAGGCTGCAAGACTTCTAGTCTATAAATCTGCTTGGATGATGGACAATAAAATGCCTAATTCAAAGGAAGCCTCTATGGGCAAGGCCAAGGCTGGAAGAATTGGCAATAAAATCTCTCTTAAATGTGTTGAGATTTGTTCTATGCAGGGTTTTTCTGAAGACCATTTACTAGAAAAATTTTCTCGAGATTCAAAAATTTTAGATATTTTTGAGGGCACCCAACAAATTCAACAACTGATTGTTGCCAGGCAAGTGCTTGGTAAAAGTTCTGCAGAGCTTAAATAGAGAGTTTATTAGAATACATAAGTCTTCTTTATAATGTATTCTTGCGAGCATTAAGCATTGCAATACCTTAATAAA
>DKMG01000032.1 GCA_002469975.1 Proteobacteria bacterium UBA7420
TCTAGCAAGCTAGAGTCGTTTCCGCTCGACTTTCATGTGTTAAGCCTTCCGCCAGCGTTCAATCTGAGCCATGATCAAACTCTTCAATTATAATCATGTTATGTTACTTTTATAAAATATTAAAAGTAACGAAAAATATTTAAATCTCGTATTTCGAACACCCACACGAGTAACCAAATATGTTAAAAGAACTTGCCGGCTCTAGGCCGGAACGAAGAATTGTATACCCTTAAATCTAAATATCAACGATTTTGTAACTAATTTTTATCTTTATTTACAAGTCTCTCAGAGTTAAGAAATTTCATCTTGGACCGCAGCTCAGACCCAACCTTTTCAATAGAGTGGGAAGCGGTATTCTTACGGCATTCCTTCATTATAGGTCCGCCGGATCCATCATTGCTTTGTCGGCAGTCATTAAGAAAATTATCTGCAAACTCGCCTGATTGAATTTGAGATAAGATGCCTTTCATTGCTATTTTTGTATCTGCTGTAATAACTTTTGGCCCACTAACATAGTCGCCAAACTCTGCTGTGTTTGAAATTGAATAATGCATATTTGCGATACCGCCTTCATGTATTAGATCAACAATGAGTTTTGTTTCATGTAAACATTCAAAGTATGCCATCTCAGGGCTATAGCCTCCCTCTACAAGCGTTTCATATCCTGCTTTAATAAGTTCTGTCATTCCGCCGCAAAGAACAGCCTGCTCTCCAAAAAGATCTGTTTCAGTCTCTTCTTTAAATGTGGTCTCCAGCACACCCGCTCTAGTACCGCCATTTGCCTTTGCATAAGACAGTGCTATATCTTTTGCGGAATGCTCAGATGAGCTTTGACCATCTTTATATATAGCAATTAATGATGGAACCCCCCCACCATTTACATATGTGCTTCTAACGGTGTGTCCAGGCCCCTTGGGAGCAATCATAATGACCGAAGTATTCTCTCCAGGAATTATTTTATTGAAATGCACATTGAAGCCGTGTGCAAATGCCAGAACTGCATTTGATTTAAGATTGGGTTGTATCTGAGATTCAAAAATTGCCTGTTGAAATTCGTCTGGCGCTAGGATCATTACTAAGTCCGCTCCATCAACAGCCTCTGTAACAGGGGCAACCTTTAAACCTGCTGCCTCTGCTTTCTTCCAAGAAGAAGACTCTTCTCTCAAGCCAACTGTAACGTCAACGCCGGAGTCCTTTAAATTATTTGCATGAGCATGCCCTTGAGAGCCATAACCAATAATGGTGACCTTGAGACCTTGAATAATTTCAAGATTTGCATCCTCGTCATAAAAAATTTTCATTACTTTCTCCTATATTGTTAAAACCTTTTCACCTTCATGCAAGCCCAGGCTGCCAGACCTGACAAGCTCCACTAAATTACCTCTTCCAATTGCCTTGATGGCTATCTCAATGTCAGAAGAAGAGCCTACAGCAGACATTACAATCACTTTAGTATTTTTTTCTAGCATCCTGCCGCCAAGTGGCTTTAAAATCTTTTGAATCTTCTCAGCAAGTTTTAATTTATTAAATTTAATTAGAATGAATTCATACTCATGGTGTTCGCCTTCCGTTAAATCAGCGACCTTTATCACATCGATAATTTTATTAATCTGCTTGGTAATTTGCTCCACATCATTCTCTGATCCCCGAGTTGTTACTGACATTCTAGAGTAAGTCCCATCAAATACAGGCCCCACGTTCAGACTCTCAATGTTATAGCCACGCTGATGAAATAAGCCCACAACCCTTGCAAGTGCTCCAGGTTTGTTCTCAATTAAGATGGAAATAATTCGCTTCATGCTTTTATATTTTTGGTGATCCACATATCTTGCATGCTGCCATTTGGAGCAACTAACATTGGGTAAACGTGTTCATTTGGGTCGACATACACATCCACAAAAACCAACCGATCTTTCATTGCAAATGCTTTGTTAAGAGTTTTTCGTAATTCAGATTGCTTGGTTACTTTCATACCAACATGGCCATAGGACTCTGCTAGCTTGACAAAATCAGGAAGAGAATCAGCATATGTGCTTGCAGAATATCTGCCGCCATAGTTCATATCTTGCCATTGCCTCACCATACCCAGAGCTTCATTATTAATATTAATAATTTTAATTGGTAAGTTATATTGCATGCAGGTAGATAGTTCTTGGATACACATTTGAATGCTGCCTTCGCCAGTTACGCAAACTACTTCATGTTTTGGATACGCTAGTTTTACGCCCATTGCAGCAGGCAGGCCAAAACCCATCGTGCCTAAACCACCTGAGTTAATCCACCGACGTGGCTTATTAAAGTGATAATACTGAGCCACAAACATTTGATGCTGCCCGACGTCTGACGTGACATAAGCATTACCTTTGGTTGCATGATATAGCTCTTGCACGACAACCTGAGGGAGGATCATTTTAGATTTTGTTTTTTGAAGATATAGATCATGGTTTAATCCATGTTTTGTGCGCCAAGTAGATATCTGACCATTCCATGATTCCAACGCATCGGAATCAATTTTTAACTTGGAGCGTTTAATTTCTTTTATGAGCGCAATAAGAGACTCTTTGACTTGACCCACAATTGGAATATTAGCGTTGATGATCTTTGAGATAGAAGCTGGATCTACATCAATATGAATAATTCTAGCTTTAGGAGCAAAAAGAGATGGGGTATTAGTAATTCGATCGTCGAACCTTGCTCCGATAGCTAAAATTACATCTGCATTATGCATCGCCATGTTGGCTTGATAGGTTCCATGCATCCCAAGCATGCCTGTAAAATACTTATCATTGGAGGGGTAGGCTCCTAGTCCCATCAAGGTATGTGCTACCGGTGCTTTTAAAATTTTATTTAAGGCAATCAGCTCTTTGTGTGCATCCCCAAGAATTACACCGCCGCCAGCATAAATCACTGGCCTTTCTGCAGATAAGAGGTTTTTTGCAGCCTTTTTAATTTGGCCGGGGTGAGGCAAAACCCTTGGCTGATATGAGCGCAAAGTCACTTGCTTAGACCTTTTGTATTGAAAGAGCTTGGAGGGATCAGTCTTATCTTTAGGGATATCAATGACCACTGGCCCGGGCCTCCCCGAGGTTGCTATGTAAAAAGCTTCTTGGATAATACGAGGAATATCTTCAGCATTTTGCACAATAAAACTATGTTTAACTATAGGTCTTGAAATACCGATCATATCTGTTTCCTGAAAGGAATCTGTACCAATAAGATGGCTTTGCACTTGCCCAGAAATAACAATTAATGGAATGGAGTCCATATATGCAGTTGCCAGGCCAGTAATGGCATTAGTCGCTCCAGGTCCAGAGGTTACAAGCGCTACGCCAGGTTTACCAGTAGCTCGCGAGTAGCCATCAGCTGCGTGAGTTGCGCCTTGCTCATGTCGCACTAAAATATGTTGAAGGGCTTTTTGCCTAAAAATGGCATCATAAATATGCAAGGCAGCGCCACCGGGGTACCCGAACAGAAATTTTACACCCTCATCTTTAAGGGCGCGCATTAGAAGGTCTCCACCAGACAGTTTCATGGGTTGAATATTTTTTACTAAAAACTAATGAGTTTTATACATCAATTACACTGAAAAACAAGTTATAGGAATAGTTTACAGCTTATTAAAGGGTTGCTAGAGAGCTAATTAAAGATCTTATATCTTCAGGGGGCGAGCATTGAAATTCAATTTGATCTCCAGAATCAATGGACGCAAAACCAATTTTAGATGCATGTAAGGCTTGACGCGGAAATTGCTGGATCAAAGGCATTACCTCCTTGCTAGTATCTCTTGCAATTAAATTACGAGGGTTATAAAGCCTGTCTCCAATAATAGGTAATTTATGATGACTAAGATGCACTCTGATCTGATGGGTTCGGCCAGTCTCTATCTCCACTGCAACATGAGAGTATCCATTGTAAAATTTGACTAAAGAAACGTGAGAAAGGGCATCACGACCAAAGTCAGTGGTGCGCATTTTTATCCTATTTCGCGGATCTCTTTCAATCGCTAAGTCAATAGAAAAGCTTCCAATCACTTGCCCAACAACCAAGGCTTCATATTGCTTGTAAACTTCCCTGGTTTGCAGCTTATCAACAAAAAAACTTCTAAATTTTTCAGTTTTAGCTATTACAAGAAGGCCTGAGGTATCTTTATCTAGGCGATGGACAATCCCGCATCTTGGTAACTTTATTAGTTCTGGATAATGAAAAGCAAGTGCATTAGCAAGAGTCCCATTGTTGCAGCCTGCACCTGGATGCATTACTAAGCCTGGAGGCTTATTGATAACCAGAAAATCTTGTTCTTCATGGTGGACATTCAGAGTAATATCTTCAGCCTCCCATGAGACTCGATTTTCTAGCGTGGGCTCAAGAGCTAGCTCATCCCCATCATGTATCTTATCTTTTGCTCTTAATATCTCCCCGTTCACAAGTAAATTCCCTGACTCAATCCATCTTTGAATTTGACTACGTGAATAATCTGCAAACAAAGTAGTGGCGGCTTGATCAAGCCTGGAGTTATGGAAATCTATACTAATTATTTGGATTAACTTGGTCATTGGAAACTTTCTTGCTTTCTTTTGATCTAATGTACTGGAATTAACCTAAATCTGTTAATAAATGTAAAATAACACGGATGGAAATAATGAAAAAAAAAATTAGAGCTGTAGTAGTTTTCAGTATCGTTCTTCCCCTTGTATTTTTGACAAGCTGTAATTCAGATGGACCAGAGATAGAGAAGCCAGAAAAAATTTACTACGACCTTGCCCAAAGACGCATGAAGGCAAATAACTTTTTTTCTGCAATCGAATCTCTTGAGGCGATTGAAGCGAGGTATCCCTTTGGGCGTTACGCAGAACAAGCACAGTCTGAGTTGATTTATGCATATTTTATGAATGGTGAAGATGAAGCATCCCATGAAGCAGCTGAAAAATTTATTCGATTGAATCCGCGGCATCCAAATATAGATTATGCCTACTTTATGAGGGGCATAGCCAGTTACACCAGAGACAAGGGGATGTTTGCAAGAGTCTTCAAATCTGA
>DKMG01000073.1 GCA_002469975.1 Proteobacteria bacterium UBA7420
GTTTGGGATAAAGCCTGAGGAGACCTTTTAGATAAATGTTTTGCCCACTCCATGGTTGAATCACTTAAATCATCTAATGCAACAACTTTACTCGCCATCCCAAGTTGAAGACATTCATCTGCTGTAATTTTCTTTGCTTCTACTGCAAACTCTAAGGCTCGACTATAACCAATTGCTCTGGTTAGCAAAAAACTTAACCCGCCATCAGGGACCAGAGCAATGTTGCTAAAAACAGACATGATGTATGCTTCTTTAGCCATAATTCTTAAATCACAAGCCATAGCTACCGCTGCTCCAATACCAGCCGCGGCTCCATTAATAGAGCCAATAACAAGTTGAGGCATTTCAATTATATTTTTTAAGAATGGGTAATAACCTCTCATCAGGGTATCCTCAGTATCAGACCATGATCCGTCTCTTTCAGTAAGATCTGCACCAGCAGTAAAGCCCCTGCCTGCTCCAGTAATAATTAAAACCCTGATCTGAGTATCTTCTCTGACAACTTGAGTGGCTTCACCTATGTCCCAGATAAGCTGCTCATTGAAGGCGTTCATCATCTCAGGACGGTTCAAGGTGATCTTAGCAACGTGCTTGTCTACATCTAGGTTTAAAGTCTTATAGGTCATATTGTTCTCCAAGAACCTTATTATTTATTATTTCTTATTTATTACCAGAACGCCATCCTTGAAGGTTAAAACTCCTCCGCTTTGAGCTTGATCTGCTCTAGACCAATCTACTAAAGTTTTAGATGAAGGGTGTGACTTAATAAAAGCTTTGTTAATTTCATGTAGAATTTTTTTGTTTGGAACTGCGATATTATTATTTTTAATCCAGTAACGTAAAACCTCATCACGAGTGTCCTGATCAAGATTTTTTAAAAAATTAAGGTCTAAACAGGGTGCTGAAAGGTCTTCTAAAAAATGTGTGTCCATCAATAATTCGTTCACTACCAGGTGCTTAGTGATCAGGCTGGATGTTTGCTGCATCTGTATGGCAGATTGAGGCCATCTTTGTGCTATTAAAGGCAAGACTTTATTGCGAATAAAGTTTCTATCTTGACTATTTTGTGCATTACTTTCATCTTCAATGTAGCTCAATTCTCTGTCTTTGAGGTAAGCAATAAGAGTGCTTTTTGGGTATGCGAGCCATGGCCTTAGTAGGATTCCTTTGCCCAACTTTCGCTGTTGCAGCGGCCCCTTCAAGCCATCTATGCCTGTACCTCTAAATAATCTAAACATTAGAGTCTCAGCCACATCATCTGCATGGTGCGCTAGCAACAGTTGATCTCCTGCATGGATATTTTGTGCAAATACTGAATATCTGCCCTCTCTCGCTGCTGATTCAAGGCCTGAGTGAGCTCTATCGATATTGATTGATCTACAGATGAGAGGAATTTTTCGTTTAGCACAGAAGCTCTGACAGTGTTTTTCCCAAGATTCGGCATGCGGGCTGAGTGAGTGATTGACGTGAATTGCAGATAGATCGCCTTTTAAGATATTACTCTGTTTCAGCTCATAGCAATAATTTAACAGCGCTGTGGAATCAATGCCTCCGCTGAATGCAACAATAATATTATTAGAGGAATCAACGGTGCTAAGGAAGCTTGCAGAATCTAGCAAAATTAAGCACCAATGCTAAGAAGGCGTTTATATCGCCTGGAAAGTAACTCCTCAGAGGTTAGCTTGGAAAGTGCTGCAATATTTGATAGTAAAGAAGTCTTGATATTGGCTGAAGTTTCGTCAAAGTCTTGATGCGCCCCACCACTTGGCTCAGAGATAATTTCGTCAACAATACCAATTTTAATAAGATCTGATGCGCCTACTCGCATCGCTTCAGCAGCATCTGCCGCTTTGCTAGAATCACGCCAAACAATTGAGGCGCATGCTTCAGGGGAAGCCACTGAGTATGTGCCATACTCAAGAATGGATACGTGATCTCCCACTCCCAAAGCTAGAGCTCCACCCGAGCCTCCCTCGCCAGTCACCACAACAAGAATTTTTGTATCTAGACTCGACATCACTGCAAGATTTCTAGCAATCGCCTCACTTTGACCCCGCTCCTCTCCCTCAATACCTGGATAAGCTCCAGCAGTATCAATAAAAGTAATGACTGGCAGATTAAACCTTTCAGCAAGCTGCATAAGTCGCTTAGCCTTTCTATAGCCTTCTGGCTGAGGCATGCCAAAGTTTCTTCGAACCTTTTCATCTGTGCCTCGCCCTTTTTCGTGACCTATGATCATTACTGGCATGCCTTCGAGTTTTGCAATGCCGCCAACCAAAGATGCATCATCGCCAAACTGACGATCACCATGAAGCTCTTCAAATTCTTCAAAAACTCTTTCAATGAAATCAAGTGTGTGGGGTCTGTTGGGATGCCTGGCGACCTGGACCTTTTGCCAGGTGGTTAATTTAGAGTAAATCTTTCTTCTTAGCGAAGCTTCTTCGGACTTGAGCCTATCTATTTGTGGGAGAAGCTCTGGGTTGTCGCTTGCTGCAAGCTTGAGAGCTTCAATCTTGCTAGAGACTTCTGCAATCGGTCGTTCAAAATCTAAAATTGTAATGCTCATGATTAATTGATGCTAATAGCTCCATCGCCAAACAACCCCTTTAACAACTGAATGTTATCAGAAGAGGGAATGACCTGAAATTCATTTCCTAATTCTATTATAGCTTCAGATCCTTGGTGTAAAATTTTTAAATGAATTTTACAGTTACCAGGTTTCCAGAAATCTCCATTGAGGGCCTTTAAACTATTTAAAGCGCCGTTCATAGATTCAGTTTGAAGCTGCCTTGTATCAATGAGCATAACACGCTGACCCTGAGTGATCTGACCCTCCAGCGAAGTTACCTTGCCAACCTTCATTTTATACATTCTTCTGTTAAGCTCTTTTGACCTATAGTCATCCTTCTCAACAGAGCCAGAAAAAACTAGGATGGAATTAGTTTTTAAGAGCAGATGGCTTTTCTCCAAAACCTCTGTGCTCACAATACCCTCCATGGTTCCAGTTCCATCATCAAAGCTAATAAATGCTACTTGTTTGTTTGATCTATCTCTAATCTGCCTAAAGGAATTTAATAGTCCAACAATTTTAACCCTGTTCATTTGATCGGCTATCTCACCAATTGAATGCGAGCGAAGGTTTTGTATGATGCCTTCAATAGCTTGGACAGGGTGCCCTGAAAAATAAAATCCTAAAGCATCTCGCTCATGGTTTAAAAGGTTTTCCTCTGATAACTCCTTTACATTTACATATTTACCATAAGGATCAAAATTTTCTTCCATCGCAGAAAATAAATCAGAAGTACCTGCTATTTTAGTGCTATTTTTTTGCCCCTCCCTGATCATATCCTCCATGCAAGCTAGGGCTATGGATCTGGAGGGTGCCAATTCATCAAATGCGCCTGCTTTGGTTAGGGCTTCAATAGATTTCTTGCCTCCCAAGCGAATATTGACCTTCTTGGTGAAATCAAAAAGATCCTTAAACGAGTGAGTTTTTCTCGTTTCCAGCACATGATCTATAAAAGAATCTGCAACACCTTTAATAGCACCTAAGCCATACTTGATGTTTAATTGGTCATCAACATTGAAGAACTTATTACTTGTTTCAATGTTAGGAGTTAATACTGTAATTTTGAGCTCCTTACACTCATTGATCAGAGTGTTAATTTTATCTGTGTTGCCTAGCTCTGTTGATAAGACAGCAGCCATAAAATGTTCTGGGTGGTAAGTTTTTAAATATGCCGTCTGATAAGACAGCATTGCGTAAGCTGCTGAATGAGATTTATTAAATCCATAGCCAGCAAACTTTTCGATCAAATCAAATATTTTTTCTGCTGTTGCTTTCTCGATCTCATTAGCAGAGCAACCATCCACAAAAATCTGACGCTGCTGCTCCATCTCTTCAACTTTCTTTTTGCCCATAGCTCTTCGCAAGATATCTGCCTGGCCCAATGAGTAGCCAGCTAGTACCTGAGCTGCTTGCATAACCTGCTCTTGATATAAGATGACGCCATAAGTCTCTGAAAGCACTGGGGCAAGAAGCTCGTGAGGATAAGTCACTTTGCTTTTACCATGCTTCCTATCAACGAATTCATCATGCATACCTGACTCCAATGGGCCAGGTCTGTAAAGCGCCAGTAACGCTACAATTTCTTCAAACTTAGTGGGTTGCAGTCTACGAATAAGCTCGCGCATACCAGTGGATTCTAGTTGAAAAACAGCAGTTGTCCTGCCCGAAGCAAGCAACTCAAATACCTTTGGATCATCAAGCGATAGTGAGTATAAATCTAGAGGATTTTTATTTTCTAAGAGTAAAGATTCGTTGATAGTTTTTAGTGCGCGGTCGATCACTGTTAAGGTTCTCAGACCTAAGAAATCAAACTTCACTAACCCAATAGTTTCTACATCATCTTTATCAAACTGTGTCATCGTTGAGTCAGACTGAGGATCAAAGTAGGTCGGACAAAAATCAGCAATAGAGCCAGGAGCAATCACTATTCCCCCAGCATGCTTGCCAACATTCCTAGCTATCCCTTCTAACTTAAATGCTAAATCAATAATCTCAGATATTTCAGGCTCGTCTTGGATCATTTTTTTGAAAATGGGTTGAGAAGAAATAGCTTTATCTAAAGTCATTCCAGGGATAAATGGAATCATTTTAGAGATTCTGTCTCCCAAGGCATACGGCTTACCCAAGGCTCTAGCCACATCTCTAACCACGGCTCTAGCGGCCATGGTTCCAAAAGTGGCAATTTGGGAAACAGCATTCTTGCCATATTTATTACCAACATACTCTATTACTTGATCTCTTTTATCCATGCAAAAATCAATATCAAAATCTGGCATAGAAATTCTTTCAGGGTTGATGAATCGCTCAAATAGAAGGTTATGCTCAATGGGGTCCACGGCTGTAATTGCTAATGCAAAGGCTACTAGAGAGCCTGCACCTGAACCCCTGCCTGGTCCAACAGGCACATCATTATTTTTTGACCATTGGATAAAATCTGCAACGATTAAGAAATAACTTGAAAATCCCGTGGCATGAATCTGAGTGAGCTCATAGTCTAGTCTCTGCTGATAGATAGCTTGCTGCTCTGGACTAAAAGGATGAATAATATCTTTTAATTTAGAGTTTGAAAGCTCAGAAAGAAATGAATTAAAATCATGATTTTTAGGAACTGGATACTCTGGTAAAAAATATTCATTAGTAACAAAAGAAGCATTGCATTTTTGCGCTATCTGCTGAGTATTAGCTAAAAGCGTCTCAGCCCCATAATCATCAAAGAGATTTGCCATCTCAGTAGAAGATTTTAGATATTGTTCTGAGGTGAAGAGTTTTTCTCTGTTGGGGTCATTGAGAGTTTTACCAGTATTAATGCAGACTTTTGTTTCATGAATATCGAAATCTTCTTGTTGTAGAAACATTGCATCATTGGTAGCGATCACTGGAATTCCAATGCTAGATGCCAGAGGCAGGATAGTATGAATAAAATTATCTTCGCTGTCTTTTCCAACTTTTTGTATTTCAATGCAGAAATCTTGCTCAAAGACTTTGCAGAACTTATCTAATTCTTTTTGTAACTCTAATAATTTATTATGTTTGGATAATTGAAAAATATGAGAATGCTGTCCACCAGCTATTACTATGACATTGCCAGCACAAGAGCAGAGCTCATCAAATGTTAAGGTTATTTTTCCATTTTGCTGCTGAAGCTGGGCCAAGGAAATCAATCTCATCAAAGCTTTGAGCCCAAGATTATTTTTTGCCAAACATAGAAGCTCTCCCTCCCCACCATCTTCAGAGATAATGGTTAGAATCGTGCCTGCAATTGGCTTGATGCCAGCCGCCTCAGCTTTCTTAAAAAACTTGACCATGCCAAACATGTTATTTAAATCTGTTAGAGCGATAGCGGGCATCTGCAATTTTACTGCTCTTGCAACAATCTCATTGATCCTAAGCAGCCCCCTGGAGATGCTGTATTCAGAAGATGTCCTTAGGTGAACAAAAGAGGAATTCATATTCAAACAACCACTCCTCGGAAAGAAAGCCTGTGAAAGGAGGTGTAACCCTCACTTTGCAGAGCCAAAAGATGCTGGCGTGTACCATAACCTTTATTATTAGCGAATCCATAAACTGGAAATTTTTTATCAAGCTTTGTCATGATCTCATCTCTATAAACTTTAGCAACGATAGAGGCAGCGGATATTTCTGGAATTAATATATCGCCTCCAATCACTGCCTTGCAATTTATCCCAACATTTGGAATAAATTTTCCATCCACATAAATTAAATCAGGCGTAATGGGTAAATTAATTATAGCCTTTTGCATGGCTTTCAATGTTGCTTGATGAATATTTATTTTATCAATTTCTTCACTTTGAACATTGCCAAGGCTAAAAATACAGTTTTGAGTAATCAGTTTAGAAAGTTCACTTCTTCTCTTGGGAGAGAGTTTTTTAGAATCTTTTAACCCTTCAACTGAATTGTTGAGTATGACAGCTGCAGCTGTAACTGGTCCAGCTAGGCAACCCCTGCCTACTTCATCAACACCAGCAATGATCACAAAGAGCCAACGAGGCTCGCAGCTTCTGCAAACCCCTTGCCTTTCAGTGCAAGTTTGATAGATTTTAAGTGAGGCTCGTACTGCAAAGAGTCTGATGACATCTTATAATAATGGACGCAAATGGAATCGGCTGTTAATTTATCTTGCACTAGCTCTGGAAATAGATGTTTTTGCAAGAGAAGATTTGGCAAGCCAATAAAAGGGGTTTTAATCATTCTGCTTAAAATAGCGTAATTTAAAATGTTTGTTTTGTAACAAATAATCGGCAGGGAGCCCAATGCGGCAGCCTCCAGTGAAGCTGTGCCAGAGGTGACTATTGAAACCTTGGAAATGCTAAGAAAATCTCTAGCTGCAGACGATGATAAGAGCCTATAGTTCAAGCCACTCAACTCAAGCATTGGTTGAATTAGTTTCGCAAGCTCATTATTTGCTGCAGGGATCAAGAAATATGCATTAGAGTTTTCTTGATGAATCTTTTGAGCCGCATCTACAAAAATTGGCATCATCTGCAGGACTTCACTTTTTCTACTACCGGGCATAATACTAATATAATCCTTGGAAGCATCTAAATGATATTGATTTAACACTTGAGGTAAGGGGCTGGGCTGCAATGAGCTAAAGGGGTGACCTAGAAAAAAACTATTTATTTTTTTAGCTGAGTAATAGTCATGCTCAAACTGAAATAAGCACATGGTTAAATCAATATATGATTCTATGGCCCGAACTCTGCCCTCCCGCCAACCCCATACTGATGGACTAACAACTTGTATAGTCTTTGCATTAATTTTTTTTAATTTCTTATAAAAAAACATATTAAAGTCTGGTGAATCGACTCCAATAAAAATATCTATTGAATGCTGAACAAATAACTTCAAAAGATTTTTTCTAAGATTTAATAATTTGGGTAAATTTAGCAATGGATCAATCAGGCCCATGACCTGTAAGTCCTGATAATTCATATCATGAGGTGTAGATATACCAAGCTTGGCCACCTCAGGCCCTCCAAGTCCATATAACTCTACATCATAGATATCCTGAATCTCAGATATTAAATTAGCTCCCAGTCGATCTCCTGAGTGCTCAGCCGCAATAATACCTATCTTTAACTGTTTTTTTGACACCTAGCGCAGTAAGCCTCTTTCCGAAACCTCAATGGAGGCTATAAATACATCTAGCGCTGGATTGGAATCATTATTTAAAGCATGAAGATGTTTGATAGATTCCTTCAGGGAGTAACCTTTTCTATAAACTACTCTGTAGGCTTTTTTTATGAGATTCACAGTCTCGGTATCAAAATTATTCCTCTCCATGCCTATAGAGTTTAGCCCTATCGGTCTAGCTGGATTTGCCGCAACTTTAACAAAGGCTGGCACATCCATGGTAATAATAGTATTGAGGCCTGTAAAAGAGTAATCGCCAAGGTGGCAAAATTGATGGACCAATGTCACTGCTCCCAGAGTAACATGATTGCCAAGCTTCACATGCCCTGCAAGACCAGCTGTATTTGCAAAAATATTGTTGTTACCAATTACGCAATCATGAGCAACATGAGCATAAGCCATAAATAAATTATTGTTTCCAATAATAGTTTTAGATTGATCTTGAATGGTCCCACGATGGACGGTCACACCTTCTCTAAAAATATTTCCCTTACCAATTTCTAAAGTTGTTTCCTCACCAGCATATTTTTTATCAGGTGTATCTTCGCCAATAGTAGAGAATTGAAAGAAAATATTATCCTCTGCAATAGTAGTGGGACCCTTTATAACTACATGAGAGTGAAGAATGCAGTTAGGTCCAATGATGACGTTAGGGCCAATCAGGCAAAATGGTCCAATCTTTACTGAATGATGTATTGATGCAGACGGATCTATAGCTGAGTTCGTCATTATCTATTTTTCCCTATCAGCACATAAGATTATTGCATCGCATACCTTAATTCCATCTACATCTGCAGAGCAATCAAATTTCCAGATGCCTCTTTTTTCAGAGCGAATAGCTGCATGTAAGTTGACCACATCGCCAGGTTGAACAGGGTGCTTAAATCTTACTTTATCAACGCCTGCAAAATAATAAATACTACCTTCTTCAGGAGTCTTACCCATTGTCATAAAACCAAGAATTCCTGCTGCTTGAGCCATAGCCTCAATAATCAGGACACCTGGCATTATAGGTTTATTAGGAAAATGACCATTAAAAAAGTCTTCATTGATAGAGACATTTTTTTGAGCATGAATGGTCTTACCCAAATCAACTGAAACAATTTTATCTACAAATAGAAATGGAAATCTATGGGGAAGATGTTTTAATATCTCTGTAAAATCATAGTTCATTTCAAATTCCTTTTTTTAATAAAGACTGATGATTTAGCCCAGTCTTTCTTTTCTTGCGCGGGCATTATACCGACATAATCTCCAGGCATATCGATATTTTTAGTGATGAGAGTGTGGGCCCCAATAAGAACATTATCGCAAATATTTAAATGCCCTAGAATTCCAGACAACCCTCCCATTTGTAGATTTTGTCCAATGGTTGATGAGCCAGCTATAGCACAAGATGCTGCTATGGCAGAGTTTTTACCAAGAATGACGTTATGAGCTATATGAACCTGATTGTCTAATTTAACACCATCATGAATCTCTGTATGATCAATGGCCCCTCTATCAATTGTACAGGCAGCGCCTATCTCGACATTTTTTCCAATTAACAACTTACCAAGCTGCTCAATTTTCAAATATCCATTTAAATCTGAGGCATAGCCAAAACCGTCTGAGCCTAAAACACTGTTTGCATGCACTATAGTATGGTCTCCTATCTCCACATTCATAACCAAAGAGCAATTGGAATGAATAATAGAGCCTTTTCCAATGATGCAATTTGGACCAATATAAACATTTGGGCCAATAATCGCTGTCTCATGTATTGACGAAGTTTCGTGAGCATTGAAACTATTGGCCATACCCTCATACGGATTGCTAAATGAGACAAAGAGAGAAGATATTTCTGCATAAGCAGCATAAGGATCATTTACGATAATGCCCGGGCACTTAAGAGCAGACTCATGATCCGGGTGAACTATCACAGCAGAGGCATTGGTTTGAGAGAGATATTTCTGATATTTTGGATTGGACAAAAAAGAAATGCACCCCTGGGATGCATTTTGAATTGTTGAAATAGAATGTATTTTGGTAGTTGGGTCTCCAACTAGCTTGCCACCAACCTGTTTGGCTAAATCATTTAGGCTATAGAGATGCCCTGACAAACTTATTTTTTGTCTGCGCTATCTGCTGCTGCTACATCCAACATTGAAGTAACATCATCTGTTAAATCTAAAGCAGTGTCAGCAAAAAGCACATTATCTCTGCCAAGAAGCACTTTGACTTCTTTTGCGGCAATAAGCTCAGATAAGATTTTTTGCAAGGATGGGTTGAGATCCCTAAATACTTTATCAGCAGTTTCATTTTGCTTGGCTTGAATTTTTCCAACTATAAATTCTAAATCTTTAGTTTTAGCTTGAATGTCTCTTTGCATTTGAGCCACTTCATCTTGGGAGAGAGTCTCACCATCTTTTTGAAGCTTTTCAGCAAGAGCTTGCCTGTCAGATTGAAGTAATTGAGCTTGCTCGACATTTCCAGCATATTCTGCTTCTTCTTCTAGGGCCTTAAAAGTAGCTGTGGAGACTTGAGTAGCCAGAACTGCTGTTCTCATATCGATTACTGCAACACCTTCAACCGCATAAACAGATGATGATGCTAGGAAGGAAACTAAGAATACTGGTACTAATAATAATTTTTTCATTTTAAACCCCTTAAATTGTGACTATATTTTATATGAATTGAGATAAAAAACACTAACTAATCAATAATCCCTAAAATACTGTGCCTATAGTAAATTGAAATTCTTCGGTTCTATCGTAGATGCCATCATTGAATGGTTGAGAAAAGCTAAAGCTCATGGGGCCAAAGCCTGTAATCCAGGTGACGCCAACGCCAACAGAATATTTCATCTCATCGAATGAAGCTTCATAACAGTTTATTTGATAAGACTGACAATCTGTTGAAAACACATTGCCAAAGTCAACAAAGAAGGCTGATCTCATAGACCTTTGATCTTCAATCATCGGTAATTTAAAGATAAGCTGCAAGCTCCCTTCAATTAAGAAGTTGCCTCCAATCGGATCCCTTAACTGCTGATATCCATATGGATTTTGAGCAATGGAATCTGGTATGCCATCAAAATCTGTGTCAATAATTAATGGGCACTCACCAGTTTTGGCATCAAATTCATAGCAAGGTGCCGGGGTGACCCTTGGCCCGAGAGTGTTAGATTCAAAGCCTCGGATTGAACGCGGCCCACCAGAATAAAAATTTTCAAAAAATGGTGTTTTTTCAGTATCGCCATATGTGCCAATATAGCCAAGTTCACCATTAAAACCAAAAACTAAGTTCGCAAAGCCTAGGGGACGATAAAATTTTTGCTTAATGTCTGCTTTATAGTAAGACAAATCACTTCCTGGAACAGTCAATTGCAACATAACATCTGTGGATGATCCGTACGTTGGAAACATGCCTCTATTTAGTGTCATTCTTGACCAGACTGCCTGAGCTTTTAAAACATCGAAAACCGTTCCCTCTGATGCAAGGAAATCGGCAATTTCCCTAGATGGCAAAGAGCCAGGGTCAATGTCTGTATTATCTATATTGAGATTTAACCCTATTCTTGTTGTATCAGTTATGGGATAGCCAAATTGAACACCACCTCCCATTGAGTTAGTAAGGTAGTTTGCAACATTGTATTCGCCATAATCAGTCACTCTATAATAAATACTGTAGCCCCTGCTGACGCCATCCATTGTAAAATAGGGATCAAAGAAAGAAACATTGTATGCTTCTTGATAAACACTTTTATTAATCGCAAGATTGAATCTATTGCCAGTCCCAAGAAAATTGTTGTCCGAAAGGTTCAGCCCTAAATTCATACCAAAGTCACTGTACCCAATAGATCCACCGATACTTGAGGTACTTTCCTCCTCAACTGTAAATTCAATATCAACTTGATCCTCTGTTCCTGGCACAGGAATTGTCTCAACAGCAACTTCTTTAAAAAATCCAAGTCTCTCTAAGCGAACCTTTGAGCCTTCAATGAGATTGTCTGAGGCCCAGGCCCCTTCAAATTGACGCATCTCTCTTCTCAACACCTCATCATTGGTTAGGTAGTTACCTGAAAATAATATCTTCCTTGCATAGGTTCGATTACCCGGTTGCACTAAAAAGATCAGGGATACTTTATTGTCATCTGCGCGAATCTCAGGATTGCCTGTTACTTCTGCAAATGTATAGCCTTCGTTACCAAGATAGTTCACCAGATATTCTTCTATTGATGTGATTTGCGCTTGAGAATATATTTGATTTTTTAGGCCATCTAAAATTGGAGTGTAAAGTTTCTCATCAATAGGCATCTCTCCAATGACGTTGACTTGATCAACGGTGTATTGCTCACCCTCTGAAATACTTAAGGTGATGAAGACGTCTTTTTTGTCCTTGGAGACGGAGACTTGGGATGATTCGATGGAGAATTTTAAATAACCGCGGTTAAGATAAAAAGATTCTAGATTTTCAATATCACCTTTTAACTTTTCTTTTGAGTATTTGTCCTTGTTAGATAGGAACGAATACCACTTCCCTTCCTGGAGCTCGAAACCTTCCATCAGGTCAGAGTCCGAAAATATCTCGTTTCCAATAATATTTACTTTTTTAATTTTGGCACTTTTGCCTTCATCTATAATAATTTTTAGCTCAATGGTATTTCTTGGCTTATTGATTGTTTCTATTTCAACTCCTGCGCCATATCTGCCTTGGGAGGCATATTGACGAACCAGTTCGCTCTTCATTCCATTGAGAGTCGATCGCTTATAAACTTGACCCTCAGCAATGCCTGCACCCTCTAGACCTTGAAGCAAGTCCTCTGATTTCAAAGCTTTATTCCCATCAAGCTCAATGGAGGAAATAGATGGACGTTCCAGCACACTAATAATTAACGCATTGCCGTCTTTGCCAACCTGAATATCATTAAATTGAGCGGTAGAAAAAAGTGCTTTAGTAATTTCAGATACCTTCCCTTGATTCATCTTATCGCCCACATTCACAGGTATCGCTGTAAAAATACTGCCAATTGAGACTCTTTGTAGGCCTACAATCCTAATGTCAGTAATCAAAAATTCATCGAATGCAGTGGTAGCAAATGAGACAAATGCCATGCAGAGTAGAATTAATTTTTTCATTTTAAGATTATAAGAATTTAGATATGTCGTTAAAAATAGCAAAGACCATCAAGCACCCTACGGCAACCCAACCTGACATAAAAAAAAGATTTTCCATTTTTTCTGGCATTGGCGAGCCTCTCACGGCTTCAACTCCCAACATGACTAATTGGCCGCCATCAAGAACTGGAATGGGCAGCAAGTTCATCACGCCCAGGCTAATACTCAGTAATGCCATTAAATAAAGAAAAGGTAGGAAACCAGCTTTTGCAGTATCTCCTGCCATTTGGACGATTCCTATGGGCCCGCTAAGATTTTGGGTTCCAAGGTCTCCTACAACCATTTTACCTATAAAAGTAAGAGTTTTTGCACTGAGGTTATAGGTTTCATAGGCGCCTTTAGACAAAGCACTTAGCCATGAACGCTGCATGCCTGGTTGAATACCAATAAATTGTTCTTGAGCCCCACTTTCATTGATTCTTGTAAGAAGAGGAATATTTAGAAATAGAGTATCTGATGCCCTTTGAACTTTTAGCTCAATACTTGGCTCTTCATAGCCTTGCAGCAAAAGAGCTAAATCTTCAAACGAAACAATCTTTTGACTGTTTGCAGATAAAATCAGGTCATTGATCTTCAAGCCATTGAGTCCAGCCTGTGACTCTTTCGAGATCATGCCAACAATAGGCTTCATTTTCATAGTCAAGCCAAAGCCCAGGAAGCCTTCAGGAGCATTCTGCTCTTCAGCTGAGGATAGAAAGTCTGTCACCGGAATCATGATACTCTTCTCTGCCTGGCTATCAGGAGATACAAAATTAAGATTCAAGGTGCTTGATGAGCCAGAGTGAGACAGGAGCTCTAATCTAATTTGCTGAAGATTGGCCACCCTTTTGCCGTTGATGGAAGTCAACATATCTCCCTGCCTCAAGGCTGAGTTTTCCAGAAGATAGGCTGAGGTAACATTTGAAACCTCGGGGAGAAATTGTCTCTCTACAGAATTAGCAAAAATAACTGAGAGAATTCCGATTGCAAGAATAAAGTTCGCGACTGGCCCAGCAAGCATGACGCATGCCCTTTGCCATTTTGGTTTACTCTCAAAAGTATTAGCAAGCTGCTCTGGCGTTAGGTTTTTTAATAGCTCAGAGTCCTCATCTGTAGACTTTTCTGTATGAAATGCAACATAGCCACCCAAGGGCAGAGCTGAAAGTGCGATTTCTGCACCTTGCTTATCGTGAGTCTTAAAAATAACAGGTCCCATGCCTATTGAAAATCTATATATGTGGATATTGCACATTCTTCCCACAATAAAATGACCAAACTCATGGATCGCTATCAAGACGCCCAATAAAATTATTGCTGAAAAGAGATATATCATAATTATGAAAAATTTAGTTTAAAGATTTTATCACCTTCTCTGCTTGAATGCGTGCTTGTTGGTCATATTCAAATACATCTTCCATGGTTGATATATTAGAACCAGTAAAGTGATGAAAAGTTCTAGATACCACTTCATAAATATTTAAAAAGGTAATTTGCTTCTCCTGAAATGCCTTGACTGCCACCTCATTTGCAGCATTAAAAATTGCACCCAAATTACCTTTTTTTCTGCAAACCTCTCTTGCCATTTCAAATATCATCTCTCTGCCCTCTGGAATAGGTCCAAAGGTAAGGTTCATAGAAGAGAAGTCTAAATCTGTAAATTGAATGGGCAACCTATTACCTTCACCTAAGGCATTTGCAATTGGTACTTCCATGCTTGGGTTACTCATCTGCGCAATAGTAGAGCCATCATGATAGGTAACCATCGAGTGGATAATGCTTTGTGGATGTGTTGCAATTTCTATAGCGGACTCGGGCACATCAAATAGATAGCATGCCTCAATAAGTTCCAGGCATTTATTCATGAGAGTTGCTGAGTCAATGGTAATCTTAGAGCCCATTACCCAGGTTGGATGGCGAAGAGCGTCCTCTAAGGTCACTCCTTCCAATTCTGTCATGGACATATCCCGAAAAGGGCCACCAGATGCTGTAATTAAAATCTTTGAAATAGCTGAAGTGTCTTGCTCGCCAGATAGGCATTGATATATAGCATTATGCTCACTATCTACTGGAATAATTTTTGCAGATCTCTGCCTGGCTAATGGAAGNNAAAATATCGCCTGCAGCCACTATACTTTCCTTGTTTGCTACCAAGGTTGTTTTACCAGCATCTATCGCATAAAAACTTCCTTGCAATCCGGCAAAACCTGAAATTGCAGAGATTACAATATCCACTTCTGGATGTTGAATTAGCTCTTTTAGGGCTACCTGATCTGAATATATTTTTGCATGTGATTGCAGCAATGGGTGATGAAGGCTCACCTTATCTGAGGCAATAAAAATAGACTCAGGATGAAATTCATTATCTATTTTTTGCGCCGCATCTAAGTCTTGATCCAAAGCAATGGATTGTAAATTAAACTTTCCTTTGTTCTGCCTGAGTACATTCAG
>DKMG01000086.1 GCA_002469975.1 Proteobacteria bacterium UBA7420
TGATGAGATGCAGGGAGGCCGAGTTCAAGTTGATGATAAAGCTATGATTAACTGCAATGCGGACTTAAATCAATTGGTCCCTTTCAAATATGATTGGGCATGGCAAAAATATCTTGATGGCAGCGCCAATCATTGGATGCCACAAGAAGTAAATATGACCGCGGACATCTCTTTATGGAAATCTGAAGATGGTTTAACTGAGGACGAGAGAACCATAGTCAAAAGAAATCTTGGTTTCTTCTCAACAGCTGATTCATTGGTTGCGAATAATTTAGTGCTGGCCTTATATAGGTTGATCACAAATCCCGAGTGCAGACAGTACATTCTAAGGCAAAGTCTGGAAGAGGCTATTCATACACATGCCTATCAGTACTGCATCGAGTCTCTAGGAATGGATGAAGGCGAAATTTTTAATATGTATAGGGAAATTCCTAGCGTAGCTAAAAAAGCTGCCTGGGGTCTAAAGTACACCCAGCAAATATCAGATCCAACCTTCCAAACCGGGACACCAGAAACTGATAAGCAGCTCCTCAGAAACCTTATAGCTTTCTATTGCGTGCTTGAAGGTATCTTTTTTTACTGTGGTTTTACTCAAATTCTATCCATGGGCAGGCGCAACAAGATGACAGGAACAGCAGAACAATTCCAGTACATCCTCAGAGATGAATCCATGCATGTAAACTTTGGAATTGATGTCATTAATCAAATTAAAATTGAAAACCCCCATCTATGGGATGATGAGATGAAGCATGAAGCAGCCCAAATGATCTTAGAGGGAACTGAGTTAGAAATCATGTATGCAAGAGCAACGATGCCTCGAGGCGTCTTAGGAATGAATGCCTCTATGATGGAAGAGTACCTTCAATTCATTGCAAATAGACGATTGACTCAAATTGGTCTCGAGGAAGAATTTAAAGGTGCAACCAATCCTTTTCCGTGGATGTCAGAAATCATGGATCTAAGAAAAGAAAAGAATTTCTTTGAAACTCGTGTGATTGAATATCAAACCGGTGGAGCCCTTAACTGGGAATAAAGTCTTAATATCCATTTTTAGGCTTGCAAGCCTAACGCGTGACAGGTGTCCTCGTCCAGGGGTTTATATTTAGATGGTCGAAAACTTTCTAGAATATGGTCAGTAGTTTATCTTGGTGCTTAGTATTCTAAGCTTGGTGCTTGTAAGCTCTGTAAAACATGAAACAAGGTTAAATGGATACATCCTTACCGGCATTAGTAGATTTTCTGGTGCTCTGGTTTTTCTTTTGGTTGATTTGCCTGCTTTTGTGATTGCTAATCTGATACAAACCTATATTGCCTTCAGGGGTTACTACAAAAATAAAAAATCTCAAGAGCAAGCAAAGCCTCAAGATGAGTGACTGGTTCGATGCCTTAAGCAAAGGAAGGAATTTGTTGATATCCCTTGCTGGAATGCTGCTGTGTCTCGTTTTTTTTGGTGCATTAGAAAGAGCTCTTGGGGCAGGAATATTAGATCTGATGCCGTCCTATTCAATGAATGAAGTTCAGGCAAGATTCGAGATCTATGGGGCAGATGGACGAAGATTGTATGCTTTGGCTAGTGTTAGCTTGGACCTTTTATTTCCTATAAGTTACTCCTGTTTTTTTATAGGAATAATTATTAGATTGGTGAAAAGTAATATTCTGAAATGGCTTGTTGTCATTCCTATGATGTTGGCAAGTGTAGATCTTTTAGAGAATATTCAATTCTGCATCATGCTCAATCAATTTCCAGACCTCTCTGAATCGCAGATTTATCTTGCAAGTTTAACAACAATGATCAAGCATCAACTCACACTGGGTGTATATATGTGCATTGTTTGCCTTGCTGCATTTAAGGTATTTCAAAAATTAATATTTAAGTTAAAGTAAATTAAGTAATGGTGATAAAAGGCTCCGAGAATGAGCTGCTTAAGGTGGATGATTATGGTCGACAATAAAACAACTAGTAAAAACTATAGAACATTTGCAATTATTTTGCTCACCATTGTCTATGGTTTTAATTTTATAGACCGACAAATAGTTGGTATCTTAGCCCCATTTATTCAGAAAGACCTAGGGCTAACAAACACAGAGTTAGGTTTACTTATTGGATTAGCATTTGCTATTTTTTATACCCTGGTTGCAATCCCAATTGCCTGGCTTGCTGATCGATACAGCCGAGTTAATATCCTATCTATCGCGCTGGCAACCTGGAGTGGCTTTACAGCCCTCACAGGCTTTGCAACTAATTTTATACAAATTGGTATTGCCCGAATGGGTGTGGGGATTGGTGAGGCTGGGGGTAGCCCTCCCTCTCATTCTATTATTTCTGACATGTACCCGAAAGAAGAACGAGCAAGCGCGCTGGGCATTTACTCCATGGGAATCCCGCTAGGCATCATGGCAGCTTACTTCGCAACAGCGATGTTAATGGGCGCATCTGGTGAAGAGGTTAACTGGAGACGAATTTTTATCTTTCTTGGTCTTACCGGAGTGGCCTTAGCAGCTATCGTTAAGTTAACACTGCGTGAGCCTTCACGCGGAGCCATGGAATTTAATGATCAGGCTCAAATTAAAAAGCCTCCATTCATGGAGTCATTAAAGGCTCTGCTGAAAATTCCAGCCTGGTGGGCTATGTGCTTTGGGATAGCTTTTGGATCATTTGTCTCCTATGCAAAATCTGCTTTTCACACAAAATATTTAGTGGCATTAGATCCAAGTTATGACTTCCAAACACTAGTAATAATTTTGGGTATTATTAATGGAACAACATATGCGGGCGGTGCTTTTTTTGGAGCTAGGTTGGCTGATAAATGGGGCAAAAAAGATATCCGTGCCTACGGATGGTTGCCAGCAATCTCAATTGCTTTATGTCTGCCTATAGCCATCGGTGCTTGGTGGTCGACCTCAATAGAGATGAATCTTATTTTTACTACTTTATTTTTATTGTTTATTGGTGTTTATCTCGGACCAAGTTTTGCCATTGCCCAAACCCTAGCTCCCATAAGCATGCGCGCCATGTCTACCGCTCTCTTCTTTTTTATTCTCAATATGATTGCCCTGGGAGGAGGGCCTACCTTTGCAGGCTGGCTGATAGATGTATTTAAAGAAAATTATGGTGAGGTGGAGTCAATACGTTATGCCATGACGGTTACTTCTCTGCTGTTCATTCCTTCGATTATTAGCTTCATGGTTGTGGCGCGCGTCTTACCAAAAGACTGGGCAGAAGCAGAAAAGAAAAATCTTCAATTAGCGAAAAGTTCTTGATCTTAAAAATCTCATTAAAGTATCTGAACTAGATGCTATTGAGTGGGAATAACTCCGCACCACATCATCCCTTAACCGCTATTTTCTGTGTTAGGAACTCTGCTTGGGGGTAGCTTGCCTGCTGACTTTCAGCCTGCGCAAGATAGAAATTAATTTAAAAGCAGCTTTTTATACATACTTCATGTAATTTCCTGTCATTGCTTTACAATCCATCTTTTGAAAAAAGGGTCTTGTTGGGTAATGCATATTTTTTAGTAAATGCTAAGTCGCTCCTCCTTTATCAAAAATTCTTAATATTAACTTTGAGCTTCTCTTCAGGCATAACATTTGCTTCTTTGATGTTGGCTACTAATTAGAGGCTCATGATGCAACAAATCATTAAACATATAACCCCTTCTTCATTTACCTTACTTAGAACAGAGGTGCTCGCAGGATTAACTGTTGCTTTAGCATTAGTTCCCGAAGCTGTTTCCTTTTCTTTTGTGGCGGGTGTTCACCCCTTAGTAGGTCTTTATGCGGCATTTATCGTTGGAATTATTACAGCTCTCATTGGTGGCAGGCCTGGTATGATTTCTGGAGCCACAGGAGCTCTTGCTGTGGTGATGGTGTCTTTGGTTTCTCAGCATGGTATCGAGTACCTATTTGCTACGATTGTGCTGATGGGGGGCCTCCAAATAATGGCTGGTTTCTTCAAATTAGGGAAATTTATTAGATTAGTTCCCTACCCTGTGATGCTTGGCTTTGTGAATGGTTTGGCCATAGTTATTTTTTTATCTCAGCTCTCTCAGTTTCAGATCGAGGATGCCGAAGGAATAAGGCAATGGATGGATAAAGGAACTCTGCTGATTATGTTAATCCTAGTGCTTGCAACCATGACTTTGATCTGGGTAACGCCTAAAATCACTAAAGCTCTGCCCGCCCCGCTTGTTGGAATATTTATTGTGGCTGGTTTCGTGATCGCATTTAATATTGATGTTCCCCGTGTAGGTGACCTTGCATCTATCAAAGGAGGCTTTCCAACCTTTCATATCCCGAGGGTTGAACTGACTATTAATAATTTATTAATTATTTTCCCTTACGCCTTGATCTTGGCAGCAATTGGGTTGATAGAAAGCTTGCTCACTCTTAACTTGGTTGGCGATATAACTGGAAATGTTGGAGGCGCCTCTCAAGAATGTTATGCACAAGGTATAGCCAACACCGTCACGGGTTTTTTTGGAGGCATGGGTGGTTGCGCAATGATTGGGCAATCCATGATTAATGTTAAATCAGGTGGTCGCACGAGAGTATCAGGTATCTCAGCGTCCTTATTTCTACTGTTATTTATTGTAGTCGGCTCATCTGTAATTGAGCTCATACCATTAGCTGCGCTTGTAGGCGTGATGTTCATGGTTGTCATTGGAACTTTTGCCTGGCAAAGCATTTCTATTATCCCGCTCATTCCAAGAGCTGATGTAGCTGTCATGCTTATTGTGACAGTTATTACAGTGATGCATGATTTAGCCGTTGCGGTTATCTGTGGAGTAATTGTTTCAGCCCTTGCTTATGCTTGGGATAATGCAACTCGCATCAGAGGACGCGCTGAGGTTAATCAAGACGGTCAGAATATTTATTATATAGAGGGCCCGTTATTTTTTGGATCAATTCAGGGTTTTGCAGACCTATTCAATGTAAAGGATGATACCCAAGTAGTAATTATCGATTTTATGAACAGCCGTGTTGTTGATCAATCTGCTCTTCAGGCCATAGAAGATCTTGCCAAAAAATATAAAAAAAGAAAAAAAACCTTGCAACTAAAACATCTATCACCAGATTGCCATAAACTTTTGCGCAAGGCAGGTCAGTTGGTAGTGAATTCTGATGATGATCCTCATTATGGAATTGCTGTTAACTACAGTGTAAAAACAGGGTCCTTTGGTAATGCTGAACATTAATGCCTAGCCTTTGCATCCTACCCATCAATTGATGAGATCAAGAAAATTTCTAGGGTAGTTTGTGATGTTCCAGTTAACTGATAGTCAGTATTAAGAATAATAGTTAGTGCTTGGTTGTTTATATCCTCAATTATTAGCTTTTTAAAGATTGCATGAGCACCTCTAAAGGTTATTGCCAAATGATGCTTTGCTAGAAGATTGAGATGCATGGATTTAGTTTTTTTAAAGTGTACTAAAGATGGTCTATCAAACTCACCACGGCAGTAGCTTCTAATGTAAAATCTCAAAAAATATCTTAAATAAAAGATATGCAGTAGGAGTCTTACTAATGAATATACTAATTATTTTAACGTCACATGATCAATTAGGTGACACAGGAAATAAAACTGGCTTTTGGCTAGAAGAGTTTGCCAGCCCTTATTACCACCTATTAGATGCTGGAGCCTCATTAACTCTAGCCTCACCTTTGGGTGGTCAACCACCCATTGATCCAAAAAGTTATGAGCCTGATTTTCTTACCAACGACACACATCGATTTGATGATGATCAAGTAGCTCAATCTACGCTGGCGAACACGACCAAACTATCTAACATTAAAATAGATGAGTTCGATGCAGTATTTTATCCTGGGGGCCATGGTCCTCTCTGGGACCTTCACAATGATCAAATCTCCATTGCCTTGATTGAGGGCTTTTTGGCTGCAGGTAAACCTGTGGCGACTGTCTGTCATGCACCTGCAGTACTCTTAAAAGCCAAGGATCAAAATGGTGATCCATTGGTAAGGGGTAGGAGGGTCACTGGTTTTAGTAATAGCGAAGAAGCCGCTGTAGAATTAACTGATGTTGTTCCCTATCTACTCGAGGATGAGCTTGTCGCTATGGGTGGTATATACCAGAAAATTGAAGACTGGAATTCATTAGCAGTCGTTGATGGGTTAATCATAACTGGTCAAAACCCAGGCTCTTCAGCTGCGGTTGCTGAAGCCTTGTTAAAGGTAATTAAGCAGAGAGCAAGCTGATAGTCACCAATGAGGGTAGAAATATGAGAAAGGCAACAGATGTTTTTGGGGAATGGGCAGAAATAGGTAAAGACATTGGAATGCAAGAAGGACATGCTCTCTCTGTTGATGAGATGATCATGTTTGCTCTAGCAGAAAGATCTGAAATAAATAAAAATTTTAGTTTTTTAGATCTAGGCTGCGGTAATGGCTGGGTTGTAAGAGATGTTGCTCAACATAGTTTATGCAATAAAGCAGTTGGCATTGATGGGGCAACTCAAATGATTGCCAATGCTCAATCGAGAGGTAGCAACGAGGAATATATTCATGCTGACCTCAACTTCTTCCAGTCAAAAAATACCTATGACTTAATTCACTCTATGGAGGTTCTCTATTATTTAGAAAACCCAGCAGAAGTTATTAAACAAATTTCAGACTCTTGGCTCAATCAAGATGGAAGATTAATTATCGGTATAGACCTATATTATGAAAATACTGACTCTCATACCTGGCAAGAAAAAGTAGGTACTCCAATGCTGATGCTAAAAGAGGCTGAGTGGATTCAAATCTTCAAAATGGCAGGCTTGCGTGAGGTCACTTCGTGGAGGTCAAATCAACATAAAGATTGGGCAGGCACATTAGTCTTAACTGGTAAAAAGTAGCACGGATTATGCATACGATAAAAAATCAGTTTGATGTTGTGATCCTTGGTGCCGGCGCTGCAGGCTTAATGTGTGCAATCACCGCAGCTAAAAGAGGCAAATCTGTCTTGGTGTTAGAAAAATCTAATAAGGCTGGAAAGAAAATTCTCATGTCGGGAGGTGGACGATGTAATTTCACTAACCTCTATGTTGCAGCAGAGCATTTTCTATCTAATAATCCTCACTTTTGTAAATCTGCATTGAAAACTTATACGCCAGCGGATTTTATTTCAATGGTAGAAGCACACGGGATAGAGTATGAAGAAAAGAAACATCAGCAATTATTTTGTATTAACTCCTCAAAAGATATTCTTTATATGCTGCTTTCAGAATGCAGCGATTTAGGCGTTGAGTTAAGAACTGGTGTTGATGTTCAAAACGTCATGAAGCATGCTCAGAATCCATCAGATCAAGGATTTAAGATTTTAATAGATGGTGTGAGTGATAGCATTGTATGCAAGTCACTGGTCATTGCCACTGGAGCATTATCCATCCCAACCCTGGGAGGAAGTGGCTATGGGTATGAGCTTGCTACAGAGTTCCACATGCCTCTGATCTCTCGTCAGGCTAGTCTGGTACCTTTCATGTTTTCTGATGAAATCAAGGACCTTTGCGAACAATTATCTGGACTATCAACACCCGTGGCCATCTCAAGCAATCAAAAAACATTTGAAGAGTCAATGCTGTTTACTCACAGAGGTTTAAGTGGGCCTGCAATTCTACAGATCTCTAATTATTGGAATCCTGGAGATGATATTTGTATTAATTTATTGCCAGATGTTAATGCGCAAGAAGCTTTGCTTGAAGAGAAAGTTAATAAGAGCACAGCAACCCTTAAAAAATACCTCAATACTTTTTTACCAAAAGCTTTGGTATTACAACTGGAGATTCTATGGTGGGTAGAACACAAGGATCATGCTCTTTGTGAAATTAGCAATGCTGAATTAAACACCATTGGAGCTCAGCTGAATCACTGGCTCCTAAAACCCTCTTCCACCGAGGGTTATAGAACTGCGGAAGTCACCTTAGGTGGTGTCGATACCAATGCGCTGAACTCTAAAACTATGGAAGCAAAGGATAACCCAGGATTATTTTTTGTTGGAGAGGTGGTGGATGTGACCGGCCATCTAGGCGGCTATAATTTTCAATGGGCTTGGTCTTCTGGTTACAGCGCTGGGTTGTTTGCATAAACTCTGTTTAAGCCTAAAATTAGTCTTTATTACTAGTTTGGAGTGTTGAATGAAACTATACGATAACCCTATGGCTAACAGCCCAAGAAAAGTTCGCATGTTTATTGCTGAAAAAAATATTACTGACATAGAATTGGTAAAAATTGATCTAATGCAAGGTGAGCACAAAACTCCTGAGTACAGAGCCATTGCACCAAACTCCAGAATTCCTGCGCTGCAACTTGATGATGGCACAGTAATACTAGAGTCAACTGCTATCTGTAGATATCTTGAATCACTTTACCCTGAACCCAATCTCTTTGGGGAAAGCCCAATGGAAATTGCTTCAATTGAGATGTGGCAATGCAGAATTTACAACGAACTAATGATTCCTTTGGCAATGGGATTTAGGCACCTTCATCCTGCAATGGCAGTCATGGAAAATCAAAACAAAGAATATGGGGAGGCTCAAAAACAGATTGGGATCAAATCTCTAGGTTACTGCAATGGCGTTCTTGGTGAATCTGAATTTGTTGCAGGGGCTCGATATACTTTTGCGGACATTCAAATGATCACAACAATTGATTTCTTCTTAAAATTGAATCGGTTGGAGTTATCAGATTACCCTGAGATCCAAAGGCATGCGCAATTAATGTCTAGCAGAGAAAGTTTTACAGCCTAAATTATTTGTCTTTGTCGGCTTGCTCAAAAATCTTAATGGTTTGCTCTCCGCCTTGGTAAATAGACCTAGCATCTTCCATATCTGAAATCTGATCCCAGTTAGCTGCAATATTTTCAGGTGTCATATCTACACCCGTTCCAAAAGCAACACCCATAGTTTCGTGAATATGAACTCTAGTAAATACTCCTGCACCAGCTCCAATCATGACGCCATTAGGCGCACCCTCGCTTGCAAGATACATCACAGCAGGGGTTACGAACTCTGGTAGTAATCTCTCGCCTATGCCTTCGGCTGGAAGTAAGTTTTCAGTCATTCTTGTAAAGGCCACTGGAAGAATTGCACTTGAATAGACGTTATTTTTCTGCCCTTCTATCTTTAAAGTATTCATTAAGCCAATTAAGCCCATTTTTGCTGCGCTGTAATTTGCTTGCCCAAAGTTACCAAATAAGCCGCTGGATGAACTGGTGTGAATAATTCTTCCATACCCCTGCTCTCGCATAATTGGATAAATAGCATGCGTGGTATTAACGCTGCCTTGAAGATGAACTTCGAGGACCATATCCCATTCCTCAAGAGTCATTTTATGAAAGCTTTTGTCTCTAAGAATTCCTGCATTATTAACAAGGATGTCAATGCGACCCCATTTCTCCATGGTATCAGCAACCATTTTTGCAACCCCTGGCCTATCAGACACGCTTGAACCGTTTGCAATAGCCTCTCCACCCTCTGCTTTAATTTCCTCTACAACCGCGTTAGCTGCATCGCTAGCTCCACCAGAGCCATCTAATGCACCACCAAGATCATTAACAACAACTTTCGCTCCCCTGCGAGCAAATTCAAGAGCATGCTGTCTTCCAAGCCCGCCACCAGCACCTGTTACTATTGCTACTTTGTCATCAAATCTTATGGTCATAATTATCTCCGTTTAAGGTCTTTAGTTTAACTAATTTGAACCTGAAAAAATGCTCTCAGGTTGAAAATCTTTATTTTTTATTAAGCTCATTTCTAGCTTGAAGCCGTTGCTCAGAGCTCTTTTAAATAACATAAATTGCTTAGATTGATTCACGCTATCTACAGCAATAAGGTGACCATCTTTGCCATAACACGCCATAAATTCAGCGGTTTCTATGTCACCAAGAATGATGCATTCATCATAGCCAGAAGATAATCCTGCCATTTGAAGTTTTAAATCGTATTGATCCGACCAAAACCATGGTAATTCTTTGTTATAAAGCTCATTCCCAATAATAGAGGAGGATACAACTTTTGCTTGAGACAAGGCATTGGGGACACTTTCTAATCGAATCTTTTGATTTAAAAAGGTGTTAAAAGAATTGGTGCAGTCACCTGCAGCAAGAATATAAGGATTAGAGGTTCTGCAATATTGGTCTGTTGCAATGCCATTACTGCAATCTAATCCAGCATCTTCTGCCAGCTGCGTGTTTGGAATAGCTCCAATGCCAGCTAAGACAGCATCTGCTAGAATTTGCTCACCAGATTCAAGCTCAACACAATTGATTATTTGATTCTCTGCAACCAAACCACTCACTCTGGCATTGCATATTATTTTAACGCCTTTGGCCTCATGAACAGCTTTATAGAAACCAGAAAGCTCAGGACTTGTGACCCGTTTTAAAATACGTTCTTCGGCCTCTAGTATTGTGACGTTAAGACCAAGCTCAGACATCGCAGATGCAACTTCTAGACCAATGTAGCCACCGCCAATCAATACAATGTCCTTAGCCGACTCCAGTTGCGAATGAATATCTAAAACATCTGAGATCTTGCGCAAATAAAATAGGTTGGTTGCATCTGCATTAGGCATAGAAAGCAGTCTGGGTGAAGCTCCTGTAGCAAAGACTAAATAATCAAAAGGAAAGGTTGAAGCATTGGCATTGATTGCTTTTAAATCAGTATCAATAGAGCTTACACATGCACTGGAATGGAAGGAAATATTTTGCTCTTGGTAAAAACTTTCTGATTTAAAAAAAAGCTTTTCGGTTTCCATCTTCTTCTTTAAAAATTCTTTTGAGAGTGGCGGTCGGTGATAGGGTAGAAATTCTTCATTAGAGAAAATATCAATTTCGCCCTCAAAACCATCTTTGCGAAGATTAAATGCCACATTGGCACCTGCGTGCCCTCCCCCAATAATAATAACTTTACTCATGAGGTGTATGTGATTGGATTTAATAAAAACATATTTATACTAACTCTGTTATGCAGAATGAAATTGTAGCTCACAACGATCTAAAAATTCGAGTCCAAGAAGGATTTTTTAGTAGCGTTGAGGCCAATGATCTACTAATTAACTGCATTGCAGGTCTGCCTTGGGAGTCAATGAAAATTAAAATGTTTGGTAAGGAAGTAGTCATACCAAGGCTGCAGTGCTGGGTAGGTGATGAGGGTTGTGAGTATAGTTATTCAGGTAAGAAGCTTAACCGCCAGCCTTGGACACCAGAGCTCTTGATGATTAAGGAAAAAATTTCTCAACATGCAAATCTAAACTTTAATTCAGTGCTTGTAAACTTCTATCGAGATGGGCAGGACTCTATGGGATGGCACGCCGATGATGAACCAGAGCTAGGAAAAAACCCAACGATTGCTGCCTTGTCTTTTGGAGGTGAACGCGACCTAGTATTTAGAAATATTTTATCAAAAGAGACCTTGTCAATTCCTCAGCTTCATGGCGCTCTAATTATTATTGATGGTCAAACTCAGCAATATTGGCAGCACGCAATAAAAAAGACTAAAAAAGTCATCAGTCCGAGAATTAATTTAACGTTTCGGAATATAATGTTTGAAAATTAATGAAAGGGGTTTTTAGATGAAAGAAAGAGTGAAGGTTGTAGTTACTGGTGCAGCTGGTCAAATTAGTTATTCGCTAATTCCAAGACTGGTTGATGGTCATACTTTTGGAGACAAGATTGTTGATCTTGAGCTTGTTGAAATTCCTCAAGTGGTTGAAAAGTTAGAAGGCTTAGTTATGGAATTAGAAGATTCTAATTTCCCAAACATGGGTAATGTCAATTACACGTCTAATTTCGAGAACGCAGCAAAAGATGCTGATTGGTTTTTACTGGTTGGCAGTATTCCTCGAGGCATAGTTTATAACGGCAAGAAAATTGAAGAGCGTGCCGACTTATTGCAAATCAATGGTGGTATTTTTGTTGGGCAAGGCAAGGCTATTGGAGAACATGGTAAGCCAGATGCAAGGATATTGGTCGTAGGTAACCCAGCCAATACCAATGCATTGATTGGAAGGCATGCAGCAAATAATCCATCTCAATTATGGATGGCAATGACAATGTTAGATTCAAGCCGAGCGCAATCTGTTCTTTCCAAAAAGCTCAATACAGGCATTGCTGATATTAGCAGGATGATTATATGGGGTAATCACAGCCCCACCATGTATCCTGATTTTGAGAACATGGATTGCAGAGGGCGAGCAGGAAAAGATGCAATCACAGACATGGAGTGGA
Source organism: Proteobacteria bacterium UBA7420 (assembly GCA_002469975.1). Classification (GTDB taxonomy): domain Bacteria; phylum Pseudomonadota; class Gammaproteobacteria; order Magnimaribacterales; family D2472; genus D2472. The sequence goes on from DKMG01000086.1 coordinate 12,224, forward strand.
TTAACAATGACTTTCTTCCCACTGTTCAACAACGAGGCAAGGCTGTTATTGATTCTAGAGGTGCCTCCTCAGCTACTTCTGCTGCTAAAGCAGCCTTGGATACTGTTATAGCATGTGAAAATCCTACTGCTGCTGGTGACTGCTTTAGTGCGGCGATTATGACTGATGGAAGTTATGGCTTACCAGATGGAATCATTTGCGGCATGCCTTTAAGAACATTGGCTGATGGTACTATTGAAATAGTTCCTGATGTTGAGCTCTCTGCTTTTGCTAAAGAAAAAATTCTTCTTTCAACCAATGAACTGCTAGAGGAAAGATCAGCGGTAGAGGATTTATTGCAGTAAATGATCACCCAAGGCTCAGTTAAATTTCTTGTAGATGTTGCTCAGTCTGAAACCACTAAATCCGCTTTAGTTTTAACTTCTCAGGATATGCAGCTGCTTGGCGCATCTTTGGATGGTGTGGTGAATGACTTATGTATTCTGCCTGATCCCGATCTATTACATGATGAAGTTTACGATTTGTGTATTATTTTTGATGATATTAATGTTAACAAAATGCAATTAGGGTTGATCAAAAATACAGTTGCTCAGAAAATTCTAGTAATCAAAAATCCAAAAGAAACTCAGGACCATCAATCTTTATTGGAACTGGGGTTTGTACTTGATTCAGAAATATCAAATAAAAATATCTATTCCTATAATCTCAAAACCTACAACACCAAGCGAGGGTGGAATAACGCAGAGGGTTGGGCGAATCCAGAAAATTTTGAAAAATTTAGGTGGTAGCTAGCTCTTAAGCTGAGGGAAAAGAATTACATCGCGAATAGAGCTTTGATTAGTTAACATCATCACCAAACGATCTATGCCAACCCCCACGCCCACGGCTGGAGGCATACCATGTTCTAGGGCTGCTACATAATCTTCATCGAAGCCCATTGCCTCATCGTCGCCATCTGCTTTGGCCTTCACTTGCTCTCTAAATCTTTCGGCCTGATCATCCGGATCATTCAACTCACAAAAGCCATTAGCAATCTCCTTGCCTCCAACAAACAGTTCAAACCTATCAGCAATCAAAGGATTCTCATTGTTTCTTCTTGAAAGAGGCGAAACCTCCACAGGATATTCAGTGACAAATGTAGGCTGAATTAACTTGGACTCTACTGTCTTTTCAAAAATTTCTAACAATAACTTTCCGGGACCCCAGGCCTCCTTAAAGGATAGTTTGATTGACGTTGCATGAGCTCTTAGAGAATCTAGGTTACCCAGATCATCTTTAGTCAAAGCAGCATTCTTAGTTAACACTAATTCATTTAAAGTTTTGGTGCTGAAGGATGAAAGATCAATTTGATCACCATCCCATTCTATTTTATTGCCATTGCCAATGGCTTGGGATGCAGATTGAATAAGGTTGGTGGTAAAGCTAATGGTGCCCTCAAAGGTTGCGAAAGCTGCATAAAATTCAAGCATGGTAAATTCAGGATTATGGCGTGTTGAAAGACCTTCATTCCTAAAGCTGCGGTTAATCTCAAATACTTTTTCAAAGCCTCCAACAAGCAGCCTTTTTAAATGCAGTTCAGGAGCAATTCTAAGAAAAAGCTCTCTATCTAGTGCGTTATGATAAGTGACAAAGGGTTTGGCAACAGCCCCACCGGGGATTGAATGCATCATAGGGGTTTCCACCTCTAAAAACCCATCTTTGAGCATAGTTTGTCGAACAGATGTGACAATATTTGACCGCTTAACAAAAATGTCTTTTGACTCAGGGTTGCTCATTAAATCAATGTATCTTTGACGATATCTTGTCTCTATGTCTGCAAGGCCTTTATGTTTTTCTGGCATAGGCCTCAAAGCCTTTGTAATCAAAACAATGGAATGAGCCTCCAAGGTCAATTCTTCAGTTTTCGTTTTAAAAAGATTACCTGTGGTTCCAATAATATCGCCTAAATCCCAAGTTTTAAAATTTTTATAAAGATCAACATCGATGTTATTTTTACTGACATAAATCTGAATATCACCAGAGCCATCACGAATGGTAATGAAACTTGCATTACCCATGACTCGCTTCAAGACGATTCTTCCTGCTAGGGCAACGTCATGTATCTTTGCTGCTTCGATATCTTCCTTGGATAGGTCGCCATACAACTCATGCAATTGACTCGCGTGCTCAGAAGGCACAAAGTCATTGATATAGGCTTTATTTTCTGCTCGAAGCTCTTCTAATTTTCTTCGTCTTTCTTCTAAAATTGATGCTTCGCCGCCTGTATTTGTATCGGTCATCTAAACTCCTTGCGTTAGACTAGCTTTAATAAAAATATCTATGTCGCCATCTAGTATTGCAGAGATGTTACCACTCTCTACGTTGGTTCTTAAGTCTTTAATTCGCGATTGATCTAGAACATAGGAACGAATTTGACTGCCCCAGCCAATATCAGACTTACTATCTTCAAGCAATTGCTGCTCATCTTTTTGTTTTTGTAGCTCTAATTCGTACAGCTTAGATTTAAGTTGCTTGAAAGCATTGTCTTTATTTTTATGTTGAGATCTATCACTCTGGCATTGCACCACCGTGCCTGTGGGTGCATGTGTCAATCGAACGGCTGAATCTGTTTTGTTAACATGCTGGCCTCCAGCTCCTGAGGCCCTGTAAGTATCAATTCTAACATCTGCAGGATTCAGCTCCACTTCAATGGATTCGTCAATCTCTGGAGAGATGAAAACAGAGGCAAATGAGGTATGACGCCTACTTCCTGAGTCAAATGGAGACTTTCTTACTAAGCGATGAACACCAGTTTCTGTTCGTAACCAGCCATAGGCATAGCTTCCTTTAATCAATAAAGATGCAGATTTAATGCCAGCAACCTCTCCTGGAGAGTGCTCAATAACAGACACTGAGAATTCATGCTTCTCAGCCCATCTGGTATACATTCTTAAGAGCATATCAGCCCAGTCTTGAGCTTCTGTTCCGCCTGACCCTGATTGAATGTCTATAAATGCAGAGCTAGGATCCATTTTATTGGAAAACATTCGATTGAATTCTAAATCCTCTACTGAGGACATAAGAGCCTTGGTTTCTTCTAGCATTTGGTTAATTGAGGCCTCGTCTGACTCTTCTATGGCCATTTCTAAAAGCTCAAGATTATCATTGACCGCCTCGTCAACGGACAAGAAGATAGTCAAGAATTTTTCTAGACCAGTTTTTTCTTTATTCAGAGATTGAGATAATTCTAAGTCTGACCAGGTGGTCTCTTCTGCTAGCTTAGAATTTATTGCTTCTAAAGAACTTTCTTTTGCAGCGACGTCAAAGATACCCCCGGAGATCTGTCATACGATCTCTGAGATTAAGTAAGTTAGATTTAAGTTCGCCTGTTTCCATAGTCACGCATTTTAATACCTTTTTAACTTGGAAGACAGTTACCTAGCCTCTCTGATCATTGGAAATGCTGGGGGAGAATCTTCAAACTGCACCTTTCCTATCTCAATAAAACCATGTCTTTCGTATAGCGCTTTATTTTGTTCATTTGATGCTTCCAAATATGCTCTATCACCTTTTTGATCAATCATTTGCAGCGCTTCCTTTAATAGAAAAGATCCGATGCCTTTTCTTTGTTGAGATGGATCCACCGCGATAAATGCTAAATACCATGCATCATCTGGATGATATGTTTCAAACTCCTCAAAGAATTTAATAACAGTTTCTAGTCTCTCAGGAGGGATCGCATCAAAAGTAGGCTCTAATATTGCCGCATCAAACTCTACGCCTGGGGGGTGCCAAATAGATGCTCCTGCAAAGTTTTGCTCTGAATAAACAAGGTTGTGCTCATAAGCGATCTTAGAGAATTCTGTCATCCATAGATCGAAGCTTTTTAAATAATTCTGAGCATCTGGAAATACCCATCTCAGCAATGCATCTGAAGCAAAACCAAGTTTTAAAACGCCCTTAACGCGCTCAAGATCGATTAGATCCGCTGTAATAATTTTAGGAACATTCATAAATTTACCTCTGAATTATGTTGATTAATAAAGTTCACAATTTGATCATATTGAGCGTCTAGGGTATGCAGTGTTTCTTGCTTGCCAAACAAGCCCATCAAAGCTGTTGGAGTGTTCGAGATAGCTATGCCTAACTCTTCATATACTTTTGGAAATTTTGCTGGGTGAGCTGTGGAGAGAACAATATAATGCTGATTTTTATTACTCTGCTGAGTAGCCTCGTCCATTGCAATTGCTGTGTGAGGATCTAGGACATATTTATGAGCAGCATAGGTCTCTTGAATTAACTTCTGAGTATGCGCATCATTAACTCTGCTTGAAGAAAATAACTTATTTTTCTTATTCCACACCTCTTCATCGAGAGTGATTCCATGGGCAGGAAATTGATTAAAGAGTTTGGCACACTGTTCAGAATCCCTTTCCAGAAAAAAATCATACACAAGTCTCTCAAAGTTACTTGCTACACTTATATCCATACTTGGTGAAATGGTTTCATGAACTATTTTTTTCGAGTAGTCATTATCGGCAAAGAAGCGATGCAAAATATCATTATTGTTTACAGCAACTGAAATCTTATTAATTGGTAGCCCCATTTGATGGGCTGAGTAGCATGCAAAAACATTGCCAAAATTTCCAGTAGGAACAGAAAAATTTAAATCTCCCTTAGAGTGCAATCGATTGAAAGCATAAAAGTAGTAGCATATTTGGCCAACAATACGAGTCCAGTTAATTGAATTTACAGCAAGAAGGTACTGATCAGGGTTTAAAAAATCACGGTGTTTAAAAGCGTGTTTGACTATATCTTGGCAGTCATCAAAGGTTCCATTAATTCTTAAAGCAAAAACATTGTCTTCATCAATGGTGCTCATTTGCCGTCTTTGAACCTCAGACATATTGCCATTAGGTACCATGATAAAACTCTTAATTCTTTTATAGGTCTTGCATGCATCAATAGCAGCAGGACCAGTATCTCCAGAGGTAGCACCAAGAACAATTGCAGTTTTATTCTCACTTTCTAGAACTTCATTAAAAAAAGCTGCCGCAAGCTGTAACCCAAAATCCTTGAATGCTGCAGTTGGGCCATGAAATAACTCTAAGATCGAAACATCTTCAAAAGTTTGAATGCCTATAAGATCTGAGTGATCAAAATCATGCCAAGTATCTTCTACTATTTTAATTGTTTCGGCTTCTGTGAAAGAAGAGGAAGTAAATAAGGGAACAATGTATTTAGCAACATCAATAAATGATGATTTTGATTTAATTTCCTCCAAATCCACTTGTGGCCAGTGATCTGGCATGAACAGACCGCCGTCATCTGCAAGGCCTTGCATTAATATGGTTGCAAAGTCTTTGCCGGAATCATTGCCTCTGGTTGAATGAAAAAGCATTACGAAGTCTCTATTCTAATAATCTTTGAAGTATGGATGACTGAGTTAGTATTCACATCCTTTAATGCAATTTGCATCTCACTTTCAATGATTGGATCAGTAAAAATTACTACGGGCACATTACCATTATCCAACTGATCTTTTTGAATAACCTTATCAAAGCCAATGCCTTGACCTGCAAATATTTTACTAATTAAGGCTAAAACAC
>DKMG01000088.1 GCA_002469975.1 Proteobacteria bacterium UBA7420
CATCATTTGAGGTAACCCTAGAAGTAATTAAGTCTGAATCAATGGTCATGGACCTAAATTTAAGCATTAAAAAAGGTTTGGCATGATGCCCATGACGCAGTTGGCTATAAATGATAGGTCCTCCATCTGTTAGCTTGATAATCACACCAATCAATGCAAATACAGGCGCAAGTAATAGCAGTGCTGAAGATGAAATGGTCACATCCATGGCTCTTTTTAAAAGATACTGATTTGAATCAAGTAGCACCGGAGGGAGATTTAGGCAAACTGTTGTAAATGGCAGATCTCTATTATTAAAAAAGGTATTTGGAAGGATCCAATGCAACTCAAAAGCATAGCGGCTTAGTGACTCTATGATTAATTCTAGGGTATGAAGAGACCCAGCTTCGAGATACAGGTATATTCCGGTGCACTCTTCTCTTGTTACCATTTTTAATATCTCATTTGGATCAAGGCCATGATGAATAGTAATTAAAGAGTCTTTGTCACCGCCTTTAAATATGTTTAGTTGATCCAGAATTGTCTGGTCTTTTGTATCTGTAAAAATAAAGGTTCTTTTTTTTGGCCTTTTAAACAATGATCTCATTAACCACTTAGCCGCCAAAGCAACACCAAGCTGTAAAATAAAATTAAGAATAATAAAATTTAACAGCATATATAACTCTAAAATAAGATATGTATTTGTAAGGGTTGCTAAAACTATAATTGTTATACCAGTCAGCATGTTCACACTAAGAATTCGTAAGACAATTGAAGTAATACCAAAAATTAAAATAGAAGTACTTCTCAACATTAAATGAAACAGAAAATTAAATACAGAGCTGATGGCAACAAAAAAACCTATAAATACAATCTCTACTAGCTCATTAATATATGGATTGTAATAATTCAGAATGACTACAATAGAGAAAAATATGATGTGAAGGAATGACGAATATACTGATTGAGATGCTTTATTTTTTAGGGAATTCATTGAAGCTATACCTATAAATAGTCGCTAATTATGCTCATAAAATGCAAGTCTTTCAATATCATCTTCATTAGTTTCCTCGCCATATTGAATTTCAATGATATGGCATGGATCATCGAAGGAGTTGATGATTTGATGCCAATGACCTACTTTGACATGAAAAACTTCTTCTATGGATAGTTTTATTAGAGTTGAATTTTCTGGGCTGGAGGCACTAAAATTAACTTCACAGGCGCCCTTGCTAACAAACCAAATCTCATTACGTTTAAAATGTCGCTGAAAGCTCATGCCCTTTCCAGGCGCTACAATCAGCTCTTTTAACTTTAATGTATTATCAGCAAACAAGTTATAAAACTTGCCCCATACTCTTTCCTCAGATTCAAAATTCCACTCTTTGAGTATTTCACTTGAGGAGTTCATCTTATTATTGCCACCAACACCAAACTCAAAAGTGACATTTTGAACTTTCATTTCAGGAATATTATCTTCCTTCCTGTCCCCCCCATTACAAAAGATTATTTCATCATTAGGGTATAAATTTTTTATTTTTTCTAATCCAAGTGCGCAACTGGCATCTTCATCATCTTCGAAGTCAATAACCTCATCAACCACTTCTAAATGTGAAATAATATTAGCCCTTTCACTGAATGGCATAAAAAATTTACCCTTTTTATCAATCAACCATTGATCACTATTGACAGCAACTATAAGTTTATCGCCAAGTAACTTGGCAGCTTTGAAATATTCTATGTGGCCTGAATGTATTGGATCGAACCCACCACTTACTACTACTATTTTCATTTTTTATTTTTAGTAATCATGTATACATTCATTCATTCATTATACGTGTTTATTTTATTCGCAATGAAATTAATGCTCAAGATTGTATAAGTTATTATTAGTAGTTCGAGGTATTTAAAATTATAAATCAATGCTCCAATAATTTTATGAGGCTAGAAGTATCTAATTGGCCATCTCCGAGGGCGGATAGCTTTTTATAGTTCTGAAGAACAGATTTAGTTGAAGGCAATGTAATACACAGATCCTTTGAATGATCTATAGCAATCTTAAGGTCTTTGATCATAAGATCTACTGCAAAACCAAAATCAAAGTCACGCTTGATCATCGTTTTGAATCGATTATCCATTTGCCATGATTGGGCAGCTCCTCCAGATATTGCCTCCAAGACTTTATTCATATTTAAATTAGATTTAGAACCTAAGGCAATTCCCTCAGAAAGGCCCTGTATAAGACTTGCTATGCACAATTGATTAACCATTTTTGTTAATTGTCCATGACCGCTTGGCCCAATATGAGTAATGGATTTTGAATACGCTTCTAATACTATTTTAACTTTAGATAGCTTTGCCTTCGGACCACCTAGCATTATTGAAAGCAAGCCATTTATTGCCCCCACCTCACCCCCGCTCACAGGCGCATCAAAGAAAGATATTTTCTTATCAAGGATATCGGGATGATTTGATATGGTTGAAACTAAGTCTAGAGAAGTGGTCGAGTGATCAACAATAAAAGCATTGGTTTTGATTGACTTTAATAATCCGCTATTCAGGATTACTGATGAGATAGAAGCGTCATCCTTTAGGCATGTGATGATCCCATCAAATTTTATAGAGCATGAATTTAAGGATAGAAGCTTAGCACCATGGTATTTTTTAACCCACTTATCTGAAATTTTTGAAGTTCTATTAAACACATAAACATCTAGATTAGGATTCTTGGATAGATGGCCAGCCATGGGAAAGCCCATGGTGCCTAATCCTGCAAATAAGTATTTTGGCTTAGATTTTTGCAAGCTGAGATTCCGCAGAGGATACATCGAGAGCACCACCCTCCTCCACATCAATTGATTTAACAACGCCGTCCTCGATAGCCATTGCAAACCTCATACATCTCTTACCAAGACCGAAGCCAGATGCATCCATCACCAATCCAAGTGCATTAGTTAAATCCCCATTGCCATCTGCAATCATATTTATACCAGTTGCCGCAGAGGCTTCAGACCATGCCATCATTACAAACGGGTCATTAACAGATATAAAGTTTACCGAGTAACCCTTAGCTTCAAAGCTAGCAAGATGCTCTATATAACCGGGCAAATGGGAAGCGTGACAAGTTGGTGTAAATGCACCTGGCACACCCACTAGCATTAGTTTTTTGCCAGCTAAATACTCAGCTGACTCTACTTCTTGTAATTCTCCATCCACAATCAATCTCAATGTATGAGCAGGGAATGTATCGTTAGCTTCTATCGTCATATTAACTCCTAATTTTTTTATGAATTTTAACCTATTTTGAATCAGAGTATATTTTTTTGTTGTAGCATTGTTTTAGCATGTTAAAACAGTTAGAATTCAAACCATGAAACTACCCAACGTTATAAATGAACTCAAATCACCCAAAGAAGTAGAAATCTTCCTTAAGGATTTATGTACCCCATCAGAAATTAAAGCTCTCAATGAACGATGGGAAGTTGCTCAATTGCTATATCAGAAAAATAAAAGTTACAGAAAAATTGCCTCAGAATTGGGAACATCAACAGCTACGGTAACTCGAGTTGCAAGATTCTTATTCTCTGAATCAAATTATGGATACCAGAATGCATTTAAAAGAATCACATGAAAGATAAAAAAATTACTATCGCCATTCAGAAAAAAGGCAGGCTCTCTGACAATAGCAAGAACTTATTGGAGAAGTCTGGCATTAACTTTCGAACATCTGGTGAAAAACTTTTAGCTCGATCTTCTAATATGAATATAGATATATTGCTCGTTCGCGATGATGATATCCCTTCTTTGGTTTCCAAGGGTGTGGCAGATTTAGGTATTGTTGGTGAAAATGTCTTAGCTGAACAGTCTGCAACAAGTACCAATCTCAATGCGCATACTATTTTACCTTTAGGTTTTTCAAAATGCTCATTGGCTTTTGCGCGACCCTCATCTTCAAAAATGAAGAGTCTGACCAATAAGACGATTGCAACCTCTTACCCAGGACTAGTAAAAAAGTATTTAAAGAAAAATAATGTGAAAGCTGAAGTCATTAAAATTAATGGCTCTGTTGAACTTACACCTTATATTGGGATAGCAGACTGCATATGTGATCTCGTATCGTCTGGTGCAACCTTAGAGGCGAATAACCTTGTTGAATTTAAGTCCTTGATGTCTTCTGAGGCGGTCCTAATCTCAAATGTAAGGCGAAAAAACATATTAGAACCTAAGGTTCTTAGCTTGGTCAAAAGGTTTGAGGGTGTTATCAATGCTGCAGAAAGTAAATATGTGATGTTAAATGCTCAAGACGAATCAATTGATAGGATTTGCAAGCTTCTCCCTGGAGCAGATTCGCCCACCATCATTCCATTACAAGAAAAAGGCAAAGTTGCCATCCATGCTCTTTGCACAGAGCCAGTTTTTTGGGAGACTATGGAGAATTTAAAAACCAGTGGAGCATCATCCATATTAGTAATGCCAGTAGAAAAAATTCTTTATTAAAATGAAATTAATAAACAGGTCTTCAAATACAAAATCTATTGATTGGTTTTCAACAGAAGAGTCACATAGTCAGGTTGAGTCTGTGGTGAAGAGGTTTAAAACATTAATTTTATCAAAAGGTACCTCCGGATTAAATTTAATAAACAAAGAATTATCCTTAGATATCCCCAAATCATATAAGGTAAGTCTTAGAGAGATTGCAAATTCAGACCAAGCTGTCTCAGACGAGTTAAAGAGCTCTATTTTAGTAGCCTCTAAAAATATTCAACTTGTTTGTGAGAGTGATAAAAGCAGCCTATCATCCAGCCCCATTGAAACGACTAAAGGCATAAGCATTTGGAAAGAGTTCAGAGCCATAGATTCAGTTGGGCTTTATGTTCCAGGTGGGACGGCGCCATTAATCTCATCGTTATTAATGCAAATTGTCCCAGCTAGCATTGCTGGATGCTCAGAAATTGTTGTCTGCTCACCTCCTGGTGCTAATGGAAAAATAGCACCTGAAATACTATGGATATGTAAGATTTTTAATGTCAACTCCATCTACAAGGTTGGTGGCGCTCAAGCCATTCTTGCTATGGCTTACGGAACAACTATTGTTCCAAAGGTTTCAAAAATTTTTGGCCCAGGCAACGCTTATGTAAGCTACGCAAAAGAATTAGCATCCAGGGATGTGGCAATAGATCTTCCAGCTGGTCCCAGTGAAGTAATGATTGTCACTAACAATCTGGATAATGCCTCTCTTGCTGCAGCCGACGCCCTTTCTCAGCTTGAGCATGGTACTGATTCAAAAGCCTTTATTATTTCTCAAAAACTTAATGTATTGACTAAGGTAAAGTCAGAAGTCCTGAAGCAGAAAAAAGGGCTAACAAGAGAAAAAATACTCAACAAGAGCATAAAAAATCTTATTCTTATTAAATCTAAATCTATCATTGATACCTCCCAACTGATAAATGAATGCGCACCCGAGCATTTAATTTTACTAGATGAGGATTATTCTAAGTACTTGCCAACTATCAATAATGCAGGGTCTATTTTTTGCGGCTCCCTATCACCCGAATCTTTTGGTGATTACGCCTCGGGCTCTAATCATGTTCTTCCAACCAATGGCCATGCAAGAACATATTCAGGTCTAGGCATCAAAGATTTTGGCAAACAGATTGGACTACAGATCGCTTCAGCAGAAGGTTTTATGAACCTGAAAGATACTGTTACTACCCTGGCTTTGGCTGAAGGTTTAGATGCACATGCAGCCGCAGTTGATATTAGAAGAAATCGAGTTTTAGGGATTAAAAAATCTAGGGCCTGCGTCGAAATTCGAAAAACTAACGAGACAAATATTTACGTTAATCTTAATTTAGACGGCACTGGCAAATACTCAATCAATACAGGCCTTAAGTTTTTAGACCACTTGTTAGAGCAATTTTCTAAGCATAGTAAAATTGACTTACATTTAACATGTGATGGCGATTTATATATAGATGAACATCACACCATAGAAGATATTGCTATTACTCTAGGCTCTGCAATTAATGTAGCATTAGATAGTAGACTTGGTATATCTAGATATTCCACAGTCGAAACATTGGTGATGGATGAGGTCAAATGCTCTGTAAGTATTGATCTTGCATCTCGTCGCTTCTTAAACTTTAAATGCTCTGAACTGCGCGAGGTGGTTGGTGACTTCCCCGGTGAAATGCTTGAGCACTTCTTTATATCTCTGGTTAACTCTGCAGCCTTTACTTGTCATATAGACACCGTGGGTACTAATTCACATCATCTGCTTGAAGCCACCTTCAAAACATTTGCAAGAGCACTAAAGCAAGCAATAGTAATAGAGGGCTCTGATACATCTTCAACAAAAGGTGTTATGTGAGCGTAGCTATTATTGATTGCGGTGGAGCAAATCTAAAGTCTGTTCAGCATGCGTTAAAACTTCAAGATCAAGAGACTGTTATTACAACAGATCCTGCCCAGATAGCTCAGGCCTCGCATGTTGTTATTCCTGGCGTTGGATCCGCAGGACGAGTGATGAATACTTTACGCTCTTTAAGCCTTGTAGATACTATCAGAGAGCTTAGTCAGCCAGTATTAGGCATATGCATAGGAATGCAGATTTTGTATGAATATTCTGAAGAACAAAAGACTAAATGTCTTGGGATATTTGAGGGCGAAGTAAAAAAGCTTCCAATTAGCCCAGGAATAAAAATTCCTCAAATGGGTTGGAATAAGGCAATATTTAATTCCAGCGCCCTATCCAGCCTTGGCAATCATTATTACTTTGCTAATAGCTACTTCGCCCAAGAATCAGGCGACACTGCTGCCGTTACTGAATATGAAATAACTATGACCTCTGTAGCGATTAAAAATAATTTTATTGGATGCCAGTTTCATCCAGAAAAATCATCTATCGCTGGAGAAATATTTCTTAATTATTTTTTAGGATTGAGATGACTATATTACCTGCGATTGATCTAAAAAAAGGTAACTGTGTCCGTTTGGTGCAAGGAGACTTTAATCAGTTAACCAACTATAACCTCGACCCTATTAACCAAGCCA
>DKMG01000079.1 GCA_002469975.1 Proteobacteria bacterium UBA7420
GTTCTTTTTTCTAGCAATGCTTCTAGAGATACCCCGTCAATTAAATCAATAGGATCTAAAATATTACCTTTAGATTTTGACATTTTTTGGCCATTTTCATCCTTGATTAATCCGGTAATGTATACCTCCTTAAAAGGTACTTCTTTCATAAGGTATTTGGTCATCATGATCATTCTGGCAACCCAGAAAAAAATAATATCGAAGCCAGTAACCAAAGCAGTTGTTGGATGAAAGAGTTCTAATTTCGATGTTTTTTCTGGCCAGCCCAGTGTGGCAAACGTCCATAGGCTCGAAGAGAACCAAGTATCCAGCACATCTTCTTCTTGGATTAGAGGGCCTGCTAGATTATTTTTTTCTCTCACATCTTCTTCTGAGTGCCCGGCAAAGGCTTGACCGTTTTCATCATACCAAATTGGAATTCTGTGACCCCACCAGAGCTGCCTACTAACACACCAGTCTTGTATGTTGTCCATCCACTGAAAGTAAGTCTTTTCCCAGTTTGCTGGAACAAAAGTTATTTCCTTTGTTTTAACAGCTTCAATAGCTGGTTTGGCCAAAGTCTTGGCATCTACATACCACTGGTCTGTTAGGAGTGGCTCAAGAACTTGATCTGATCGATCCCCATAAGGAAGGGTGCTTTCATATTCAGACTCTTTGATAAGATAATCATTTTCTTTAAGGTCACTTAGTAGTTCTGCTCGGGCATCAAAACGATCCATGCCATGAAATTTTTCTGGCGCAATGCCAATAATTTTTACAGCTTTACTTAGGATGGAAATTGGATCAAATTCTTTTTCTGTTCCCGTTCCGCATGAAGTTTCATCAATAAGATGCAAGCCATGCCTTTTACCCAATTCATAGTCATTAAAATCATGACCAGGAGTTATTTTTACAACCCCTGTTCCAAATTCTGGATCTACATAGTCGTCAGCAACAATTGGAATTAGGCGATTGCATAAAGGTATTTCAGCATTCTTGCCAATGAGGTGGGAAAATCTTTCATCACCAGGATTTACAGCAAGAGCCATGTCACCCAAAAGAGTCTCTGGTCTTGTAGTTGCCACCGTGACAAATTGATCAGAATCCTCTAATTGATATTTAATTTCCCAAATTTTTATTGTTAGATCTTTGTTAACCACTTCCAAATCAGATAAAGAGGTTTCGAGCACAGGATCCCAGTTCACCAGTCTCTTTCCTTGGTAGATCAAGCCATCTTCAAATAACTGAATAAATGCACTTTGAACAGCGTGCTGATATTCATCATCTAAGGTAAATCTTTCAGAGCTCCAATCTAAGCTGGAGCCTAGACGTCTTAATTGAGATGTTATTTTATTACCGGAGTATTTTTTCCAGTCCCATACCTCTTTTTCAAAAGCTTCTCTACCAATACTCTCCTTAGATTTTCCTTCAGCATTCAGACGTCTCTCAACCACCATCTCAGTAGCAATGCCCGCATGATCTGTGCCGACTTGCCATAAAGTATTTTTTCCAGACATGCGATGGTAACGAATAAGGCAATCCATGATGGCATTTTGAAAACCATGGCCCATGTGTAAAGTGCCAGTAACATTTGGCGGAGGAATAGCTAACGAATAAGACTCAGCGCCTTTACCGGGCTCAAAAAGACCAGAGGTTTCCCATTCTTGATAGAGTTTTTGCTCTATTTCTGAGGGATCGTAAGGCTTCTTATCCATTAACTATGTTAATAACAGTATTCAATACGGTTTATAAATTTCCTTTGATAATTAATTCGGCCAGCAAAGGGACCGGTCTGCCAGATCCACCTTTTTTTGCTCCCCCTGTCCATGCGCTTGCAGCGATATCCATGTGTGCCCATTTATATTCTTTTGTGAAATTTGATAGGAATGAAGCAGCAGTAATAGTGCCTGCCTCTCTACCTCCACCGATGTTCGCTAAGTCTGCAAAATTTGTCTTAGTACAGTGAGCATACTCTTCCCATAAAGGTAGTTGCCATGCTCTATCTCCAGATGCTTCGCCAGCAGCAAGAATTTTATCAGCTAAAGGTTGATCATTACCCATGACCCCTGTTGCAGGTGTTCCCAAGGCAACTACAACTGCCCCGGTTAAAGTTGCCATATCAATAACATGACTTGGTTTAAATTTTTTCACATAGGTTAAAGCATCACACAGAACCAGTCTGCCTTCAGCATCAGTATTTAAAATTTCAATGGTTTGGCCTGACATAGAAGTAACAACATCTCCAGGTTTTGTTGCTCTAGCTGAAGGCATGTTTTCAGCACAGACCAAAAGTCCGACAACATTGACTTTAGCCTTTAGCCTGGCAAGAGTTTGCATAATTCCAAACACTGATGCAGCGCCACACATATCCCATTTCATTTCATCCATAGCCGAACCAGGCTTAAGCGAAATACCACCTGTATCGAAAGTTATGCCTTTGCCCACAAGAACCAGTGGCTGCTTATCTTTGGCGCCACCTCTATATTCAATGGTCATCATTCTTGAAGGCTCATCACTGCCTTTGCCAACAGATAGATATGAACCCATTTTCAATCTCTCAAGATCTTTTTCATTGAGACTTGATATTTTAAGAGCAGGAAAATCTTTTTTAAGAGCTTTGGTTTTAGTCTCAATAATACGAGGAGTACAGTGATTTGCTGGAAGATCACCTAAGTGTTTCGTCGCATTCATGCCTTCGCCAACAGCATGTCCAAATTGAATTGATAATTTAACTGATTTCAATTGTGCAGGTGTTAATCCGGAAAATAACATAGTACCTTTCTTAACCGTAACTGGTTTTGCTGTTTTATTTTTAGTAGCGTTAAATGTATAAGCTGCTGCTTCAAAGGTTCTTGCTGCAATTTCAGACATCCAATTTAAATCTACTTTTTTCGGAGTAGCTGAACTCATCAAAAAAGCAAAGTCCTTAGATTTTGAAGATTTGATCATTCCCATGATCTCTTCAAAATGACGTATCACTAAAAAACTTGCCGCATCAACTTCTGGCTCTTTAATCAAAAGGATATTTTTAGCGCCAACTTTTACTGGAGCTGGTATAAAAAAAGATTTTCTAGTGCCGCTATTAATTTCATTAATTGACTCGATAATCATTGAACCTGTTGAGGATTTCAGATCTTTAAGCTCAGTGGCTGAACTTGTTTTCTTATTAACACTTATGATCAATAGATCGGTTTTAACCTTCAATATGTCTGCTGAATTAACGTTATTTGCTGTTAAGCTTGATAAGACTTTGTAAGTCATAAATCCATCTCCTAATAAAAATTACTGATAAGATAATTATTGTAATGCATCAAGATCGCTAAAGGCATGTATAAAAAAAATATTCTTGCAATCCATCTTAATACTCAAATATTTAAAGGATTTGGTGCAATTTTATTGATTTTGCTAGGCCTTATTTTTTCTTCACGTTTGGTGGGGTATTACGAGCAGGCTATATCGGGTGATATTAATCCTGATATTATTTTTTCAATTTTACTGCTGCGCCTTCCAGATTTCTTATCACTCCTCATTCCTTTTGCATTTTTTTTAAGCTTACTGTTATTAGTCTCTGAGCTCTATCAGTCTAATGGTATTTATGCGTATTTTTCAGCGGGAGTTTCTAGATTTAAGCTAATGAGATACCTCACTCCTTTTTTCTTATGCGTACTTATTATGTGCGCTGCTTTAAGTATGTTTGTTGGTCCTTATAGCAAAGTTCTATCCAAGAACTTAATAGCAGAACAGTCATTTGCGGATAGGCTAGCAACTTTAAAAACCAAGACCTTGATCGATTTAGATGATGGCAGTAGCTTTCTTTATTTTGATTCAATGACTAATTCCTTGATGGCTGACATCACATTTTTTACATCTAAGGATACTGCTTTTTCTCTCATCAAAGCAGAAATGCTAGAAGTATCAAATAGCAATAATCAAATGATCCTGGAGTTTTCAGATGGTTTTATTTACCCAAACTTAAATAGCCCCAATAATATTCAGATTGCTTTTAAAGATCTGTCTCATGCCATTGATCTTGAGAAGCCATCTTCTCAGGCATTCAGCCTTGTGAAGTTGCTAGATTTTAAAAATGCATCTAATTTTATTGAAAATCAATGGAATGCAAGTATTCCACTTATGCTGATTGGGCTGATGGTGCTCGGCTTTGTGTTTGGGCGCTCTAGCCCAAGAGCAGGCAGGGAGGGTAGTGTGGTTACAGGAGTGTTGGTTTACATAATCTACTTAAGCCTGCTCGTAGCTTTCAGAGAGAGTTATACAGGGTCTTTTGATTTATTTTACATGGGTCTATGGCCTATTCATTTTGCAATACTCATCCCAAGCATCCTAATGTTTAACCTCGATGGCCGTTTTAAAATGAAAGCTTTTATGCCCCGTCAGCGCTTAAAAGCTATAGGGATAATTTTTTGTATTTTTATATTATTAATTTGGTTAAGCAAATAATGCAAAAAGAAAAATATATCTATGCGAAACATTTAATAGGGAAAAGTTTTACTACATCACTTTTCGTGTGGTTAACGATGGTGAGTCTTGATTTTGCTGTTTCTTTTGTCTCTGAGTTAGAGAATCTTTCAGATAGCCATAATTTTCTTTCATTGCTTATGACGACTCTGCTTGAGCAACCCCATAAAGGCTTGCAATATCTTGAGACTTCTATGCTCATAGGCACATTAATTGCTTTAACTCTTTTTAATCAGCAAGGTAATTTAATATTTCTTAGATCCTTGGGGTTTTCGCCTGCAAAAATTGTATTAATTTCAGGCATTGGGCCATTATTTCTTTCATTTTCTTTACTAGCCTTAGATGAGTTTGTATTCATTGATCTGACTAACAGTGTAGAGATTGATCAGCGAGCCTCAGGTGTATCTGAGTCTGATCAGAAAGCTTATGAATGGCAATTGAATGATCAGAATCTTATCGGGATTCAGGATCTTGGGACTGACGAGCTTGCTGGCGTGCAATTAATAGAATTTAATAAAGCAGGGTTAGTTATTAGAGCTGAACAATTTGCTGCTGGCAGCCTAGAGAATAATCAACTATCTCTTCAGCCTATAGCTGGTTCGTCTGCTGAGACAGAGATTTTTCCCTTTTATAAAACGCGCCCTTTAAATAAAAAAAGCTTAGAGAGAAGCTCTCTCCTGTCTCTGTTAGAGATTAAAAAAAGCTATACATCGCCAGAGGTTTTGAGCGAGTTGAGACTGATTCAATCAGCAGTCTATACTAAAATCTTTTTGCCTATCTCTGTTATTGGGATCATTTTTTTTGCTGGAAGCCTGATGTTTGGTTTGGTTCGCTCTGGAGGGATTGGCAGGCAAGTAATATTTGGAATTTTCTTTGGTCTAATTTTTGATTTAACAAAAGATCTTTTTGTGGCCTCTTTCTTGATCTATCAGTGGCCTATTATTTTAGCCCACACGCTTCCAATTCTTGGGCTAATCCTTGCTGGATGGATAGGCTACAGACGTCTTTAATCATCTACTTTTATTAATCTAGTTTTCGATAAAGTATCATTCACTGCTGCATTTTTTGAATTAACGTAGATTAAAAATAATGGTAAGCCCATCAAGGCAGCAATGCCACAGTTCACGACATAACGTAAAAAAGTTTGCAGCAAAGTAACTTCTTGACTGCTTGGATTAAGAGAAATAAGTTTAATTCTCCAGACTTGCATTCCAAGAGTTTGACCCCCTTTCATCCAAAAGAAAGCAAAAAATAGCCAACCACTTATAAAAGCCAAAATAGAGCCCAATGCCGGATGAAGCACTTGACCACCATTCAGCCAAAGTGCAATTGACCCCACAGTAAACCATACGCCTAGAAGCAAGAATAGATCATAGATGGAAGAAATCGTTCGTCGAAATGGTCCTATGTAGGGAGTTTTTTGTGTCATTCTGATATAGTATTTCTCATAAATCATAACTCAAGTGACATGAATACAAGTAATACTTTTTTTGGACATCCAATTGGATTAAGAACTTTATTTTTAACAGAAATGTGGGAGCGCATGTCCTACTACGGCATGAGAGCTCTTCTGGTCCTTTACATGACAGGTGCTGTGAGTGGCTTTAATCCTGGGTTAGGGTGGTCACAGGTAGATGCTCAAGCTATTTATGGCATTTATGTGGGAATGGTTTATTTTATGGTGGTTCCAGGAGGCTGGATTGCAGATAATATTTTAGGCCATCAAAAAGCAGTATTGATTGGAGCATTTATTATTGCGCTTGGACATTTCACCCTTGCCATGCCTATTGAGCAATCATTTTTTCTAGGCTTAACTTTTGTGGTCTTAGGCACAGGACTGTTAAAGGGTAACATCTCCACCATTGTTGGAGAGCTCTATAAAAACTTAGATGAAAAAAGAGATTCTGGTTATACCATTTTTTATATGTCTATCAATATAGGCTCGACCTTAGGTTTTCTTGTTTGCGCTTATCTTGGAGAAAAAATTGGATGGCATTGGGGCTTTGGTGCTGCTGGTATAGGAATGGCATTCGGAGTTATTCAGTTTATTAAGCATAGAAATTTACTTGGAGATGCTGGCATGCATCCAAATGAAATGTCAGATAAAAAGCGTTCTCGACTTTCAACATACATGTATGCATCTCTTGTGGGTATGTTTCTTGTGATTGGCGCAGGCTTGATGGGACTCATTACCGTTGATCCAAGGTTTTTCGCTGAAAAGTTTGCATACTTTCTTACAATTGTTGCTGGTGTTTATTTTGTGTATTTATTTTTATTTGCTGGGCTTACTGCAAGTGAGAGAAAGAATTTAATTTTATTATTTTTGTTATTTATTGGTGCAGCTGCATTCTGGGCAGGGTTTGATCAGTCTGCTGGATCATTAAATATCTTTGCAAGAGATTATACGGACCTTTCTGTTTTGGGTTTTGTTATCCCTGTTGGATGGCTGCAGTTCGCTAACCCTATGTTTGTTGTAATATTTGCACCAATATTTGCAGGGATATGGGCTTACTTGGCTCGAATAAATTTAAATCCAAACCTGCCAATTAAATTTGCAATTGGCTTGTTGTTTATGGCCTTGAGCTTTCTTGTAATGATCATCGCTGTTGACATTGCGCTTGAGTCATCTCCTGTTGGAATGCAATGGTTAGTTTTAACATACCTTTTTCAGACTTGGGGAGAGCTTGCTCTATCCCCAATTGGTTTATCAGCCTTTTCACGCTATGGACCTAAAAGATATATGGGTCAAATGTTTGGTTTGTGGTTCCTAGCCAGTGCAATTGGTGGGGTTATGGCTGGCTTGCTAGGTGGAGAAGCCTTGGACGGTGGTTTGGAAACCATCTCTCCGGTATTTAGTTTTATGATTCAATACTACCTAGTTATCGCGATAGTATTGATAGGGCTGTCATTTATTATTAAAGGCGCAAAAGAGAACGCTAATTAGCAGCAGCCTGTGTTTCAACCAGGATTTGATGATAAATTCTAGTTAAAAGCTCTAAGTCAGAGAGAGAGATTTTTTCATCTATTTGATGGATGGTTTGATTGATCGGACCAAGCTCAATTACTTCTGCGCCTGAGGGTGCTATCCACCGCCCATCTGAAGTTCCTCCACCGTTATCCACGATGGCTTCCTTTTGATTGACAGCCAATAAAGCACTCTGAATAATGTTGAGTAAATCTGTTTTTTTGGTTAGGTATGGATCTGCATTAAGCGTCCATTCAATCTCAAACGCACATTTAGATTTATTTAAAATTGAAATGACCCTTTGCTTGAGAGACTCATGTGATGACTCTGGAGAGAATCTAAAATTAAACAACATGTTTAAGTGACCTGGAACCACATTGGTTGCGCCAGTCCCAGATTCAATATTTGAAATTTGAAATGATGTGGGGTCGAAATATTTATTCCCTTGATCCCACTCTACCTCTCTAAGCTCAGAAATGACTGGACCAATCTCAAGAATTGGGCTGAGTACCTTTTTGGGATAAGCCACATGACCTTGTTTTCCCAGGAGTTTTAAGCTTCCACTCAGCGAGCCTCTTCTGCCAACTCTGAGCACATCACCTACTTCTTTGGAGGAGCTTGCTTCACCCACAAGACAGTAATCTATGATCTCATTCTTTGCAGTCAAAGCATTGATCAAGGTATTAATTTTTCCATCTTGTGGTTCACCCTCTTCGTTACTGGTGAGCATGACCCATATTTGAAACTCTGGTTCTTGGCAGGCTGGTAAAAAAATTTTTAAAGCTTCAATAAAGGCGGCAACGCTTCCCTTCATATCTGCTGCGCCTCTTCCAATTAAATGGCCATCAATCACATTGGCTTCGAAGGGGTGCGAGGACCATTCTTCCTCTGGTCCCGATGGGACGACATCAGTATGACCAAGGTAGCAAAAAATTTTCCCTTTATTACCAAGCTTGGCTAGCAATGTCTCACAGTTTAATTCTTTAATTTTTTCTACATTGAAACCCAGAGATGCAAGTTCTGGTTCCAGGATATCAAAGCAGCCTCCATCATTTGGAGAGATTGATTTAATTCTAATAAGCGATTGAGCTAAATTTAAAGCTGACATAATTTATTGGTTATGATGCAGAACATCATTCAATTCAATTGATTTTATATTTACCCTTGCTTCAATCCCACCTGATAATGAGTTTCGAATAAACAGCAGGTTATCTTTATTTGATAATTGCTCAGCTTTTACAATCCCTTGAGACTTCATATTCTTATCAAATACCTCAACCTTACAGCTGCCAGTAAGATAGAGACCGGCCTCAACTATGCAATTGCTCCCTAAGGGTATGCCTAGCCCCGCATTCGCTCCCAAGAGCGAGTTTTCACCAACTGAGATCTTTACATGATTCCCGCCAGAAAGAGTGCCCATGGTGCTAGACCCACCACCTAAATCAGAGTTCTTGCCAACTATTACGCCAGCAGAAATTCTCCCTTCTATCATTGCAGCACCCAGCGTGCCTGCATTAAAATTTACAAAGCCCTCATGCATTACTGTAGTGCCTTCACTTAAGTAGGCGCCCAATCTCACTCTGCTCGTATCGGCAATTCTAACCCCCGGAGGTACGATGTAATCGGTTAACCTAGGAAATTTATCAATAGATGTTATTTCTAGTGAGCTACATGTTTTTTTAGACTCGAGAATTGC
>DKMG01000105.1 GCA_002469975.1 Proteobacteria bacterium UBA7420
GTATTAGAAATGTTTTCATCTGAGCCTCGCTAGTTCTGCTTTTAAGCGTCTTAATTCTTGCTCTTGTTTTTGAATTTGTGGACGAAGACTATTATATTCATCACATCTATTGAGATATTGGTAATAAGAGGCAGGTTTCTTTGCGTTGGTATATTCAGGTTGCTTTTGGAATGCTAGATACTCATTCCATAATCTTTGATACTCAACTCCGAGTGCTGTCCAATGAGCAAAATCTCTATCATATTTTCTTTGCTTTGTAGCAACTTCCGCCTCGACTTTGACCATTCTATCTATTCTTATTTTTTTCACGCGCTCTGCTTCAATTTCAGCCAATCTGATTGCTTCTAAACGCTCGGCTTCTAATTTAGCTAAACGCTCTTTCTCCAAACGCTCTGCTTCTAATTTAGCTAAACGTTCACGCTCTAACCTCTCAGCTTCTATACGTTGTTCTTCAGGAGTAGCTCCCATAATGTCGCGATTCCAATTAACTCCAGCTAGTCTATTTTTTTCATCTCCTGGATGTTCATGATCAAACTTAGTAGTATTCCCATAAGCAGAATTAATTCTGTCTGTAATATCACCAACATCAGGTAGCGTTATTTTCTTTAAAAAGTAAGCAGAGACTTCAGAAAAATCCATTTGAGAAAAGTCCACACGCTCCAAATCCTCCAAAGAAAGCCCGGAACAATCAGTTCTACCTCCATCGCCAAAACTTCGACCTAATTGCTTTCTAGCCTCTTTTTGAATAACTTTTTCAAGGATATTGCTAAAACAACAATAGTGATGCTTTCTACCAAAGCTAGTGCCAGCTATTCCTTTAATTTTGCTAGTACCTGCATCAACGCAAAGATTATTTTGCCTCCTATCAGATAGTATTCTTTCATCCTCTGTGCATTTAGCCCCCAGATTTTTTCCCCAACCTTTAGGAAAAACTTTACAGCAATTATGCCATCCATTACCCTTCTTAGAACATTGCTGTGCTATTCCCTCAAAAATCTTAATTCCCATAGCTGAATCCTTGCCTTTAGACATAGCACCTAATTGGGATACAGATTTAACCATGTCTTCATCCATCTCGTAGCTTTTATCGACGCAATTACCATCTATACAAGGTATGCCTTTACACACTAAAGTAGCCGTGCCATCTTTATCTTCTAGCCCGTATCTAACCCTCTCTTCCTCAACAAAAGTTGGCTCCCAACGCTTGCAGGAAAATTCCTTTTGTATATTAATGCAATTACCAAGAGTATCTCTCATCAAGCAATCACGTTGACCTAGCGAATAACAATGGCCATGCTGAGCACAATCATTCTTACTTGGGTAATTACACTTCTTAGAATAAGCCCACTTCCAGCAATCACGATGTACTGAAAATCCTTCAATTTCTTTTGTACCAGTTGATACGCAAGTTTTAACTGCGTCAGAACATGAGTAGCTTGAAACAAAGCGTGGTCCAGCGTGCGCCGGCTTAACTACGCACATAATGATTAGAGATAAGGTTATTATTATTTTATATAATGTTAGCTTGTTTATCATTTTAGCGCGCACCTCTCAGTCCAATCTTCAGCCCACTCTTCACAAGTATCAAAAGCTTCTCTAAACTGATACTTAAACTCATACTCATCCCAAACCACGCGATGTCTTTGACCAGTAGCTGTTATATTTCCTTCTTCAACCCCCCTACCGCCATTGTCACTTGGGAAAATCACATTCTCACCTATTTGCTCTACAGAAACTTGAAGTTTTGCAGCAATATAACTGCGAGCATCTGCAATTATTGCAGCTGGATTATCGCGCCAGGATGAATCAACCTGATCAGGCCAACCAAAAATTCCACGTTGAGGATGATATGGTGATATATGCCAGCCCCATCTGCTATCCTTCCATTTAATTGCATATCCCCAATTCATTTTCTCAGCATATATTGCATGGCCATTAAATCTAATAATCCTGTCTTCCCAGTCTCCGTAACCTTTACCTTTTCTAGTGCAGGTTAAGGAAACTGAATCATCACATTGATATTGATTACGTGGTTCTTCACACAAAAATAGATCATATTCCGTATTCTTTTGCTCAGCTCTGTGTATATCAATAAAAAATTGAGCTTCCTTTTGTTTGGGACCTTTAACGGTTTTGCAATCAACGCCTATTTTGTTGAGTTCTGTTAATAATTCATCTAGCTTTTTTCTGGTGCCTATTGCAATATTCATTGCGTCTTCTTTGTGCATCCTATTACCTGGCTTTGTATAGTCTGGCTCAAAGTCGCCCTCATCATAAAATCTATATTCGTCTGAATACCTCTTATCTCTACCTGCATTGTCTAAATCTGTATCCTTGATTGAGTTTAATTCTGATATCTTGCCATTAACGTCTTTATCCATGCCTTGGATAAACTGAAAGCCAGTTTCTGAGCGTATGTTATTTAAAGCATCGTCATTGTTTTTCTGAAGATCTTTAAATTCTTGGTCTTTATTTTCAATATTACTTTCGAATAAATCAGTGACTTCGTTCACATTTGTTCTAACATGTGCTCCTGCATTGAAAGCAAATATAGAAAATAATAGAATGATTAATATTGCTTTCATCTTAGTAATTTCTTCACGCTTGATTGCATATCACCACTACCAGCAAATAATTCTAAAGCAGCTTTTATAGTTATATTGCCAATAACTTTGTCAAATTTTGCCTCTGTTTTTTCTTTGCTAAATATTGTCTCAGGTTTTGATAGAACTATTGCAGGCACGCTATTAATTCCAAAAGCTGCAAATGCTTCATCATCTATCTGCATAGCACTAGTTTCTTCTGTAACTATATCCATTAAATACTCCGTAAACTTATGTACGCTGCCATCAGGAAGACCACGAAACACTAACACCCCTCCATATTTCTTTGCCTCTAAAGCATAATTTTTTAACAAAGCTTTTGGCATCGAACTAGAAACAAAGATCTGCAAAGCTGGTCTTGGATTTATTACTTCATCACGTAGGTTCTGATCAAACTCTGCCCTATCCATAATATCCTTAATATTATTTAGGCTAGCTTGCTGGTTGAATTTTGCTAAGTTCATAGCCCAATCCTCTATTGATTCTTCAGCGATGCTCAGCAAGGCTGTACCGCTAATTATTAATCCTATTAAAATGCGCAACAATTTCTTTTCCTCCATATGACATAACTCCAATCTTGACCATCATGCGGATATTCTTTAAAAGAAGAATAAAGCATGTCAGACATACCTACCGGCCAACAACCAATTTGTCCTTTAGTAGAACTTGGGTAAACCATCTGTAATTTGTATTGAGATTTTTTGATTTTAAGCTGGGTTTCCTTTCTACATATTTTGCCATCAAAAGAAGCATCAGTAGTACTAGTGCTCTTTTCTAAACCCACACGGTGCATTTTAGCTAAGATTCTAGTTGTTAAAAGCGAACTATTTTGCACTCC
>DKMG01000018.1 GCA_002469975.1 Proteobacteria bacterium UBA7420
ATTGTTATTTATGGTTTTTTTCATCGGAAAGTTCCATGGCAGAAAAAAATTATTTTGAATTCTCTGAGCTATCAAGCATTCTGGATAGCAAATAAGCATTGCTCTATAGATTCTTAATGGCTCTTTATTTACCGTACTCTTGCAGCTCTTTAATCTGAGCTTCAGTGAGATTAATGCATGCGCCCTCTCTAAGGGTGGATGGAAGAAAAATAGGTCCTATGCGCACTCTTTTGAGGCGACTCACCTCTAAATCTTGAGATTCAAAAAGCTGCCTGACCTCTCTATTTTTACCTGTAAGCATGCAGACTGAAAACCACTGATTCGAACTTTGTTTTTCTCCAGGCACTATGTCAGAAAATTTATAAACTTCGCCTTCAATCTCAACGCCTGCAAGCATATTTTTTCTTTTTTGCTCGTCAAAATTACCTCTGGCCCTGACAAGATACTCTCTGTCAATCTCAAAGGAGGGGTGCATTAATTGATGGGCCAAGGTGCCGTTATTTGTAAATAGCATCAAGCCTGCGGTATTAATATCCAATCTGCCAACTGCAATCCAGTCAGGTTCATTATGAGTTCTAGGCAGGAAATCAAACACTAGCTTTATTTTTTTTTCATCCTTTCTTGCAGATAAAACACCAGGAGGTTTATTCAGCATGATGACTTTTAAATCTGCAGTTTTTAAGAGAACTTTTTTACCAGCGTGCACCACATCATCCGTGTCTGTGACCTTTGAGCCTAGCTCAGCAACCTTGCCGTTGACAAGAATGGTTCCATCTTTGATGAGTTGCTCACAAAAACGTCTAGAGCCTAAGCCTGACTGGGCTAAGAATTTCTGCAATCGCAGCATATTACTATCCTACTTCTAGCTGATCCAACGCCTCTTCGGCTGGAAGAGCCTCTGGCAAAGGAGGCAAATCATTCAATGTTTGTAAATTCAAGTCATTCAAAAATATTTTTGTGGTCTCATAAAGAGTAGGCCTGCCAGGCACATCTCGATACCCAGCCGCTTTAATCCATTCTCTATCGAGCAAGGATCTAATAATTTGACTGCTAACACTGACTCCGCGAATATCCTCAATGTCTCCCCGAGTGACAGGTTGTTTGTAGGCAATGATGGATACAGTTTCCATTAATGCCTTGGAGAGCCTATTGGAGTTATCATTCCAAAGTGGGTATAAAAAATCACCATATTCATTTCTGATTTGAAGGCGATATCCAGAAGCTACCTCTTTAATCTCAAGAGCGCTACTAGCGAAGCGATCCTCTAACGAATTCATTGCAATTTTGATATTTGGAAGTTCCGCTTCAATGTTTTGAGTACTCAAAAGAGTCTTAATCTCAGATAATCGCATAGGCCGACCTGACCCAAATAAGATAGATTCAACGATGTTAGCTAGGTTGTCAGAAATATTCATTGTTAATGGAATCCTCGGTTTGTAGATTTAATGTATAACTGGTTAGAGTCCTCATTTTGAATCAATTCAACATGGCCATCTTTGGCAAGATCTAGAGATGCTAGCAAGGATACAACAACGCCCTGTTTGCCTTCCTCCTTTTGGTAGGTCTGAAAGAATTGAATAACATTACTTTTATTTAATATAGATAGGATTAATGCAATTCTGTCCTGAGTTGAAAGCTCTTCGAACCTTATTTCGTGATGAGCAGAAAATTTTGGTCTCGTGGAGGCTGTGTGAAAAATTTCAGCAAGTTCGATCGCGCTAATATTTATGACCGGGCTTTGCTCTTTAAAAGTAGGCAGCGCAGCAGAAGCTATAAAAAAATCCCTGTCTACTCGGGGAAGATTTGAGATAGACTCAGATACAGATTTAAATCTTTGGTATTCTTGCAATCGTCTTAT
The DNA here is from genome assembly GCA_002469975.1 of Proteobacteria bacterium UBA7420. Taxonomy (GTDB): domain Bacteria; phylum Pseudomonadota; class Gammaproteobacteria; order Magnimaribacterales; family D2472; genus D2472. Next base: position 1,859 of record DKMG01000018.1, read on the forward strand.
AAGTTCTGACCGAGGGTCTTGCTCTACCTCTTCTTCTTCTGCCTGAGGAATCAGCATTCTTGATTTGATCTGAGCTAATGTTGCTGCCATGACAAGGTAATCTGCAGCCAACTCAATCTTCAGTGCATCCATTAACTCTATGTATTGAATGTATTGCCCTGTTATCTCAGATAGATCAAGATCTAAAATATCGATATCTTTTTTCTGAATTAAATAAAGCAACACATCCATTGGTCCAGAAAAATCTTCTAAATAGATCTCCAATGCTTCCGGGGGAATGAACAGATCTTCAGGTAACTGAGTTAGAGCCTCTCCTTTAAAAAGAGGAAATTCTAGTTGCGTTTGAGCCTTCATAACTTCAATTTATACAAGATAGTGTCATTGTAAGCTCTTTTTAACACAACATCTTGTGATTTCGAAGAAAAATGTTGGTTTAAAGCCGTTTCAGAAGATATAAATAAACCTTAACTTGATCAATCAAATACTACTTTTTTTATTTAATTCAATTAAGATTTCTTGATGGAACCTATATATCACACAGACAATACTCGAATAGTCGAAAAATTTGACTTAATCACCCCCAATGACGTCATTGAGGCGCACCCAGTAACAGATGAAATTGCAAAACTGGTTTATGGAACAAGGCATGAAATCAGTCAAGTGCTGCATGGGAAAGATGATAGGATTATCGTTGTATGCGGGCCATGCTCTATTCATGACAAGAAATCTGCAATTGAGTATGCAAATCTATTGCTGAAGGCTAAAGAAAGCTTCCAATCTACCCTATTGATAGTAATGCGAGTCTACTTTGAAAAACCAAGAACAACTGTTGGCTGGAAAGGTTTAATCAATGATCCTGATATGGATGAGAGCTATAAAGCAAACAAGGGCTTGATGCTAGCTAGAGAAATCTTAAAAGAAATCACGAGTATTGGATTGCCTGTAGGGACTGAATTTTTGGACCCCATCTCGCCTCAATATGTTGCAGATTTGATCTCCTGGGGTGCAATTGGAGCTCGAACAGCTGAAAGTCAGTCTCATAGAGAGCTGGCATCAGGGATCTCCTGCCCGATGGGAATAAAAAATGGTACAACTGGCGCCCTAAAGCCGGCGATCGATGGTATCCAAGCTGCTAATCACCCACATGTCTTTTTCTCGAACACGAAGGATGGGCGAGTTTCTATCTATAAAACCTCTGGGAATTCAGATGCACATATCATCTTAAGAGGAGGCAAAGAGCCTAATTTTGAAGAGGATGAAATAGCCAAAACCTTAACCGCACTAACAGAAGCTGATGTGAATGAGTCCATTATGGTTGATGCAAGTCATGGAAACAGCCAAAAAGATTTTAAACGACAAAAAATCGTAGTAGAGAATTTGGCGACTCAAGTGTCTCAAGGGAATACTGCAATTCGAGGTCTAATGCTCGAAAGTCATTTGGTGGAAGGTAACCAAAAAATTACAGAAAATTTGATATATGGGCAAAGTATTACTGATGCTTGCATGAATTGGACTGATACTCTGGAATGCCTTCAAAGAATGAGTGAAGCCGTTCAACAGAGGCGAGGATAATTGAGCAAAGAACATTTTACATTTTCCACTCAAGAAGCTGAAACGCTAGGCATAGAATGTGCTGTGGTGTTATCAGCAGCAAAAGAAGTTGACACACAGAACATGACTGCAGAAGAAATCGCGCACTCTCTGCAAAGTACTTTAGTATTTTTAGAACCTTTAGATATTCTTAAAAATATTCAGCGATTGGTTAATTTAAAATTACTGAGCCCAGCAAATAAAAAGCAAGTCATGCCAGAAAAACAAGCTCAGGTTTACAAATTAAAATTGCCAAGTAGCAATGTGTCTTCGGGAAGACGGAGACTAGAAAATCAATGGCTGCCTTCCATCCAAGCATATGAAGTATTGAATATGGGCGGGGTCAATAAAATTTTTATTGAGAACAAGATAAATGAATTTAAGATGTATTGGTTAGAAAAAAATCAATTAAGAGATAATTGGAATGTCTTATTTGTAGATTTTATTCGGCGAGAATGGGTAAAAGAGAACTCTGGGAATAAGGGCTTACCCGTATGCATTCATGATGACTGGAATCCGTCTTCTGATGTTTTTGATATCCTGGAATTAGCAAATGTCTCTAAGGTTGATGCCTTGAAGCACCTGAAGGAGTTTATACTTTACTGGAAAGAAAATGGTACCGCTTTGCGATCCTGGAATTCTAAGTTTGTAGATTTTGTAAAACGAAAAGAATTGATTGGATCTTACGAAGAAAAAAATGACAAAAAAAATAACAGACATAATGAGCCAGGAGAATTTTCACAGGAATTCAAAGATAGAACAAAAGATGGAGCCTGGGCTGAAACTCTCAAATTCTGAAAGGCAGCAATTTATTGAGGCCATTGATAATTTATTTCTTAAGATAGAATTATCCTACCATTATCAGTTTTACAAGGTTTTTGGTTCAGATGAGCGCTTACGAGAAGCCAAAAGGTTATGGGCACAAAGCTTAAAAAAGTATCCTGCTGCATGCATTGATAGTGCGATAGAGATTGTCATACAGACCAATGAATACCTACCAACGCTCACGGAGATACTTCGAGCCTGCGAGGATTCTATGGGGTCAATTAATATCCCAAATGCACCAGAAGCCTTTATAGAGGCACAAAAATCATCAGCTCCAAGACAAGAACATCCTTGGACCACTCCTATTATCTACTGGGCAGCCAAAGAGACTGGATGGGACCTTATTAATTCCTCAAATAACTTGCATGCCCTTAAAATTTTTTCGAAGATTTACTGGCGCCTTGCAAAAGAAATGCAGGCTGGTAAGTCCTTTGCAATTCTAGACAAGGAGCCTGAAGAGAAAAGAGAGCCATTAGACCTAGAATTACTAAAAAGTTTGAGAGCAAAGCATAACCTATAATTTCTCCTGCAATACTGAGGAAGCTTGGCTGACAAGTAAGCTTTACATTAAATTTTAAGCAATGGCTAAAAGTAACTAGTATTTTTCCCAAAAGTGCTAAACTATCATGACTTTTTTTAGTCAAAGATAGCCTAATAAATATAAATAAAAGATCAAAAAATCTTACCAATTATGTCAAAAAACGTCAGAATTTCTTTATACATACTAATTCCCATTATTATTTGGATGATTTCAGGCCAATTCGTGGCAGAGGATGTCCAGGACGAAATTAAGCAGAAAACAATTTCAGCTGTGGTTGTGTCAGATAGTAAGGCAGCCTTTATAACTCCCACAATTACTTTAAATGCATCAGCAATTTCCGAGAAAAGAGTGGCTGTGATGGCTAAAACATCTGGCGAAGTCATGCCAAATAACATTACACAAGGTCAATGGGTGTCTAAAGACCAGGTGTTATGTAGATTAGGGGTGGTCGAGCTCAATAGAACTGAAGTGAAGGCACCTTTTAGTGGGTATATTGAAAAAATAGTTAAGCCTGGAAATTTATTGAATCGTGGAGAAATCTGTGCTGTCCTAATTGAATTAGACCCTATTACGTTTATTGCTGAAGTCCCGGAAGCAGATATTCAAAAGGTTACACAAGGTCAAACTGTTTTAATTGAGCTGGTGACAGGCGAGACTATAACGAGCACCCTAACTTTTGTTTCAAAAAGTGCAGTGCCCTCTACCAGAAGTTTTAGGGTAGAAGCAGAGATTGAGAATCTCAATGGATTAATTCGCGATGGTGTCACAGGCACAATGCATATCACCACTAATAAAATTCTTGCCCATAAAATCTCGCCCTCAATTTTACTGCTCTCTGACAAAGGGATCTTGGGCATCAGAACAATGAACGGCAATAACGTTGTGCAGTTTCTTCCGGTTCAAATTATTGAAGATGCAGAAGATGGTGTTTGGGTATCAGGACTACCTAATCTCATAAAAATAATCGTACTTGGTCAAGGATTTGTAGAGAATGGTCAGACTGTCCAGGCAACCGAGCAGACTGCAACATGACCAAAATAGTTGATTTTGCTTTATTAAAAGCAAGAACGACGCTAGCGCTAGCGCTAGTGGTTATCATCGCTGGCTCCTACGCAAGATCAGTGATGCCTGTGGCTGCTGATCCTAATATTCAACTTCCATTAGTAAGCGTTGAAGTATTTCTGGATGGAGCTTCCCCTGGAGATGCATCAAGGTTAATTGCAAGACCGCTTGAGAATAGGCTAAGAAGTGTGCCAGGTATTAAAGAGCTATCTTCATCCTCTCGCCTCAGCTTTGCAAGAATTGTTGCAGAATTTGAGGTTGGATACGATATTGATACTGCGCTTAAAGATATCAAGCAAGCTGTTGAAGAAGTTAAGTTTAAATTACCAAGAGAAGCAGAAGACCCTCAGATTCGCGAGTATTCCTTTGCCATGTTTCCAGTAATGAATATCAGCTTAGTGGGGCCAATTTCACTGAGACAAAAGGTATTTATTGCCAGAGAGTTACAAGATCGGCTTGAAGCTATTAGTGAGGTGCTTTCAGCAGACCTTCAAGGTGCGCCTGAAGAGGTATTAGAGGGCGTCATTGATAAGTCAAAAATGGAGACTTATGGCATCACTCTAAGACAGCTTTACACAGCTATCTCAAACAACAATGTCATCATTCCAGGGGGCGCTCAAGATACAGGTGCTGGA
>DKMG01000041.1 GCA_002469975.1 Proteobacteria bacterium UBA7420
TTCGAACACCTTTTTAATGAAGGTCTGGTTGATCAAGAGGATCTAGAGGTTTTTGGGGTTCTGCATTTTCCAGATAATTATGATGCAGCCACACCTTATCCTACTATCGTTGCATCACATGGCTCATCCAACTGGAGAGAGCATCATTTAAAATACATCGAACAAATGCGCCAAGCAGATTTTATTGTTTTTGCCATGCATCCTTTCGATTCTAGAGGTGTAAATAGCACAGTGGGCAACCAAATCAATGTCACCAGCGAAACCATGATCTATGAGATGGCCATGTCTCTCAATCTTCTGTGGGATGATCCAAGGGTTGATAACACTAAAATATATGCTGCAGGTTGGAGTTTGGGAGGCACCGCAACGATTTTTAATGCATGGATGCCGCTACAAGAAGCATTAAATAAGCCTGGCGCTTCATATGCCGGTTATCTAATGTGGTACCCAGGGTGCTTGGCTTTGCCTGATAATAACGACTGGGACAGTGATGTCTTTCAAATTTACATGGGAGAAGACGATAACTACACTCCACCAGAGCCTTGTGTTCAAATGGTTTCTGAAATAAATGATGGAGGAGGGGATGCAACGATCACACTATATCCTCGCTCATTTCACTCTTTTGATGGCCCCATTCCACTTCACCTTATGCCAGATGCTTACAGCTGGAATAATTGTAAGTTTAAACTTAACGCTGTAACTAAGAAGGTCTATGATCCAGTCAATGCTGACTTAGAATTCTCCGATCCAGCAGCTAGAATATCTGCTTACAGAAGTTGCGCTGTTAAAGGCGATGTGATGGCCGGATACAGCCCAGAATATAAAAATGCTGCTCACGAAGATCTGGGTAAACTCTTGCCTAGTCTTCGCTAGGAAGAGGAAGATTCTTTCCAGCCACGAAAGCCTCCTTCTAGATTCTTGACGTTGGTGAAACCAAGCTCTTTGAGTGTTTTGCCTGCAAGGGCTGCTCTACTTCCCCCACCACAATAAACTAGAATGGGGGTATGAGTTGGCAATGTATCAGAATTAGGCACCATCTTGAACTCCAGCAATCCTCGAGGGATGTTTGTGGCCCCCTCAATTATTCCAGATTCCATGACCTCAGAACCCTCTCTAACATCCACAATAAAAAACTCACCTAGGTTTTCTGATAGTTCCTTGCATGTGACCCTGGGAATCAATTCATGAGCCTCATTAATTAAATCTTTTAACGTTTTCATTCTAATATTATGGCTCAATACCTATAGATTAAGTAATTATTTAGTATTATGTTGGCACTGTAAACATATAATGGTATAGTCAATGTGTTCACCGAACACATGTATAAATTATTAATATATGCATTAAATATAAACATAAGGAATTAATATAATGAAAAAATTCATCATGGCAGCAGTTTTATTCTCATTCCCGTTTACAGCGAATGCTTCACTTGAAATTCAAGAAGGCTTCTCGGTAAATGGAAGCATTTTTGCTGTTAAAAAATCAAAAAAATTCTCTTCAGTCTCGGGTTGCAAGGCAGCAGCTGAGTCAAAAGAGATCGTAAAAGCTTTTACTTTTAACAAAAAAACTCAAAAATGCACTCTTTACAAGACTGTCAGAGGTCTTAGAGCTGATGAAAAATCTGTCTCAGGAACCCAAAGCTAGTTTCGATTAGTATTTTTAAAAGGGAGCTTCTAGCTCCCTTTTTTTATTTATACAGCTATAATTTAAGGGCAATAGGCTCATCGACGCTTCACTATGAAACATTTTATTACCACGCAAAACTGGTCTAAGTCAGAGCTTCAAGACATCATTGATTTTTCAGTTTCTTTAAAAGATAACCCTCATCAACCGCTGCTTCAAAATAAATCAGTGGCGATGCTTTTTTTTAACCCCTCTCTTAGAACAAAAACCAGCTTTGAAATTGGCATTAGTGAGCTGAGCGGTACAGCCGTGATATTGCAACCAGGCAAAGATGCCTGGCCTATAGAGTTCCAGGATAATCTTGTGATGGATGGATCTGCAGAGGAGCACGTTAAAGAAGTTGCACAGGTTTTATCTTCTTATTGTGATTGTATTGCTATTCGAGCCTTTCCTGAGTTCAAGGACTGGAGCATAGATAGGACTGACCATGTGATTAAAAGCTTTGCTAAATATGCAACAGTACCAGTTGTCAATATGGAAACTATTGAGCATCCATGCCAAGAACTGGCGCATATACTGACCTTGCAAGAGCATTATGGAGATTTACAGGGCAAAGATTATCTTTTGACCTGGACCTATCACCCAAAACCCTTAAATACTGCGGTGGCTAATTCCAGCTTGCTCATTGCAAGTAAATTTGGCATGAACGTCAAGTTATTATGCCCCTCCAACGACTATTTATTGGATGATAGGTATATGAATGCAGCCAAGGATAATTGCGCGTTTGAGGGCGCAACTTTTAGTATTAGCCATGACATTGAATCAGCCTATGCAGGGGCTCAAATTGTGTACGCCAAAAGCTGGGGTTCATTAGCGCATTATGGAGATCTAGAGGCTGAGCTGAACACTAGAAAAGACTTTAAACACTTTATTGTTGATGAGCAAAAAATGGCCCTAACTGATAATGCTGTTTTTAGTCATTGCTTGCCACTTAGAAGAAATATTAAAGCGACTGATGCAGTGATGGATGCAGAGTATTGCCTTGCGGTGCAAGAGGCTGGTAATAGAAAGCATGTTCAAAAATCTATGCTAACCAAAATTTTATAGGAATTTGTAATGAAGAAAAAAATTGTTTTAGCTTTCTCTGGCGGTTTAGATACGAGTTTTTGTATTCCTTACTTGCTTGAGAAGAACTATGAAGTCCATACCTTGTTTGTAAATACTGGCGGGACCTCTGCTAGAGAAGAGCAAGTGATTACCAAAAGAGCAAAAGAGCTTGGTTCAATCAAGCACCTCAATATTAATGTTGAAAAATCTTTATGGTCAGAAATTTTAACCCCCTTGATTTATTCAGGCTCTCTTTATCAAGGTAAATATCCAGCCCTTTGTTCTGATCGATACCTAATTGTCAAAGAATCTATCAAGTTGTGCCAGAAGTTAAAAACAAAATATATAGCTCACGGTTGCACTGGCATGGGAAATGACCAAGTCAGATTTGATCTCTCCATTATGGCGCATGGCGACTATAAAATTATTACACCCATTCGTGAAATTCAAAATATAACTCAAAATGTGCGTGGGTATGAAGAGGAATATCTTAAAAGCAAAGGATTCAAAGTTTCATCGATGCACAAAAAATATAGCGTGAATGAAAATTTGATGGGAGCGACCATCTCAGGCTCTGAGATTGATGTTTGGGAGGAGCCTGCTGAGGACAGCTTTGTTCTATGTAAATTACCGCATCAGTACCCTAAAAAATCTAAATCATTAACCATCAAATTCTTAAAAGGAAAAGTTGTGGCCCTAAATAATCAGAAGATTGCTGGCCCAGACTTATTGCGCACTTTAAATGTATTAGGTGGATCATTTGGAGTGGGGCGATCAGTTTTTGCCAGTGATACTATTATTGGTCTTAAAGGGCGCTTTGTTTTTGAAGCACCAGGCATCACTATCTTAATGGCAGCTCACCGTGCGCTTGAGGAATGCGTGCTCACGGATAACCAAAATACCTTTAAATCTTCCGTAGGTCAGGAATGGGTCAACTTAGTTTACAGGGGATTCTTTTTCGACCCATTGCGTGAAAATTTAGAATGCTTTCTTCTGGACTCTCAAAAGGCCGTTAGTGGTGAAGTGGTTATGGTCCTTAGTCCTGGCAAAGTAGAATCGGTGGCTGTGCATTCTAAAAATATCCTTAAGAGCAAAGAGGGTGTGTATGCTCAATCTGCAAAATGGACAGAAGCTGAGTCAAAAGGCTTTATTAAACTGATTGGTCAAAGCACTTCGACTTGGTCCTCAATTCATTACAAGAAATGAACTCAGAGTTAGAGCTGTGCTTGAAGCACCTCAAGGCACTTATTGCCTGCGATACCTCTAACCCCCCAAAACATATTCAAGCCTCTGGTCTGCTAGAGTACCTTGATTCTTTGAGCTACCTCAATCCAAGTATTGTTGATCTGGGCGATGGATCATTTAATATCTTGTTAAAAAAAGGCCAACCAAAATACCTATTTAATGTTCATCTTGATACTGTCCCGGCGGGTGATGGGTGGCTCACCGATCCTTGGACCTTAACTGTGAGTAACGACCAAGCAGTTGGTCTTGGAGCCTGTGATATTAAAGGTGCTGCAGCCTGTTTACTGACCCTTATTGAGCTGGGCCTAGAAAATTATGCAGTTTTATTTTCTACTGATGAGGAGGCCGGTCAAAGCCAATGCATTAAAGCGTTTCTTGCAACTCAACCAAATTTTGATGGGGTCATTGTTTCTGAGCCTACCAATAATCTGGGTGTAACTTGTCATAGAGGTATTTTTACAGGAACTCAGCAGTTTTCAGGAATCTCAGGTCACAGCTCGGATTATCGAGCCATGCAAGATAATGCAGTGCACAAACTCACTCATTGGTGTCATGCCGCCTTGGAATCAGCTAGGTCATTTGATGATCAGCAAATAGGGCCTCTGCGAGGCTTAGCATTTAACTTGGGGATCATTGAGGGTGGAATTAAGCCTAATATTATTGCTGATTCTGCGAGCGTAAAGTTCGGTTTTAGACCTCTCCCAGGTCAGAGTGTTGAAAAAATCTTGGATGCTATTAATGCTTGTTCCACGCACAATGAAGCTCACTTTACTCCTGGTTTTGTAGCGCCTGCTTTGCCGGCTGATGGTGATGTTAAAACCTTAGAGCTAATGGTTAAAACGCTTGGATTACAGCCTTCCGAGCCTGTAAATTTCTGGACAGAGGCCTCACTATTTAGCCAAGCCGGGCTGCCAGCAATTGTCTTTGGCCCTGGAAATATTACAAACGCTCATCAACCCAATGAGCATGTAGATCTCATGCAGCTCTCGGAAGCATTGAGTATTTATCGAGGCATAGTTCAGTGAATTCTAAGTCTCCTATGTTTATCAAAGAAACTATTTTGAAGCTGCTTGGAGCCATAGGCTCAGAAAAAGAAATCAAGAAATATGTTGAGAAATATTCATCACCCGAGCAAAGATTTGCCATTATTAAAGTTGGCGGCTCTGTGGTGCAGCATGATCTAGATAATCTTGTTGCCTCATTGGTATTTTTGGATCAGGTTGGATTAAAGCCAGTTATCATGCATGGTGCTGGGCCAATGCTATCCGATGCGCTAAACAAGGCAGGTATTCACTTTTCATTTATAGATGGTCAGCGAGTTACATCTCCAGAGGTTAGGGATATTGCTCAAGGGATTTTTTGCCAAACCAATCAACAGATTGTTGAGGCTCTCGAGCTTCAAGGCGCTAAAGCTCAATCCCTGACATCAAATATTTTTCAGTGTATCAAAGGCAAATCACAGCTCGGTTTGGTTGGTGAGATATGTGATGTCAATTTAATACCCATTAACGCAGCCTTGGAAGCAGGCGCAATCCCTGTGATTGCACCAATAGGAGCTGATGAGTCTGAGCTTCTTAATATCAATGCTGATATAGCTACTGTTGAGCTAGTGAAAGCAATGAATCCTTACAAAGTAATATTTTTATCTGAAACCGGAGGCATTGTTGATCAATCTAATCAGCTGATAGAGACGATTAATTTGGTGCTAGAGTATGAAGAATTAATGCAGCAAGACTGGCTCCATTCCGGTATGAAATTAAAGTTAACCCAGGTAAAAACACTCTTGGATCACTTGCCAAAAACTTCCTCTGTCTCTATCACTCAGCCGATTAATCTACCCAAGGAGCTATTTACGGACTCTGGCTCAGGGACCTTGATTAAGCACGGGTTCCAGGTAAACCGATTTACCGAGCCCACTAAGCAAGTTCAAGAACAGTTTAAATTGATTATTGAATCATCATTTGATGGGATGTTGGCCGATAGTTTTTTCGTTGAATCTGGGGCTTTGGATATATTTATGACCTCTTGTGGGCGAGCCACCATAGCCATTTCTAATGATTTTAATATTCCCTACATGGATAAATTTGGAGTGATTCCTGAGGCTAAGGGAGAGGGCTTAGGGGCAGGAATTTGGTATGAAATGCGCAAGGCTTACCCACAGGTATTTTGGCGCTCTAGAGCCAATAACCCAATTAATAGATTTTATAGCTCTATGAGTGAGGGCTGTCAGAAGCATGCAGACTGGCACATTTTCTGGATTGGCATCACGGACTATTCTCAGCTAAAGGATTGCATTGAATACGCGCTGAACAAACCTAAAAGCGTTCATTAAATTATGATTAAAAACATAGCAATACTAGGAGGGAGAGGTTTTGTTGGTCAGGAAATCCTGAATATCCTAACCAACCACCCTCAGCTCAATGTTGTGGCTGTTTACTCCTCATCTCATGCCGGAGAGAGCGTCCAAGGGTATGCTAGAGATACTTTATTGAACTATTTGTCCTTAGATCTTTCTACTATGGAGCTAGGCTCTGCTGATGCTTATATCTTAGCTTTACCTAATAACCAAGCGGGGCCCTATGCAGAGAAGATCTTGAGCCACAACCCTGAAGCTATTCTTTTAGACTTGAGTTCAGACTATCGCTTCAATGACACATGGCAATACCGCCTCCCAGAACTCTCAGAACCAGTCACATTGAATAAAATTAGTAATCCTGGGTGTTACGCCACTGCCATGCAGCTGATGCTGGCACCGCTCGTGGATAGACTAGAAGGCCCCGCAAATTTCTTTGGAATCTCTGGATTTAGCGGTGCAGGGGCCTCTCCCAATGCCCGCAATAACCCAGATCTTCTTGCAGACAATATTCTGGCCTACTCCTTGGTGAATCATCTGCATGAAAAGGAAGTAAAGCAACACTCCTACCAAGATATTTTTTTTACACCTCATGTAGGAGAATTTTTTAGAGGCATCCACATGACAGCAAATTTTGTTTTGACCTCCTCTATAGCAGCTGAAGAGGCCACATTACTTTTTAACAACTACTTTGAATCTAGTCCCTTAATCCAAGTCCAATCTCAGGCTCCCAGCCTTCAAGATACAAGAAGTACATCGTTAGCATTTATTGGTGGCTTTGAGAGTGATGAGGAGCTGAAAAGACTGACTTTTTGCTGCACTCTTGATAACCTCTTAAAGGGTGCTGCTACTCAAGCCATACAAAATCTTAACAGTGCTTTTGGATGGGATGATCATTTAGGGATTATTGAACTATGAAAATTTGGAATAAAACAACTAAAGCCTCCAATTCACCCATTGATGACTTTTTATCTGGCGAAGATATTGCGCTGGATCAAGAGCTTTTTCTCTATGATATTGAGGCCTCCATTGCACATGCCGAGGAGCTTAGAGCTATTAAGATCCTCAAAGCTGAAGAGTTAAAGAGGGTGGTTGTAGCTCTGAAAAAGCTTGCAAAATTATTCATCACAAAAAAATTTAAACTTACAAGCAAATATGAGGATTGTCATTCGGCCATAGAAGATTTTTTAACTAAAGAGCTTGGCGACCTAGGAAAAAAAATTCATACCGGGCGCAGCCGCAATGACCAAGTGTTAGTAGCTATGCGCTTGTACGCAAGAGATCGCCTTGTTGAGATTCAAGCATTGAATCTAAGTATTGCTAAGGCATTGCTAACCAAAGCATCTCAACATTCTGCCAACCTCATGCCTGGCTACACTCACTTGCAAAGAGCCATGCCATCAACTTGGGGCCTTTGGTTTTCTGCGTTTGCTGAATCTTTTTTAGATAACGCTGAGTTACTATCTCATACACAATCATGGATGAACTTAAATCCTCTGGGAACTGCAGCAGGTTATGGCGTTAATCTTCCTCTCAAAAGAGACATCACCACTAAAAAATTACACTTTAAAAGAAAGCAACTTAATAGTTTGTATGTTCAAAATAGCCGAGGCAAATTTGAATTAGAACTGCTAAGCGCTCTAAAACAACCCATGTTAGATTTAAGAAAATTATCTTGGGACCTCAGTTTATTCATGACTCAGGAGTTTAATTTCTTGGCTCTAGGACCTCAGTACCTAACCGGCTCATCCATTATGCCGAACAAATCTAACCCTGATGTTGTAGAGTTGATGCGAGGCAGTTACGCTGTTATTGCTGGTCATTACGCAGAGTTAGAAAACCTTTTATCACTGCCTAGTGGTTATCATAGAGATTTACAGCTTACAAAACGCTCATTAATTCATTCAATTCATGCAGTCTCAAAAGCTTTGAGCTTAGTCCCAGGGCTTATTAAATCAATCAAAGTAAATAAATCGAGATCTGCTGAATGCATTGATGAGAGCATGCTCATGACAGATCAAGCTTATGCACTGGTTCAAACAGGGGTTCCATTTCGAGATGCTTACATGAGCGTCAAGGAAAAGGCTGGTCATCAACCAAAACTTGCAAAAAAAACAGCAGTATCTTCTTCTGCCGGCTCACCCCATAATCTTCAACTCAAGTCATTGAGCTCTAGGCTGGTGAAATTAACCAAAGGCTAAATGCATTTTGCAATTTTTTTTTAAATATGAGAGTATTGAGAAAGAATGAATAAAGCTCTTAGAATTCAAAAATCTGAAGCCGCCCGAAATAAGCGTCAACACAGACGCAAGATTAATGAAACCAAATTATTAAATGAGTACGCTCGTTTAAGAAAGTTGAGACAAAGAAAGTAATCTTCAGGCCGCGTCCAGACATTGCAATTACCTCTATTGCATGGATTCCTTTAAGTAAAAATGCACTTGCATGCTACCTCATCTAACGCTTTAATAATTTATATATGGATCAAACAAAACAATTTTTAGAACAATGGTACCAAGGCTATCGATCAGATGATCCTGAGTTTTTGGATTCGATTCTAGATGAGAGTGTTGTTTTTACTTCACCAATTGTTTTCAACCCCATCGAGGGCAAAGCAATGACAAAAATGTACTTAATGGGTGCAGGCATCACATTCAACATGGATAAGTTTTCATATGTTCGTGAGGTGGTAGACGGCCTTGATGTTATTTTAGAGTTTGAAACTTTTATTGATAATATCGCAGTCAATGGCGTGGACATGATTCGATGGAATGAAGAGGGCAGGATCATTGATTTTAAAGTCATGGTAAGGCCGCTTCAGGCCATACACAAGCTTCAGGAGAAAATGACTGAAGCACTGGATTCCCTTCAGTCTTAAGCCATAAGCCTCTTAGGCTTATGGCTATTAGCTCAAACCTGAGCAACACCAGGACATACTTTAAGCGCGACACCAAGCCATTTAATATCAATTTTTAATATATCCTTATTTATCATTATTAAAAAATTATATGTCTCTTCAAATTTGATAAAATTAGTATAAAGTGTCGTCCGTAAAGGTTGTATGTAGACTTTTTAGACTCATGTTTTCTTGAGAGTCTTAATGATTAATTAATTAGGGGAAATAGAATGAATAGAAATTTACTTGTTTTAGGGTTGGTTACAATACTTGGTCAAGGCGTTATGGCCCAATCAAATAATGTTGAGGAAGTAGTAGTTACAGCGACCAAGACAGAGCGAACACTTCAAGAGGTTCCAGTGGCAGTCTCTGTTGTTACTGCAGACACTATAGAGAAAGCTAATATTGTTGATCTGCTGGATCTCAAGGCTGTGGTGCCATCTCTAGATGCTAGACAATACCAATCCACTACTAATGCAACTTTCTTTATTAGAGGTTTTGGGAACGGTTCCAATAATCCAGGCATTGAGCCATCAGTGGCCGTGTTTGTAGATGGCGTATATCGCTCCAAGATTCAAGGTCAAATATCAGATCTTCCATTAGTTGAGCGCATTGAGGTCTTAAGAGGGCCACAAAGTACTTTGTTCGGCAAAAATGCATCAGCTGGTGTTGTGAATATTGTGACTAAGAAACCATCCTTTGAAGAATTCACATCCATGACTACAAGTTTTGGAAATTACAATTCTAAACAGGCAAAAATTTATAACACTGGTCCATTAAACGAAACAATGGCATACAGCGTTAGTGCAAATATAAATACTAGAGATGGTCAATCAAACAATCCAACCACAGGTAATAAACTTAATGATAGAGATAGGTTTGGTTTTAGATCTGAGCTATTAATTACCCCAGCAGATGATCTATCGATCAGAATTACTGCCGATTACGATGAATATGATGAAACATGTTGTGTTGTGGGTAGCACGGCCTATGGAGTAGCTAACCAGGTTGCTGCTTTGCTTGGCGGTCAAGTGATACCAAATGATCCTTTTTCTCAAACAGCTTTTTTTACTTTTGACCCAATTTCTAATGGAGAAAATGCAGGTTTCTCTATGCACATAGAAAAAAACTTTAGTAATACCACTCTTGAAAGCATTACTTCTTACAGAACTTCTGATAACTATGAAGTGCAAGATGTTGATTTTGATGCAGCGGATGTTATTGCTCCCAGCCCAATCTCTAAAGAGCTTTCAGGCATGACTCAAGAGATAAGATGGTACTCTGAAGATAATGATAAGGTTAACTGGCTTGTCGGTGGTTTCTATTACCAAGAGGATATGGACTTTAATGAATCCATCTACTTTGGCTCAAATTGGAGAACATACATCGATGCTTTTGTTCCAGGTGCAATTTCTGGTGTTTCAGCAGCCTTAGGAATTCCTGATGCTCTTTTATTTGGCGCCGGCCAAGGCAATACTGAAACTGCTACTCAAGATAACTCAACGATATCCTTGTTTGCTCAAGCTGATATTCAGATAACAGACAGATTAAATGCTCTTTTAGGCCTGAGTTACATTGAAGATAAGAAAACAGTTTCTTACAATCAAATCAATACAGGAATTTTCTCAAACTTAGATTTTGTTGGAATAGGTACATTGGGCTTAATAGCCGCAGGATTCCCAGCCGCTCAAGCAGCTGTTTTAGCCACAGATCCTGTCTATAATCAATTGTTGCCCCTTCAGGCACTTCAGTTTATTCCACAGTTTGTTAATTTTCCAAACGCAGCTCAAGACGGGCAAAGCAAGGATGACAACATCGACTATACTGCGAAACTTTCCTTTGCATTAAACGATGCTGTAAATATTTATGGTGGAATTTCAACCGGCTTTAAAGCAACAGCATGGAATATTTCAAGAAACTCTTTGCCTGATGCGACAGAGCAAGCAGCATTGAAGGCCGCAGGAACTCCCGCAGGTCCAAACACTGGCCTAGGCCAAAGATATGCAAGCCCAGAAGAAGCGGAAGTGCTTGAGTTAGGTGCAAAAATTTACCTTCCAAATGGTTATCTTAATATTGCTATTTTTGATCAAGAAATCAAAGGTTTTCAATCCAATACCTTTATTGGAACAGGTTTTGTTCTGGCAAATGCAGGCTCGCAATCAGCTGATGGTGTAGAGTTTGATCTTGTATTCTCTCCTGTTGAAAGCTTAGATCTAGCAATTAGTGGGTTATTTATGGATCCTATCTATGACTCATTCCCAGCGTCAGCATCTGGAGATTTAACTGGAACCGTTCCATCCAACGTGCCTGAGGATACAATTTCTAGCACTGCAACGTGGAATTGGAATTCTGGTCAATATGATGGGTATGTTAGATTCAGTCACTTGTATGCTAGTGAGGTGAAGTTAGTTGAAAACGTTGCTTGGCAGGCTATCTTAGATTCAAAAGGCAATGGAAGAAAGAAACAAGATACTCTAAATTTTTCTGCTGGCATCAATCGTGGTAACTTTGCGCTAACACTTTGGGGCAAAAATATTAATGATGATGAATTTTTAACAACGGTATTTCCTGCGACCGCAGATCCATCACAAACTTCATTTTTTGGATACCCAAATGCCTTTAAGACTTATGGCTTAACTCTTAACTATTCATTTTAGTAATAACCAATCTAGGTAGATAAGTTAGTTTGTAAAAAAGGAGCTCCTCGGAGCTCCTTTTTTTATGCATGACTCAAAAGAGTATCTAGAGAATTTGTGAGCTAATAGTCTACGCGGCTATTGATAAGCGAGATATCATCTCGCATTAGCAGGTCATGATCCAAGCTTTCCAATAAGGGTCTCAGATTCTTGGCATAGGGCTTCCAGCGACCCATACCATCTTTATTTACAGGTTTTCTGACCTGTTCCGAACTAGCTGTTCTCACTGATCGCTTGGTTTTGTGAAATGCAATACATTCTTCCTCAAAGGGTAGCTCTAAATAGTCGAGCATTCTCCTAACCTGTCCCTCAAGATCCTCAACAACATCTTCATTGTTAACTCTTAATATCTTGTTTGGTAATACCTTGTTCCAGTGATCCATGAGCTTGATGTAACTGTTGTAATAGCTCCCAGCCTCAGCGAGACCATATGAGAATTCTTGGCCTTGAGCAAATAATTGTTTAAACATACTAAAACAGCAATCTAGTGGATACCTTCTAGCATCAATAATTTTGGCATTGGGCATAATTAAATGAATTAAACCAATATGCCTGAAGTTATTTGGCATCTTGTCGGTGAACATAGGAGCATCTTTTCTGTGAATTTTGGTCTCTTTAATAAAACGCTTACCAAATTCATCTCTTTGTTCTGAAGTTAAAGATCGCAAGCTCTTTGGATAATTTCCTAACTTGCCATAGATATCTCCCCCTCGAAGGCCTTGAGCAATTGAGAGAATATTGGGCAGTTCTAAGGTTCCGTCAATCATGGAATGGGAGGCTAAGATTTGCTCAATTAGTGTTGAGCCAGCCCTCGGAAGGCCTAGAATAAATATAGGATCTTTTGTTTGATGACCGCCACTGCCAAGGTCCTTAAAAAAAGCCTCATCGCAAATATCTATCTGCGCTTGGAGCTCAGCATCCATTCTCTCAATGGAATACTTACTTTGATCATTTTTAATCTTATTGCCTTTTTCTAGATGCAAAAAAGCCTCGTCAAACTCACCTATGGATTCGCAGCCTTGTGCTAAAGCAAAGTGAAAATACGCCTTATCTCTTAATGATAAATCTATTCTCTGCACCTGCTCTCTCATGCTACTGAGCTCATCTGATGAGAAGGAGTAGGTTTTTAAATTTGATAGTGAAAAGAAAGACTCCCCGTGGTCTGGTTTAATTTTATATGCTGATTGGTAGCTCTTAATTGCTTGATCCGTTTTACCTAGAGTTTTCTGTGCATGCCCTTTGGATGTGTGAGTGCTAAAGTTATATGGGTTCTTATCAAGAATGCCATCAAACAATCTAATGGCTTCCTCGTGGTCTCCATTTTGCATAATTTCACTAGCTTTTTGAGCCTGGTAAACCAGGTTCTCAGGGTATTGATTACATAGAATATTGACCTGTTCCATGGTCTTGGTAAATTTTTGTTTTTTTCTGAGAATGGTAGCGTATTGCATCCTTAGATCACCATCGTTTGGTTTAAACTCGACAGCCTTTTCTAGCAAGAACTCTGCATCATCAAAGTAACCTAATCGATTCGCAATTTCAGATAGAAGAGACATAGCATAGGTGTGCGTCGGGTGCTTTTTTAAAAAAGCTCTACATTTTGTTTCCGCTAAGCCCAATCTGCCTTCGTTCAATATTTGGTCTATGTATAACAATGAAGCGGGTAGGGCCTGAAGCTTCTTAATTTGCTGTTCAGCATGATCAGCAGCGGGGCGATTATTGTTCTTCACAAAGTATTGATACAGCGCATTCCAAGATGCCAGCAAAGCAGGATTAAGTTCGTAAGCCTGCCTGTAATGTGTGACTGCTTTTTCTTCATTGCCCATATCACGACTGATGTGACCTAGCTCTTGGTAGGCGCGACCCATATCAGGAGCATTGAGCAATAGGCGCTCAATATATTGTCTTGAATCATCAAAATGTTTTAAATATCTAGATGAGACAGATGCAAGATACAAGCTGTCAATATGATCAGGATGATCCTTTAGAATGATTTCAAACAGGGTGAGAGCATCTTGAAACCTATTATCCTTAACGGCTTGGGTAGCTTCACTTAGATCTACCGAGAGGGTAGTCGCGTCTGCATTAAATTTATCTTCTTTCATTTTTATATTATTTTAACAAAGATCATAAACAGTATTGTCATATCAAAATAAAAAGGGAGCATAAGCTCCCTTTTTATTCCTTCAAGTCTAGATTAGTTAAAGTGTCGCTTGAACCTTAAACCCAGAGTTGTTGGTCTAATAATACCAACTCTCTGCCTATCAAAGACAAAAGTGTTATTAATTTCAGCTCTTTCATCAGTAATATTATCAAGGTAGACTTCGGCCATCCACGTATCATTGCTGATCCCAGCACGCATATTGATAAAGCTATAGCTGTCCTGAATAGCTTTATTGGGCTCCATGACATCAGAATAACTATCATCGGACCAAGTTAATTGAGCCTGATAATGTCCGTTGTTGCCAGAGGACATTGGCCATTCTTTTCTAGCACTTAGGTTACCTTGAATTCCAGGAGCAAAAGCTAAATCAGATCCAACCTTAATATCATCGGTTGGAACTAAGCTTTTAGTAAGCTCTGTACTCAACAATGAGAAGGCACCTGATATCATCCAGCCCTCTAAATCAGGGTAATACATAAAGTCTCCTTCAAGACCCATGATTTCTGCATCTGCGGCATTATCAGAGAAGAATAAATTCACAATGCTCGGGTCAAAAACAGTTGTTTGAAGGCCGCTAACATCTACAAAGAATGCACTTCCATTAAATCTAAGTTGACCATCCATAAGAACAGATTTCCAACCAAACTCATAGTTAGTCACTTCATCAGATTTGACCTCAGGTTTAACTGAATAGGTTCCGGCTGCATTCGAAGAGCCAACAGGTCTATTTAAAAGACCTGGTCTAAACCCTTCAGACCAAGTGACGTAGTACATAACGTCCTCAGATGGATTCCAAGAATAGGTTACTTTTCCAATTACTCCATCTGACTGAGCTGTGTCTGGATAGCCATCCGGATTGCCGGGAGCGTATTGAGCAGAGAGATTAGATCCATATTTTTGCTGATCGGTATTACCAAACCCATTGCCAAAGGATGAGTTAGCGCTGCCCTCAAAATCAACTTCAATGTCATACCATCTCGCACCGACGGTCAGTTCAGATGTCTCTGATACGTTCATGCTCACTTCACCAAATATTCCTTTTTGCTTATCTGTTCGTTTGATATCGTTAAAGAAAATCACTGGTTCACTGTATGGTCCAGCTGAGAACCAACCAGCGGCACCATTATTAATAGCCCCTGTTGAAGATATATCAGTTAGCGCATAGTTAGGAGCATAAGTAATGTCATTGCCCACAGATCCAGGATAATTAAATAGATTCAACTCTGTTAATTCGAGATCACTAGTAAATGCACCTGCTGTAAAGCTCATGGTATCGTTTATTGGACCGCTAATCCGTAATTCATGAGTTGAAACTTCGGTATTTGTTGTTGAGTCAACCAATAGATTCGGAGCACCACAAGATCCAGTTGGAACATTTCCAGGAGCATAGGATGTATAAGTTACATAGTAGTCACAAATGTAGTAAGGAAGATATTGACCAACAAATAGATAATCAGTGTAATCTACGTTTTGATCTGAGTTTCTCTCTGTGTAAGCACCAGCATAAACAACCTCAAGTTCTCCTATAGAACCATTAAGAGTAAAGCTCATGTTGTCATACTCATCACTAATTGAATCATCGGTGTATCTTTGAACTTCTAGATCACCCAAAGTAGGATCTACAAAAAATACTCCATCGGCATCAATAGTTTGGGTGGCAACAGTGACCAAGGCACCCCAATTATCATTAATTTCATGCTTGATACTTGCTCTAAAACCTTCGTAAGTAGACTCGTTAGCATCTTCTTTTACAATTGCATTTGCGTTGGTAAGCGTCACACCTGAAAGATCTGCTCCAGCTTGAAAACCTGCTCTTGACGAAGACACAGGAAGACCATTTTCTCTAACAGTACCAGCTGCTCTGAAGCGAGCTGATTGACTGACATTAAGAGTTCCTGCAACTTGATCGATGTATCCGCCTCTTCTATCTCTGTATGCAACAAATCTCATAGCTGTGCTATCACCAAAAGGTATATTTGATACATACTCAAATTTATTTCCAGTATCACCCTCGGACATGAATCTTGTTTCAACTTCCAAGCTGCTTGATGATTCGCCTATAACAGGTTTATTTGTAATCATTCGAACAACACCAGCTTGTGAGCTAGCCCCAAATAGAGTGCCTTGTGGCCCAGATAAAACTTCGATACGCGCAATATCAGCGGCGTAAACATCTAGGTTTCTGCCTGGCTGTCCTAGTGGTTGCTCATCAAGATAAAAAGCAACGTTTGGTGCTAAACCTGAAACACCTGCTGTGGTGAGGTTGGGGGTAGTCGATGCAAGACCTCGAATATAAATAGTACTTTGGCCTGGACCCGATCCACCGGCTGTCACACCTGGCAATTGCATTAAGTAGTCTTCAAAAACATTGATTCCCTTTTGCTCAAGAGTTTCTTCTCTGATGGCTGAAACTGATAGAGGCACATCTTGCAGGCTTTCAGTTCGCTTCCTTGCGGTTACAACAACCTCTTCAATGGTTGCTTGAGACTGAGCACCAATGTAACCACTGTATGCAGCAGCATTAAGAATGGCCAATGCCGACAATGCAGAGATAGATCTACTACCTAGCTTGTCTAAAGATTTTTTATTAAAAAACTTGGTTAAGTTTGTTTTTAAATGACGTAAATAATCCATGGGAGTCCCCTTTAAGGTTATATTAGTAAGTTAGTTAGACAGAATGATGAGATCTTAAACTGCACCTCAACCACGTCTCAAATGAGATGGGGAGTGAGTAAAGAACACTGCTTATAAAATTAAACATTGACAACACCATAACAAATGAGAATGAAGTTTGTGGGATTTAATGAAAAAACAGGGTTTATTTTTTAAGAATTTTTTATTGCATTGAAAAATGTGTAGACTTGTTGCATGTTAAAAGACATCGCCCCTAAGAGATTTTTTATCTCGCTGGCCCTCATCTCATTGTTTGTTTTCTGGACTCTGACGAATTTAGAGTTTGCCAGTCAATTATTTCTTCAAACGCAAGGCGGGATCTCAGACTCTCTAGGCTGGATGGTTATTTTGGCTGCGAATGGCTTTTTATTATTTACAATCTATTTAGCCTTTAGTCGGTTTGGCCATATAAAGATTGGTGGCCAAGAGGCCGTGCCGGAGTTTTCTTATTTAAGTTGGACTGCAATGCTCTTCAGCGCAGGTCTTGGGATTGGGCTGCTATTTTATGGTGTGGCAGAACCTATCATTCATCTTGGCTCATTGCCTACTGGGGCCGGTGAAGATAGTTTGGCTGCCAAGGCTAATCGATCGATGAATTTTACCTTTTTGCATTGGGGTCTTCATGGCTGGTCTGTTTACGCTGTGGTTGGTTTATGTTTTGGTATTAGCGCTTACAACCTTAAAAAACCTTTTCGGGTTAGCGCCATGATAGATAGTAGATTTACCAGCAATTCAATTGGAAGAATCAGCATTGATGTTTTGGCTATCTTGGCAACTATTTTTGGCATAGCAACTTCGCTTGGGCTAGGCGCCACTCAGATTAGTTCAGGTCTTGAGTATCTTAATCTCATGCAACCCTCGTTCACTAACACTATTCTAATTATTACTGTTATTACAGTCTTAGGTCTCATTAGCGTCATGCTAGGTTTGAACTCAGGCATCAAAAGGCTCTCAGAAATTAACATTGCTCTGTGCATTGTGTTGCTGCTGGCTGTGTTTATTCTCGGCCCTACGAGCTTCATACTAAATGGCATCATCCAAAACATTGGATCCTATGCTAAAAACTTTATTACTTTGGCTACCTGGACCGAAGCATATTCAGAAACATCCTGGCAGAATGACTGGACTCTTTTTTACTACTCCTGGTGGTTTGCATGGTCACCTTTTGTTGGGTTATTTATTGCCAGAGTTTCCTTTGGACGTAGCATCAAAGAATTTATTTTAGGCGTTGTTTTAATTCCTTCGCTGATGGTGTTTGTGTGGATGGGTACTTTTGGTAATGCAGCGATATACCAAGAGCTATTCACTGGTGTTAACTTATCTGAGGCCATTAATCAGGATATTTCAATCGCCTTGTTTTCATTTTTAGAGCAATTTCCATTTTCCAAGGGCTTGATGGGATTGTCCATTATTATCATTCTGACCTTTTTTGTGACCTCATCAGATTCTGGCGCTCTAGTATCCTCGATGCTGTCTTCATCGAGTGACAGCGACTTTGAGTCAGACCCACCCATGTTGGCTCGAATAGTTTGGGCGGTGTCTTTGGGCATCTTGGCAGCAGCGCTGCTAGCAGGAGGAGGGTTGTCAGCTTTGCAAACCTCGGTCCTCGTCACCGGAGCTCCTTTTGCCATTATCATTGCGATTGCGGCCAAAAACTTGCTCAGCAGGCTTAAAGAACTCAATAAACACTAAGAGACTAATTTTTTACTCTTAATATTTTATTTAGTACCTTGCTATTGGGTCTAGAGTATAATTGGGTTTCTTCTAATACCTTTACTTACAATGAACAAACTCTTTATATCAATGATTTTTATTGCTCTTGTGTCTAGCTGTGCATCTACCTCTGAAAAGTTATCTAGCGATATCGATGGCAAGAGAGAAGAAGCTGAAAAAATCTGTCAGACTAAAAAAATTATAGGCTCTAGAATCCCTGAGAAGTTTTGTTATACCAAGCAAGAGTTCGAGAGAATGGAAGAGGCGAGCAGGGAGACCTTAGAAAAAGCTCAGCGAGCTGGTGAGAGAATGCGAACCCAGGAAACCTTAGGAAATACAAATTCTTCTTTGTAAAAATAATTATATCTTGAATGTAACATCCCTAAAGCACTTGGTAATAGGGAGCCAATAGTTTCTTAAAACTCTTCACACATGAAAACTTCAAAATTTTTTAAAGTTTATAAAGTTTGTGTATATTCAGAGTATGGCAAAACTACTGGCCCTATTACTCCTATCGCCATTGGCATTTGCTGACGACCATAATAAATTTACTATAGGTTGCACTGATAACAGTAACAAGAAGTATCAAATTACTTTAGATATGGACGAAAAATTATATCTTCTATATCTGTAAATATTACATATATAATCTCTAATTACATTCGGGATGTAGCGCAGCCTGGTAGCGCACCTCGCTGGGGGTGAGGTGGTCGTCGGTTCAAATCCGGCCATCCCGACCATCATTAATTATGGGAATATTTGGATGATTATGAAACACACCCTTGCTTTAGTT
>DKMG01000047.1:0-20115 GCA_002469975.1 Proteobacteria bacterium UBA7420
CGAATCCCTGTCCCTCCGCCACTTCTTGTTAGTTACTGAGCCCTGAGTAAATTAAGGCTTTGAGATCTTCTCTTAGTGGGTATTTATTCGATGGCATATATTGAGTCATTAGGACGGCAGTCACTTGATTGACTGGGTCAACCCAGAAAATCGTACTAGCAGCTCCTCCCCAAGAAAACTCGCCATCGGTCGAATAGGAGGCAGCTTTTCCTGCATCTTGAACCACCCCAAGAGTTAAACCAAAGCCTATACCTTCTAAACCAAAAGCTGCACCTCCTGCAAGCACTGAATCTGATAAGTGGTTACGTGACATTAGCTCCACAGATGCTGAGCTTAAAATTCGCACGCCATTTATTTCACCCTTATTCATAAGCATAAGACCAAACTTTGCATAGTCATCAATATTGGATACCAACCCTGAACCACCATCAAAGAGCTTGCTTGAGTTACTTAAATATGGAGATTCAAGATACGAATCAATTGGTCGAAGTTGTTCTGAGAACATGAGATCAGCAGGGTTGACTCCAGCCGCTCCAACAATTTCTCCATCTCTGCTAAAAGCACCTGAGGTATATAGTGTTGTAAAGGATTTCTTGTCACCAGGGTGGACAGAAAAACCCATGCTCTTTAGCTCAAGCGGATCAAAAATATTGTCTTGTAAATATTGTGCAAAGCTTAGACCAGATATTACTTCAACCACACAGCCAAGAACATCCATGTTAATCCCATACGACCATTGCTCCCCAGGGTTGTGGAGGAGGGGCGCCATGGCTGCAGCAGATGCAAAGGCGCAAGTATCTCCTGGAAATTTAGACATTTTCGAGTCCACTGCTCCAAAAAAGTAAGGGCGGATATTGTATTTTCTATAGGCCTGTTGAACTGGCCCTTCACCGGCCCAGCTGTAAGTTAGTCCGCTGGTGTGTGTGAGGAGGTCTCTAATGGTGATTTCTCTTTTAGGTTTAACCATGTAATCTTGATATTCGAGATCCAGCACCTTGGTGTTTTTAAACGCAGGGATATACATAGAGACTTTGTCAGCAAGCCTCAGTTTGCCTTGTTCTACTAGTTGCATAATCGCAACGCCAGTCACCGGCTTGGTCATAGAGTAAATTCTGTAGATTGAATCTTTGTTGATTTGAATTTTATTTTCGATGTCTGCGTAACCATAGACATGTCTATAAATTTCCTGGCCATTTTGATGAGCCAGCACAGAAATATGGGGTATTTTGCCATCATCAACGTAGGCATTAAAATGACTGGCTATCCTCTTTTGATCAGTTGCATCCAGCGAGGCAGCAAAAGCTAGTGGTACCAGACCAATAAATAGAGCCAAGGATTTAAGAATATGCATGAATTCCCCTTATAATAATTATCAAATAATATAAAAATTTACTATAACGTTTAACAATAATTTCATCCAACCTTTTCATCTAATGACAGCATCTAACTTTAATCTGCACGAACCACCTAAATTTTTATCCATGCTGGGATCCCAAGGATTTGAGTACGACGCAGAGGCTGATCATGCCTCCATGACCTTTGTGATCAGCAAGGACTTAACTCACACTAATGGAACCATTGTTCAGGGCGGCTTTATTACTGCCATGCTAGATGCAGCAATGGCTCATTTAATTATCCTCAAGCTCAATGCTCAGGTGAACCCATTATCTCTTAATATCAATGTAAATTTCGTTGCCCCAGGCGCTCCAGGAGAATTTGTAGCATCAGCTAAAATTACGAAAATGGGCAAAAGCATTGCTTTCACATCTGCAGAGCTATTTCAGGGCGACATGTTGGTTGCTACTGCCACTGCTACAAATAAATTACTGAAGATGCCGCCAACCTCATGACACCAAAAGAGAAATATCTTCAGTTTATTCAGAGTGTTAAACCACAAGCAGTTTTTCTAGATGATAAGGAGCCCAGCTCGCCTGATTACCAGGACGATCATTCCTGGGCAGCTTTGCCAGGAAGAAGTGGATCCCACCTAATGTCTCCAGATGAAATTCCCTCAAACGAGTACAAGGATTATGATGTCTTTTACATTCACCCAACAGGGTATTTTCAACCTCACTGGAATGCTCCTCTCGAACCAGAATCAGCTGCATTTGAGAGAACTGAAAGCCATCTTGCAACACAAGCTTCTGCATTCTCAGCTTCTTGCAATGTTTATGCTCCCTATTACAGGCAAGCAACCTATTTTTCATTTTTTGACAGGGAGGAGAATGGCCGCTTAGCCTTGGACCTTGCATATTCAGATATATCTAAAGCATTTAACTTCTATATTCAAGAGCAGAACCAGGGCAGACCTTTTTTTATTGCTGGCCACAGTCAGGGTGCTCTTCATGGCCAAAGATTAATCCATGAACATATCTCTCAACAACCCATTAAAAAGCAATTTATTGCAGCCTATCTTGCGGGATACATACTCCCGGTAAAACATTTTGATTCGCTTTATCCAGATCTCATTGCTTCTAATAATCCAGAGGACTATCACTCCATCATATCCTGGTGCACTGGTGTCGAAGGCTTTAGAAGGAGCAGGGCTCACTCTGCCTTTTGGTCCGCTGATGGCTGGTGCCAAGAGCCAATGGAGCAGCCTTTGGTGTGCCAAAATCCCTTATCCTGGTCTCAAGATAGCGCCTGGGTATCAGATGAAACTAATATCTCCATTCGCTTAAAATCTAGTAACTTATTTCTAGCGGATTACCACGCGACCGCACATTCTCATGCAAAACTCTCAATAGAATCTATGGCCAATCTTGGCTTTGAGGCGAAGCAATCAGAGCATTCTATGATTGAGGTCAAGGGCTCTCTCATAGATAAAGTAAAGAGCTTTACCGTTGATGGAGATCTCCATAATTTTGATGTCTCACTTTTCTGGGGCTCTATTAGAGATAATGTGAAGAGGAGGGCGCATGCCTTCAAGAAATAAATTTATTTTATTTTTAGTTTTAAGCTTAAGTTTTAGCAGCCATGCATTTGAAGAAGGTTTTGCTGTCAACGGAGACGTTAAAATTGCTTATAGGGATTATGGACCTGCAAATGCTGAACCTATTTTATTGATTACGGGTCTTGGTGCTCAGCTCACTCTCTGGCCTGAATTCCTAATTCAAGATTTGCAAGACAATAATTTCAGACCTATAGCCTTTGATAATAGAGATGTTGGCTTATCTTCTCGATTTACCACTAAGCCTTCCCAACTTCTTAACTATTTAAAGTATTTCTTATTTCTGCCTGTAAAATCTGAGTACAGCATTGAAGACATGGGCGAGGATGGGGTGGCAGTCTTGGATCAATTAGGCATTGATCAGTCTCATATATTAGGCATGTCCATGGGAGGGATGCTTGCGCAAGTTCTAGTTGCCAACTACCCAGAGCGCACCAAGACATTAACCATGATCTCCTCTATGGTTTCAACGCCCAATCCACTCAATGGCCCAAAATTCAAAGTCACTAGGCAGTTGCTAAAGCGCTCTGCAAATAAAAATGATGTTGAAGGTCGCATTGACCAGTCTATTAAATTATTTGAGTTAATCGGACGACCAGGGCTTAACTACGACTCTCCTGCATTTCGAGCTAGAATGCGCTCATACATCAAGCGAGGAGGCGACGATAGTGGCTTTCTTCGTCAAATGGCAGCCATTATTGGCTCTAAAAATAGAAAACAATTAGCACGATCAATTGAGACTCCGACCCTTATAATCCATGGGGATATGGATCCATTAATTAAGGTCAAGAATGCTTATGTAATGCATGAGTTAATTCAAGAGAGCGATCTTGTCATTGTTAATGGCATGGGGCATTTGTTAGATACAACCTCATATGGCGAATTCAAATCCGACCTTCTAAATTTTTTAAATCAGTAGCAAGTGACGCTAAGGTCCATATTATTTACCCATGCGTAAAATATTTGCTATCATCTTCAGGTCTTTAGAATCATCTAAACCTTCATCGGACTGATTATGGCGATCAACGCTAAAGAAAAATTCTTTTACTCCACTGGAGCGATTGCTAACGGCGTCAAGACTGACGCTTTTACTTTTTTCTTGCTGTTTTTTTACTCCAATGTCATCGGCTTGACTCCCGGACTTGCAAGTCTTGCAATTTTTATAGCTCTGCTAGTTGATGCCTTAACAGATCCTTTGATGGGAGTGATATCTGATAGAACAAAACATAAGCTAGGGCGACGTCATCCATATTTCTTGCTTGGCATGATACCAATGGCTTTATCTTACTTTATGCTTTTTTCTATCCAGGTATCTTGGGATTTACCACAAAACCTTTTGTTTCTTTGGATGCTCACCTTTGTCTTATTAACACGCCTAGGAATGACCATCTTTGAAGTGCCTCACAGATCCCTTGGCAGTGAAATGAGTCGCTCCTATACGGAAAGAACCAAGATTTTTGCTGCCAGAGAGATGATGGGTTGGTTTGGCGGCCTCTTTAACGCGCTGCTCGCGTACACTATATTCTTTCGGGATACCCCAGAGTTTATTCCAGGCACTAAAAACCCAGAACCATGGATATTTTATGGTATGACGGGCGCTACCATTATGTGTATCGCGGTCTTGATTACTTATTTTGGAACTCTCCAATATACACATAACCCCATTCAGAATACCCACATTTTTAATTTAAAGACCATTGCTAAACAAATTGGTATTGCCCTAAAAAATAAGTCGTTCCTCACTTTCTTTTTTGGCTACCTCTTTATCGCTATTAGTTGGAGCATGTCTAGCTCTCTTCAGATTTACATGAGTACCTATTTTTGGGAATTTAAATCATCAATGCTTGCTTCATATTTGGGGGTTTATGTTGCTGCTACCTTTTCTGCATTTCTACTAACCCCTTACTTGGTCAATTTCTTGGAAAAAAGAACTATTTTACTTCTGAGCATTACCCTTGCGGCTTTGATTCCACCCATTCCAATACTTTTAAAAATTAATGGCTATCTACCATCACTGGGAACTTGGGACCTCTTTGTGGCCACCATACCCTTTGTCTTTTTTGCTAACTTAAGCCTGTCTTCTAGCTCAATCATTAGAGAGTCAATGTTAGGTGATATCAGTGACGAAGTGGAGCTAGACAGTGGCATTGGGCAACAGGGATTGATGTATGCTGCCAGCTCCCTGATTGGTAAATTTAATACGGGCATAGGCATCTTAATTGCCGGTTTAGCCTTAGAGGCTATTAATTTCCCTCAGGGCTCCTCTGTTGAGCCTTCGTCTCAGGACATATTTAGTCTGGCAATGGTGCAGGGCCCCATAGCAGGATTCTTGATGTGCATACCCTTTATGATTTTTTATACTTACAAAATTGATCGTCATAGGCATGGCGCAATTCTTGCCAAGCTAGATACTAGGTAATCATGCAATACTTTGTATACTAGACAGCATGAACTTGAAAGTTAAGGATTCCGATAAGAAAGCAAGAAAGAAGGACGCCATTATTGAGTCGGCAGTTATTATTTTTTCAACTTACGGTTATAACGGTACACGTTTAGAGCAAATCACTGATGAGCTTAATATGACTGATAAATCCATCTATTATTACTTCAATAGCAAGGGAGATTTATTTATCGAAGCTATACTCTCGATTCAGCAACAGTTAAATCAACTGATTAAAACTATTAACTCCAAAGACTGTGATTATCTAACCAAGATTACCAAATATACCAATCATGCTATGAGCATTAACGGCTTAACTTTGCTGATGCAACTTCCTAAATCTCTTGCAGATTTTAGTAGATACCAAGAAATTAAAGACCATGAAGATACTCAGTACAAATCTTGGGCTGGGTGGTTTCGTAAAGGCCAGCTAGAGGGTTCCATTATTCAGGGAGACCCTTCTGAGCAGCGCAACTTTCTATTCGGCTCACTATTTTATCTTCATCAGTGGTACACCATTAAAGATAATGAAAGCTACGCTCATATCCAACCTTTTGTTGAAAATATGATAGATAGAATGTACTCAACCCAATATAATAAAATACTATGAAAGCAGCTCATTACATCACTCTTATCCTTTGGGGCTTTGGTATCGTTAACCTTTTCGAGCCATTCAATGGACCTCTTTTTTATATAGCTTCAGCCATTTTTTATCTCTTGCTGATTGCTCATGTGGTGGAATGCTTTGTGTATAGGGCTAAAATTCTTGCTTCAAAAGACTCTCCATTTGTTGCCTTTTCTATGACTTTATTATTCGGAGTCATATATTTAGGCTCTCTCAAAGACTCTTAACATTGGAGGTCCTGGTAGAAGAGGGGAAGATCCCTAGAGGCTCTTTTGGCGTCTGGACTCTTGCCTGGCCTTCGATTATTACTAATATTTTTTACGCTACCAGCTCCATTGTTGCGATTAAGGTTGTTGGCGGTCTTGGCCCAGATGCTATTGCAGCTGCGGTCACAGGACAAAGGGTCACATTTATATTGCAAGCTGTTCTGACTGGAGTTTTGGCTGGGTCCACCGCTTTAATCGCCAGAAACTGGGGCGCTAAAAATAAAGAGGAAGCTGGTATTTTTTTTACCAGAACAGTTCAACTGGTAGTCTTCATAGCATTTATAACTAGTGCATTAATTTGGCAGTTTGCAGAGCCATTGGTAACTTTTTTTGGGTTAAAAGGGGATGCGCTTTCTCTGTCAATTGAATATTTAAAGTCCATTGCTCCTTTTTATATTGCTTTTGGCTGCGGCCTTGGCTTGATTACAGCATTAAGAGCAGTTGGAGATGTGAAGACACCCATGATTATCGGAGTTGTCATGAATCTATTTGCTATCTTTTTTATGCTAGTTTTTGTTAATGGCTGGCTAGGATTTCCTGAGTATGGAGTGCGTGGAGCAGCAATTGGCAATGGGTTATCTTTTGTCATTGGAGCAATTCTTTTAATTGTTTTTTGGATTTCTAATTCTCTGCCAGTTAAATACTCATCTATTCTTACCCTTGATACTTTAAGGGTCAAACAGATTTTTCGAGTTGGGTTACCAGCAGCTCTAGAGCAAGTAATTTTTCAAGGAGGCATCACTGCATTTTTGATCTTGGTTGCTTTGTATGGAACTGAGGCTTATGCAGCCTACGGCATTGGAGTCCAGATACTTTCATTTTCATTCGTTATTGGATTTGGTTTCTCTATAGCAGGCGCTACCTTGGTTGGGCAACATCTAGGCGCTGGCGACACTGATCAGGCCAGAAGAGCTGGCTGGGGTGCAATGAGACTATCCATTGTCTCTATGACATTTTTCGGTATCTTGATAACAATATTTGCAGAACCTCTGGCAAGATTTATGATAGACAATGATGAGGTTGTAAGGCTATCTGTAATTTTTATCTGGCTTCTTGGCTCCATGCAGCCACTAATGGCCATTGAGTTTTCCCTGGGAGGAGCATTGAGAGGAGCCGGGGATACCAAAACACCTTTGGTTATAACTCTCACTTGTCTTTTATTTATCAGGGTGCTTCTAGCTCTAATTTTTTACATGCTCGATGCAAGCGTGGAAGTTATTTTCTCCACCTTAGTTGCAGACTATGTTGTGAAGGGATTTTTGTATGTAGGGCGATTTAAATCGGATAAATGGATGAAAGTAATGAAGCTTAGGGAAGATACTTAGCCAATTCACTTAACGCTGCTTGGGCTCTTTTCCATAACTTTGTTTCAGCTGCGCTTAATTTTTTTGCCTTCAAATTACTGATAAAAGTAATCAGTAATCCTTTTAATTTTTCACTCTCACCAACCTGTTGGGAGAATTTATTTTGCAGCCTTTCTAAGGTTAATTTTTGTTTGATGGCTTTGTTGCTATCGGGAGATTCAATCCCTGCCATTAACTCCATCATGACAACGGTCTCAGTTAGCTGATCAGCATCATTGTGATAAGGAGGATTGTTTAAGATTTTTAAAATATCTTTATCTACCGAGCTACTCACTGGAATAGCTAATTCAAGCAAGGAGGGAAGATCCAGGTAACTCGATGCTTTTTGCAGCATAATCTCTTCGGCCTTTTTCCCTTCAAAGGCTTTTAAAGCCTTCTGAAGCTTTAAGAATTCAGGAGTTTTTCTTGTTTTACTTAGCTCTTTTAATTGATCCTTAGCGTTAGCAAGTGAGAAGGTATCTTGGCCAATCTCTTTGGAGATTGCATCTATAACAAGCAACTCATCACTGGCAATTGATTTTTCCGCTTCATAGAATCTATCAGCACTTTCATTAAGATTTTTCCAGAGCACAGGTTCATTCTTTTTGCCAGCTGGCCCAATATTTTGGTAATCACGCTTGAGTCGCTGATATTTCTGAATGCAGAGCTGAGTGTCATCATCATTAATAAGCTTGACCTTGGCTATAATTTCTTCTTTGAGCTTCAAATTTCTATTTTCCTGGGCTCGGATCTCTTCATTGATTGGTTTTCTAGCATCCTGATAAGCTGCTTTTAATCTAGTGAAATCATCGTCTAAAACAGGTGCAAAGTTTTGCCATAACTGAAACTGTTGGCTCAAATATTTGCTTAGCTCAATAAGCCCTGGCCATCTCGCAGAGTTATCCTCTTTGTACTGAAGGATATTTGCAATAATTTTCTCTCTCTCATGCGCATTAGATACTTTGACAGCTTTGAGCTCTTCATAGTATTGAGCGCAAGGTTCCCAGGCTGTGTCTGTGAGTTTCTTAAAGGTCTGCCATTGCTCTCTGCCTGCTGGCTTTGATGTTTGGTCAAGTTGCTGCCATTTAGTTTGTAGACTATGAATTGCATTAGCATGCTTTTTTGGATTTTCAACTGGGCTTGCAATCAAGGACTCAATTTCTTGAATAATTTCATTTCTTTTTGGGTTAGTTGCAAAAGAGGAAATATCATTAAAGTAACGAGACTGAGCTGAAATAAGATTAAAACGATGTCTGAGCTTATTAGATACTTTGCCCTCTGATTTCATTGCCCTGGAAACTTCGTTCACCAGCTTTTGGCCGTTACGAATCTCCCCAGCTTCAAAAAGCTGCTCTGCCTTAACTAATGATTCGAATAAAATTTTCTGAGTTTCCACAATATTTTCTTGATGAAGTTTATAATTATCTAAATGAAAAAAAGAATTTTAACAGGTATTACGACAACTGGAACTCCTCATATCGGAAATTATTTGGGGGCCATCAAACCTGCCCTTGAATTAGCTGGACCTGATTCAGAGTCTTATTTCTTTTTAGCCGACTATCATGCCCTAATTAAACAGACTGACCCCACTCTAATCGAAAGCAGTGTGAAGGATATTGCCATGGCTTGGTTGGCCTCAGGCTTGGATACAAACTACTCAAACTTTTACAGGCAATCTGATATACCTGAAGTCCATGAGCTAACCTGGGTACTTACCTGCAGTGCTGCCAAGGGATTATTAAATCGTGCCCACGCATACAAAGCTGTTGTTGCTGAAAATATATCGAATAATGCAGATGAAGACAAAGCGATTAATATGGGCTTATTCTCTTACCCTGTTTTAATGGCAGCGGATATTTTACTCTTCAATGCAACCCATGTTCCAGTTGGCCCTGATCAAGCTCAACATCTTGAGATGGCCAGAGATATTGCAGGTAAATTTAACCATACCTATAAACAAACCTTCTCACTGCCTGAGGCTCTGATTCAAAATGAGGTATCTGTTCCCGGTATAGATGGCCGGAAGATGAGCAAGTCATACAACAACATCATTCCATTTTTATGCACAGAAAAAGTTTTACAAAAAAGTATTTCAAAAATTATTACCAATTCATTGGAGCCAGGTGAGGTTAAAGATACAAAGGGCTGCAATCTCTTTCAACTTTATTCAGCCTTTGCATCTGCTGATCAGATCGCCTCAATGCAACTAGCTTACGATGATGGCATTGGTTGGGGTGATGCTAAAAAAGAACTTTTTTCAGTAATTAATCAGGAGATTGATCCAATACGTCATAGATACTTTAATCTAGCTCAACAGCCAGATCTTTTAAATGATCTTTTTTCTGACGGAGCAAAGAAGGTTCGCCCTCAAGCTCAGCAGCTAGTTTCCGAGGTTAGAGATTTGGTGGGCATCTCAAAAATTGTCTAACCCTACAGCCTGGTTAAAATTCGGTCTATTCTCTGTTGGTTTGGGTCAATCATTTGCATTTGTGCTGGTCCCACCTTTGGCAAGAGATCTGGGCCTCTCCGTCATTGAAACATCAACTATATTTGCGATCTCTGCTATTGCTTGGGCTGCTACAAGTGCCTCATGGGGTAGGGCTTCTGACCGCTATGGCCGAAGAAACATCGCTATTATTGGGCTCATTGGCTACTCAGTTTCCATCATTGCCTTGATCACGCCTTTATTTTTGGTGGAGAAAAATGTCCTAGATTTTGCTTATCTTTTGCCGCTATTAGTTCTAGGTAGATTGATTAATGGCTTAATAGGCTCTGCTACAAGACCAGCTGCATTTGCTTACATTGCCGATATTTCAGATCGATCCAAACGGACAAAAAAGTTTGCACGCCTTGAATCCAGCTTTTTAGTGGGAACAATCATGGGCCCAATGATTGGAGGTTTTTTATTCCTATATTCTAAAACATTGCCTTTTTATGTCTTTGCTTTTTGCGGTGGAATTGCTGCTATAGGCATTCTTTTAACATTCCCTAAAAACATTAAACAAAAGACCTCAAAGAATGTAAGGTCCAGGCTCACATATAAAGATTCCTCAGTTTGGCCATTTTTAGTCATAGCGGGCTTATTCTCCCTGTGCCAGGCATCCTTGCTCCAATCTATTGGGTTCTTTATTACTGATGTATTTTCGTCTGAAAAAGACTTGCCACTAGTTATCAGCCTTACATTTGGACTGCTTTCCATCTCTACCGTTGTTAGCCAGTACATCTTCACAGATTTAAAGCCTATTTCTAATAATAAACTACTGATATACGGAACTTTTCTTGTAACTATTTCCTACATTCAAGCAGCTCTATCTACATCCATTGCATTGTTTTATCTTGCGATGATGGTCAATGGTATGGGTGCTGGCATGGTCAGGCCAGCGAATGCTTCTGCCTTATCCTTAGCCCAGACTCCTGATGATCAAGGAACAGCGGCTGGATATTTAGGTTCAGTAATGCCCATTGGGCATGTATTAACGCCTTTGGTTGCGATGCCTATCTATCAATATGCCCCCCATTATTTATATTTTTTTAGCGCTTTCCTGTGCTTTACCGCCTTATTATTTATAATAGGACATCCACTATTGAGAGATCATGAACAAACCAGCACTTCTACTAGTTAATCTCGGCACTCCAGATTCACCATCCTACTTTCATGTATTTAAATATTTGAGAGAATTTTTAATGGATGGAAGGGTGATTGATGTGCCTGCTTTTTTTCGCTTCATACTAGTCACTCTTATTATTTGCCCATTGCGGTCTTTTAGTTCTGGTAAAATTTATAAGCAGCTTTGGGATCTGTCTGAAGGCGAATCTCCGCTTCTTAAAAATACTCGTGAGCTAGCTCACAAAGTAGATGCTGCTCAGGATAAGTTCAATGTCTTTTATGCCATGCGCTATCAAACACCAAGCATAAAAAATACCCTTAAAATTATTCAGGAAACTAATCCCAGCGATCTGGTGGTGATGCCTTTGTTTCCTCACTATGCTTCTGCAACCTCGGGAAGCGTCTATCAGGAAGTGACCAAGCAGCTTTCTAGGCAATGGGTCATTCCCAATTTTAATTTTATAGCTCAGTACTTCGACCATCCAGCATTTATTAAGGCATGGGTTGAAGCTGCCCAAAAGCATAATCTAGCAGATTATGACAAAATTCTTTTTAGCTATCACGGGCTTCCTAAGTCACAGGTCAATAAAGTCTATTCTGATATGCAGTGCGATGGAAAAAATTGTGAGCATGAAATCAATGAAGATAATCATTATTGTTACAAGGCCACGGTCTATGAAACCTCTAAACTCATAGCAGATGGATTAGGTCTCTCACATGATAAGTACGATGTTTCTTTTCAATCAAGATTGACCAATAATTGGCTAGAACCTTTTTCAGACGATGTCCTAAAAGGTTATCCATCCCAAGGCATTAAGAAAGTTTTGGTCTTTTCTCCAGCATTTACGGCTGATTGCCTCGAAACTATTATTGAGATTGGTCATGAGTACAAGGAATTGTTCGAGGAGGCCGGAGGCCAAACGTTAGATTATGTTGAATCACTCAATTTCTCTGATTCTTGGGTTCAAGCTATCATAGAGATTGTTAATTCTAAAGCGAGATAACTATGTTTAAAGAGGATGTGCTCCAAGGAAAAAAAATTTTAGTTACGGGCGGAGGCACCGGTCTCGGCAAGGAGATGGTAGAACATTATATTCAGCATGGTGCGGAAGTTGTTATATGTGGAAGACGTGAGAGTGTCCTGGAGGAGACCGCCAGTGAGTTTAAGGAAAAGTATGGGGCAACTGTTAGATATCAACCTTTAGATATCAGATCAGCGCAGGATGTTGATGATTTTATAGGTAAAATTTTTGAAGAAGGCCCCTTGCATGGCTTGGTTAATAATGCCGCTGGAAATTTTATTTCTCCAACTAAGGACCTATCCTCTAGAGGATTTGATGCCATTGCTAATATAGTTTTTCACGGCACATTTTATGTTACTCATGCCGTTGGCAAGAAATGGCTAGAGCATAAAATTAAAGGCTCTATTATTTCAATCTTAGCTACTTGGGTTTGGACAGGCTCTCCGTTTGTGGTGCCTTCTGCCATGTCAAAATCTGCGTTGCACACGATGACTAAATCTCTTGCAGTTGAGTGGGGTCCGGCTGGGATCAGGGTTAATGCTATCGCACCAGGTCCATTTCCTACCGAGGGGATGACCGCAAGGCTAAGCCCCAAGGGTGATATGGGTAAAGACTCAGGCAGCACTATCCCCATGGGAAGAATGGGGGACATGAGTGAGCTTCAAAATCTAGCAACTTTTTTAATGTCTGATGGCTGTGACTATCTGACTGGACAGACTATAGCCATTGATGGGGCACAATACTTATCTGGCGGGGGAACTTTCTCTCAACTGTCAAAGCTTTCAGAGGATGATTGGGCTGAAATCAGAGGCATGATTAAAAAAACAAACGATTCAGATAAACAAAAACGATCAACTTGATTAACTGATAAACTAGATTTCTAGAAATTATAAAGGGGTAATGATTATGGAACACCAACAAATGCAAGAGATCTTAAAAAAGCAAAAAGCTTATTTTGTAAAAAACGGTCCACCTTCATACGATCTAAGAATTGATCGCCTGAATCGAGTCAAGGATCTGGTTATGGAGAATCGCTATAAGATAGTAGATGCCTTGAATGAGGATTTTGGTGTTAGATCAAAAAATCAATCCATGGCTACGGATGTCTATACGATCGTTCCAAGCATTGAGTATGCAAAAAAGAATTTAAAAAAATGGATGTCAGGTTCAAAAAGAAAACCTAATTTTCCATTGGGCCTATTGGGTGCTAAGGCACATGTTGCCTATGAGCCTCTAGGAACCGTGGGGATGATTTCTCCTTGGAACTTTCCTGCTTACCTAACTTTTTCTCCAGCTGCATCAATTTTTGCTGCAGGCAATCAAATCATGCATAAGCCTAGCGAATACACAGAACAAACCTCAGCTTTAATGAAAGAGCTGTGCGACAAAGCCTTTGATGAGGAAGAATTTGCAACCATACTGGGTGGTCCAGAGGTTGGCGCTACCTTTACTCAGCAGAAGTTTGATCATCTTTTGTATACTGGCAGCGGAGCTGTTGGTAAACATATTATGCGAGCGGCCGCAGAGAACTTAGTCCCAGTGACTTTAGAGTTGGGCGGTAAATCCCCAGTGATTGTTAGCAATACCGCTGACAGTGTTACAGCTGCAAAAAGAATCATGCTTGGCAAAACTATGAATGCAGGTCAAATATGCCTTGCTCCAGATTATGTGATGGTTCATTCAGACAAGAAAGATGAGCTTGTCTCTGCAATGAAAACTGCCGTTGCAGATTTTTATCCAGATCTCAAGCATAACGATGACTACACTTCTATTATTAATCAGAAGCATTATGATCGCCTGCAAAACCTTTTAACTGACGCCAAGGCTAAAGGGGCTGAGATTGACGAGATCAACCCAGCAAATGAAGATTTTTCACAACAGGAGGCATTTAAAATTCCTCCAACTTTAGTGATGAATCCAACAGATGATATGGACATTATGCAAGAAGAAATCTTTGGGCCATTGCTTCCAATCAAAGAATTCACAGATATAGACGATTCTATTGCTTATGTTAATGCTAATGATAAGCCTCTAGGGCTATATTATTTTGGCTCCAACAGCTCAGAAGAAGATCGTGTTTTAAACAGAACTTCTTCTGGAGGTGCAACAGTTAATGATGTACTGGGTCACATCCAGCAGGAAGATCTTCCATTTGGTGGCGTTGGCCCCTCAGGCATAGGAAGCTATCATGGTGAAGAAGGCTTTAAAACTTTTAGTAATGCAAAAGCTATATACAAGCAAATCGGCTCAAGATTTGACAAGTTGTTGTCTGCAATTCGTCCTCCCTACAAAGGAGACATTGAGAAGGTGCTTAAACAACTGACTTAAGCCATGACCTCACTGCCTATTTACTTGGGCTACAAGTATTTTCGTTCTAAGAAGGGTGCTTTTGCATCCTTCACTTCTATTATGGCTATTGCTGGCCTTGCACTCGGTGTTGCTGCTTTGGTTATTGTTCTTTCGGTTATGAATGGTTTTGAACGAGAGCTGCAAACAAGGGTGCTTGGAGTAGTACCGCAACTTATTATCAGAAATGAAAGTGCCATTACTCAATATAATGACCTCATAGCTCAGTTGATTGAGTCACCAGAAGTACAAGCAGCCAGTCCTTACATTGAGACTCAAGGGCTAATGAGTGCTAATAACAGGGCAAGAGGGGTCTTTGTCACAGGCATCATTCCTGAACTTGAAGAGAGTATTTCTATTCTACCCAACTACATGTATGCAGGCTCCCTGGATGATTTGACTGCCAAGGAGGGCGTGGTGATAGGCGGCTGGTTAAGTAGATATTTGGGTATTACTGTGGGCGATGACATTACTATCATGACCACCAATTTAAGATCCTCAGTTCTTGGCTCCTTCCCCCGGTCGCTTTCTTTAGAGGTTGTAGGGATATTTGAGTTAAAAGCAGAGCTTGATCAGTCTTTAGTACTAATTCACCATGACTTAGCATCTAATTTGCTAAACTTATCGCTCGAATCCACGCAGGGTGTAAGAATTAAAACATCTGATCTATTTGAAGCAAATGACATTGGTTATCGATTGCTTGATGGGTATGTTCCTCAAGATGAGGGTTATTATTTTACTTCCTGGCAGAGAACCCATGGAACTTTATTTCAGGCTATTCAATTAGAAAAAAAATTAATCAGCCTTATGTTATTCCTTATTATCACAGTTGCGGCTTTTAATATTCTTTCCACTTTAGTGATGACTGTTAAGGCCAAGGAGAGAGAAATTGCTATCTTGAAGACCATGGGTTGCAGTAATGCTCAACTGACTGGAATTTTTATCACCCTAGGTATGATCATTGGTGTTCTTGGGATTATTATTGGGCTGATTCTTGGTCTATTAATCACACCAAACATTGATTCAATTATTCATTTTTCTGAAAGCCTAATCAATAGAAGCCTGATGGATAGCTATTTTATTAATTATTTCCCATACGAGTTTCGCCTCTCTCAGCTCATCCAAATCAGTATTAGCTGCATTGTATTAAGTTTATTATTCTCATATTTTCCAGCGTCGAAGGCTGCAAAATTAAACCCCGTAACCATCCTCCGCCATGAGTAGTCTAATAGCTAAAAACATCTCTATGAGTTTTGCTAACTCTCAGCATTCCATGAATGTCTTGGATGATATTTCTCTTGAGCTAGTGGAAGGTCAGTCAATTGGCATTATTGGGTCATCGGGGTGCGGCAAAACGACACTATTACAAATTCTTGCAGGCCTAGAGACACCAGTTACTGGGTCTATTTATTACGATAATGTAAATTTATCTGAGAGCAATAAAGTACAATTTCACAAGATGCGATCTAGTCTTTTCGGTTTCGTGTACCAATTCCATTACTTACTTGAGGATCTAACACTGCTAGAGAATTGCGAATTATCGTTTCAGATCATGGGCTCTAAAAGTCATGCAGTTAATCGCCAAAGCATTTTTACGATTTTTGAGGAGCTGGGTATCTTTCATCTAAAAGATAACTATCCATTCATGTTGTCTGGCGGTGAAAGGCAGAGAGCTGCTATTGCCAGAGCAGTTGCACACAAACCGACTTTCTTGCTCATGGACGAGCCCACGGGCAACCTAGATAGCGATAATGCAGGAATCATTCAAGAATTAACTATTAATTTATCTAAAAAGTTTAACATGGGCATACTTGTTGCAACCCATGACATGGACTATGCGAATAAGCTTGATGAGGTATATAGAATTGAAAATGGTAAATTACAAAAATTAGATCATGAATAGTATTTTAATTTCCGGCGGCTGGTTTATTTGGCCTTTACTGGTCTGCTCTATTTTGCTTATTTCAATAGTTATAGAGCGTCTATGGTTTTTACAACGCAGACTTGTTGCACCCAAGGGATTGCAGCGCCAAGTACAAAACTTAATTAATAAAAATGCATTTCATGTGGAGCACCAGGAAGAGATTGCCTCTACCTCTCAACTGGGTGACTTATTGGCTTATTGCTATCAATATAAATCTGAATCTAGAGAGTTTGCTGAGACCAAGGCTGAGGAAAAAGCATCTGAAATTAATTTAATTCTTGAGAGAAACCTCTCGATGCTCAGCACTATTGCTAGCATCAGCCCATTGCTTGGGCTTCTGGGAACCGTGGTCGGAATGATCACAGTATTTGGCAATATAGATATTAACGGAAGCGCAAATGCAGACTTGCTGGCGGCTGGTATTTCCGAAGCTCTTATTACCACAGCATTTGGCCTAATTATCGCCGTCCCATCAATAGTCTTTTATCGCTTTTTTGAGCAAAAAACTATTAACCTCATGTCTCTACTGCAGGCAAATACCTCTTTATTCCTAGATTTTTTATACAAAAAATGAAGTTTTTTAAGAATAAAGAGCGAGCTCTTAGTATTGAAATTACTCCGCTGATAGACATTGTCTTTCTGCTGGTTATTTTTTTCGTAGTTACCTCTAAAATTGAAAACAATCAGTATCTTAGTCTTGACCTACCAACCACAGACTCTTTCTCGTCCAGTCTAACCAATGCTGATAAAAATATTATTTTGCTAGATACGGGGACTTTGGTTGTTAATAACCAAGAGTTTAATATCTCTCAAATCGATGAGTTAATGATGGCAATCCAGGCCACCTTTACTCCATCTGAAACTATTGTTTTATCCATTGAAAACAGGGCTTATCATGAGTGGGTTATCCTATTAATGGATAAGTTACAGAGCGCTGGGTTTCAGAATATTCAAATTAAAACTTATACTGACTAGCTATGAGCCCGCTAAAGAGACTATTTTCTTACACCCTTAGATTTAAGTTCTCCTTTGCTATTAGCATTGTTGGCTTTTTGATGTTTGCAGCTGCTGATATTGCAGCGGTTGAATGGATTAGGCGCATCATTGCTTTTATCAATTCCAGCGAAACAGATTTCAGCATTTATCTTGTCTTAGCATTGATATTTATTGCTTTGGGCAGAGGAGTAGGCTTTTTTATAGGTAACTACTTTATGTCTCGAGTTGGTTTTGGCATTGTTCATGATCTACGATCTGAGCTGTTCTCAAAATTAATAAATCTTCCTAAGCTTTATTTTGATCAGAACCAATCTGGCCAGTTAATTAATCGGATTACCTTTACGACTACTCAGGTCTCTGGTGCAGCATCCAATGCTATTAAAACCTTTGTTCGTGAAGGCTTTTTACTTATTGGTTTAATGGTGTATATGCTCTCCCTGAACTGGAAATTAACACTCTTGCTGTTAGTAACAACTCCATTTATTGCATTAATTGTATATGTGGCTGGTAAAAGACTCAGAAAACTAGCTAAGACCATACAAACAGCCATGGGAGATGTCACTCATCTTGCTTCTGAGGCGGTGGATGGCAACCTGGAAATTAAATCATTTAATGCTGAAGCCTATGAAACTAAAAGATTTTTAGAGGCTAACGCATCTAATAAAAACCAAAATTTAAAGCTGGAGGCTACTTCAAATCTTGCCACCCCAATTATTCAGCTGCTGGTTTCTATTTCTCTCTCTATTGTTGCCTACTTTGCGCTTGGAGCTCAACTGGGCATTGAACTGAGTGCTGAAAATTTTGTTGCCTTTATAACTGCTGCTGGTCTCATGGCTAAGCCTATTAGGCAGCTGTCTAATATTAATGCAGTCATTCAAAAAGGCTTGGCTGCAGCAGTTGAGATCTTTGACCAGCTAGATACAAAAGAGGAGGTTGATTCTGGAGATATAGAGTCACCTATAATCGGTCAAGTGGAGTTTAAGGATGTTAATTTTGCCTACAACCCTCAAGACTTAGTTCTAAAAAACTTAAACTTCTCCATCGCTCAAAATGAAACGATAGCTATTGTTGGTAAGTCTGGATCTGGTAAATCCACTATCGCAAATTTACTTTCAAGGTTTTACTCTGACTTCACAGGTGAGATTCTCATTGATGGTGTTAGCATCATGGACTATAAACTCAGCTTTCTTCGCAATTCTATCTCTATTGTTAACCAGTCCCCAACGCTTTTTAATGACACTATTGAAAAAAATATTGCTTATGGGGAAACCCAGATTGATGAAGCAAAGCTGAGGGAAGCAGCTGAGATTTCAGGATGCATTGAATTTATTAACAAATTGCCTGAAGGCTACAAGTCAGAAATTGGAGATGATGGAGTTCTTCTTTCTGGCGGCCAAAGACAGCGCCTTGCGATCGCTAGAGCTTTCTACAAAAACTCACCCATTATTATTTTGGATGAGGCAACTTCAGCGCTAGACAATGAATCTGAATTAATTGTGCAAGAAGCCATTGAGAAGCTAATTAACAATAGAACAACCATTGTTATTGCGCATCGACTCTCAACCATTGAGAACGCCAACAAGATATTGGTAATTGATGAGGGCACCGTAGCAGAGTTTGGAACACACAATGAATTATTGGATCAAGAGGGCATATATAAAAATCTTTATAAGAACAAGTTTAGTGACTCTGGGAAATCTGGCGTTAAAACTCGAAAATCTATCTCTAAGGATTATTTACCATCTTTCAAAGATGAGCCAGCACAACAAGGCTTTCTTATCGATGCATGGTACAAGAAGAGTTTGTGGCTATATCTTCTGTCTCCCCTCACTATAATTTTTTCAGCCTTGGTGAGATGGAGAAAAAACTCCTACCTGAAAAATCCTGGCAAAGTCTGGAAGTCAGCAATCCCAATTGTAGTGGTAGGCAATATTTCGATGGGCGGCACAGGTAAAACACCTCTAGTGAAACACATTGCCTCTGCCCTTAAAAAACGAGGCTTTAAGCCAGGTTT
Source organism: Proteobacteria bacterium UBA7420 (assembly GCA_002469975.1). Taxonomy (GTDB): domain Bacteria; phylum Pseudomonadota; class Gammaproteobacteria; order Magnimaribacterales; family D2472; genus D2472. The sequence continues at coordinate 19,534 of DKMG01000047.1, forward strand.
AGTTAGTCGCGGCTATGGTGGTAAATTTTCTGGCACCCTTGAGGTTAATCACGAGACAACGTTCAAGCAAACTGGCGATGAAGCACAGCTTTTAGCAAAATTACAATTACCTTTCTTTGTAGATAAAGATAGATCTAGAGCTGCAAAAACACTTCAAGAGAAGTATGATTGCGACGTTATTATTTCAGACGATGGTCTCCAGCATTATAGGATGGATCGCAAATTAGAGATTGCAGTGATTGATGGTGCTAGACGCCTTGGAAATGGTTTAGCTTTTCCAGCCGGCCCTCTACGAGAGCCTAAGGGCAGATTAAAAGATGTAGATTTTATTGTGAACAACGGAGGCCCTACCGAAGGCGATGAAATACTGATGACCTTAACCCCATCAAAATTCATTCATTTAAATTCAGGAAAAGAGTATGACGTTGACAGCTGGCCGATGCACAAGCAAGTCCATGCAGTTGCAGGCGTAGGAAATCCTAATAGATTTTTTGATCTCCTTTCACGCTTAGACTTTGAATTTGATAAAAATCCATTTCCTGATCATCATAAATACACGAAAAGAGACTTGTATTACTTAGA